>DASZCA010000001.1:0-2079 GCA_035943555.1 Verrucomicrobiia bacterium
GTCGCCACCCATTTCGATCAGGCCCTCAACATCACCGGCTCCATCCTCACCAAGCTGGATGGCGACGCGCGCGGCGGCGCGGCCCTCAGCCTGAAATCCGTCACCGGCAAACCCATCAAGTTCGGGGGCGTCGGCGAAAAGCTGGACGAGTTCGAGCCGTTTCATCCCGAACGCATGGCCTCGCGCATCCTCGGCATGGGCGATGTCGTCAGCCTCGTCGAAAAAGCCGCTGAAGCCGTCACCGAAGATGAAGCCAAACGCATGGAAGAAAAGATGCGCAAGGGTGAGTTCACTCTCGACGATTTCCTTGAGCAACTGCGCGCTATGAAAAAGCTCGGCTCGCTCGAAAGCATCATCAAGATGCTCCCTGGCGGCGGCGATGCCCTCAAGCAAATGGACGTCGGCAAACAGGAAAAAGAATTCAAACGCATGGAAGGCATGGTGTGCGCCATGACGAAAAAGGAACGGCTCAACCCCGTCATCCTCAACGCCAGCCGCCGCCGCCGTATCGCCGCCGGCAGCGGCGTGACCGTCACCGAGCTGAACACCATGCTCAATAAGTTTTTCCAGATGCAGACCATGATGAAAAAGATGGGCAAGATGTCGAAGATGATGGGCAAAATGGGCGGCGCCATGCCTGGTATGTTCCGGAAGTAGAATAATTGTTCCCACAGCATCCAATTCTTGCGCGAGCGTGTCTTGGACTGCAGTGGCAAGGCGGTAGCCGTGACACCACTTTCGCCCGTACTGAAAATATTCGAACCAAGTAACGTCATCGTGCGCACAAAAGCAGCCAAAGTTTTACCCTTGCCCTTCAAGGTTCTTTCATGAAAGTTTGTTTCAGTGAAATGCCTTAAAAGACTGACGGTCCTCTGGCTGTCCTGCCTGACCGGCAATTTCATGGTGCATGCTGGCGACCTGCCTTCCCGCAGCATTCCGGCTGTGGCATCTGGCTCGCCGACGCAAAGCACCAATCTCCCGACAATTACCGCTAACGGCGTGATGACCCTTCTCGGGAAAAAGCAGGTTCTTTTTCAGGTGGCTGGACCGCTTCAATTCGATGGTTCAAGCGGCGATTCGTCCTATGTTTTAGAAGTGGGCGAAGGTCGCAATGGCATCAAGGTAGTGTCGGTTGATGATGACTCAAAAACCGTGACCTTCGATAACCATGGCACCGTTCAGGAAATTGCCCTCAAGACCGCCGCTTTGGTAAGTGCTCCCGTGTCAGTTCAACCGCCAGTGATGACCTTGCAATCCGGGTCATTACAATCTGCGCTTCCTCCTCCACCCGCCGCGCTTCCGGTTGAGGAGCCGCAAAATGACGCCGGTCCCATCATCATCACCGTTGGCAGTCATCCGACCGCTCCCGTCACCCGCTTCCCGCACCACTTGGGCCTTGCCTTGCCAGGCAATCAAAGTCAGTTCGGTGGCGCGGGTTTCGCGCCTCCACCTTTGTCGGCTAATAACGCAGCGGCTGTTCCCTCTGCGCCGGCCGAGGTATCCGTACCGGTCATGAACCAAGCGCCCGCACCGCCTCGGTCCCCAGAAATGCCGGGAGGGCTGGGAGGTGTTGCGCCAGCACTACCTCAACAGAGTTTAACTCATTAAATTATTTTATCATCCCCCCAGCGTCGTCGGATCCGTCACATCGCCCTTGTTATAGTCCACATACGCCTCCGTCAAATCACACGCATACATTACCGCATTGGCTTTGCCCAGATTCAGGTTGATGTGCAACTCAAACTCTTTCGGAGCAACCGCCAAGCACAATTGCTTGAATGTCGCCGCGGTCGGTTGACCGCGTTTCAAACTCCATAAAATCTTTTTGCTGTCCATCGCGCTGTAGCCGATATCGATCTTCTCCTCCACGACCGTCGCCAGGGAGTAGCCGATGGCGTCAATGATACGCCCCCAGTTCGGGTCACCGCCATGCCAGCTCGTCTTCACCAGTGCGCTGTTTGCCACTGCGCGCGCCGCCGCATCCGCATCTTGAATCGTTTTCGCGCCATTCACGCGCACCGTTACCACGCGATGGACGCCTTCGCCATCGCGCACAATCATTTTTGCCAGTTCAAGGCC
>DASZCA010000002.1:0-4754 GCA_035943555.1 Verrucomicrobiia bacterium
GTCGTGAGGCCGGTCGAGGCGCCGGTGGTTCCTACGCCGGAGAAACGCCCGGTGGCCGCAGTGGCGCCGGCTAAAACAGTTTCCGCCCCGCCGCTGGTTGCGAGGGACAAGGCGGCGGCGTTTACGGCGTTGCGGGAGCGGGCACTGGCTTGCGTTAAATGCCCAAATTTGGCGGCGGCACGCAAGAATGTGGTGTTTGGTGTGGGCAACATCGATGCGCAATTGATGTTCGTGGGCGAGGCGCCGGGGGCGGATGAAGATGCGCAGGGCGAACCATTTGTGGGCGCGGCGGGGCAATTGCTGACGAAGATCATCCAGGCGACGGGGTTGTCGCGCGCGGATGTGTATATCGCGAATATTTTGAAGTGCCGGCCGGACACGCCGGGGCAGGCGAGCGGGAACCGGAAACCGACGGACACGGAAATGGAAACGTGCATCCCGTATTTGCATGAGCAGATCGATTTGATCCAGCCGAAGGTTTTGGTGGCGCTGGGCGGCACGGCATTGGAGGGATTGCTGCACAAGACGGGCATCATGAAATTGCGCGGGCAGTGGCAGGAGTATCGCGGTATTCCATTGATGCCGACGTATCATCCGGCGTATCTGCTGCGGAACCAGGCGATGGCGGAGAAACGGCGCGTGTGGGAAGACATGTTGCAGGTGATGGAAAAATTGGGGATGCCGGTCAGCGAGAAACAGCGAAATTTTTTTACGAAGGGATGAAAGCAGATGACGACAATCGAAGAAAGTGAGAGGTGTTGTCATATGCGAACAGTATCGGGTGTGAGAGAGCGCAGTTTGCAGGCTGCGGCGCGCGCGGAGCGACGCGCCCTACCACTTAGGGTTATATGCACGCCGCAAAAATTTTTAGCAGACCGACTGGGGCCAGATTGGTGCATATATTCTGTGATTTCGTTAATAATTTAATTTTGAAAATTCTGTCCAATCGGGCTCTCTTTCCGCTATAAACACGGCTTCATGCATGAATTGATTCAGAGATTGAACGACTGGTATTCACACGCGCTGCAATCGGGCGGGTATCCGCTGGTGGCGTTGATGATGGCGGTGGAGAGCTCGGTGTTTCCATTGCCGAGCGAAATCGTGATTCCGCCGGCGGCGCATCTGGCATACACGGGGCAGATTCCGCTGTCGTTGTGGGGGATCGTGCTGGCGGGAACGGTCGGGTCGTGGTTCGGCGCGACGCTGATGTACTGGGCGGCGCGGCTGGCGGGACGGCCGCTGGTGATGCGGTTTGGAAAATATTTTTTGATTTCCGCCGAGAAGGTGGAAGGTGCGGAGCGCTGGGCGGCGCATTACGGCGGCATGGGGATCTTTGTCTCGCGGTTGTTGCCGGTGGTGCGGCATCTGATCGGCATCCCGGCGGGGATCGTGCGGATGAGCTACTGGAAATTTTCGGCATACACGATTTTGGGGGCGGCGATCTGGTGCGCGGTGCTTTGCTGGCTGGGGGTGAAGATGGGGCAGGATGAACAATTGATGAAGGGTGAGTATCACCGGGTGACGATCTGGCTGGCGGGGGCGATGCTGGTGCTGGGCGGGCTTTATTATTTCTTTGTGCACCGGCAGATGGGGAAGAAGAAATGAGGCGTCAGGTTGAAAAAGGGAAACGCTTAACATTCAACATTTAACGCTCAACATTCAAGGAAGGCGTGGTGCGTACGGCGGTTTTATTTTAAAAATAGCGTCGGGCTTTTGTGCCACTCTCCCTCACCCTGGCTCTCTCCCGCCGGGAGAGGGAAACGGTTCCTGCGCTATTAAGAAACTAAGCGGCCGGATTGATGGATGGTTTTGTCCGGCGGGCTGGAAGCCCGGGCTCTACGGCAGGCAGGATGCCCGCCGCCACATAAAGGCCGTCACTTCACGAGTTCCAAGGTCCAAGGATATTGATAGGGTTCGCCGTTGCTGGCTTTGATGCCGGCGATGATGGCGAAGACCGTGCCGGCAAGGCCGATGAGGATCACAACCGGAATCAGCAGATAACCCACGCAGAAAAATGAAAGCACGATGGTCGCCATGGCCGCCACGAGCGCGGCAATGGTGACCGAGATCTGGAAATTCAACGCGGCTTTGCCGTGGATGTCCACGGAGGGGAATTCATTCTTTTTGATCTGCCAGATGATGAGCGGGCCGAGGATGTTGCCAAAGGGGATGGCGGTGAACGCCGCGAGGGCGCTTAGATGGCACAGCATGTTCCAAGTGCGCGCCTGACTGTCGGGATTGGAGGGCGGCGAGGCGGGCGGCGGTGACGTTGGCGGCGGCGGGGTGATGGGGGGCGGCGCTTCGTTTTGATTTTCGGACATGGGATTCCTTTCGCTTCGCTGAGGGGTGAATACGGCGGTTTTGAGCAGGAGGCAACTTAAAAAACTCCCAATCCCAACATCCAAGCGGGCAAGTGCCCTGACCTAGAGGTCTTGGCACTTGCCCTCCAAGCTCCAGAGAAATTTCAACCACGGCGACCATTGAGCGTCGTCCGCTCTGTATTTCATGCGATTCCGGCCGGCTGACCGGTGGGGGCAAAATTTCTTTGCATCAGCGGGGTTTTGCGTGGAAATTTAATCAGTGTCCATCTCTGATGCCATCCGCAAAAAATTGAGCGCCGTGCCGCACAAGCCGGGCGTGTACCTGCACAAGGACCGCTTCGGAACGGTGATCTATGTGGGGAAGGCGCGGGATCTGCGGAAGCGGGTGGGGCATTATTTTCAGCCGTCGCGGCGGACGGGCTGGGACATGAAGTTCAACACGCTGGTGGAGGCAATCCATGATTTTGACATCCATGTGGTGCGGAGCGAGCCGGAGTCGCTGTTGCTGGAGAGCAAGCTGATCAAGGAGTTCAAGCCCCGGTTCAACATCAGTTTGCGCGATGACAAGCGGTTCCTGATGTTGAAGGTGAATTTGAACGACCCGATCCCGAATTTTACCTTTACGCGTTTGAAGAAGGATGATGGGGCGAAGTATTTCGGGCCATTTGTGAGTTCGATAGCGTTGCGCAACACGGTGGCGCTGGCGCGGCGGCAATTCAACTTGCGCGGATGCCGGGTGTTCACGCCGGGCGAAGCGGACTACAAACATTGCCTGTACGCGCATCTGAAATATTGCACGGCGCCCTGCGTGGGGAATGTGACGCCGGCGCAGTATCTGGACCAGGTAAAATCGGCGTGCGATTTTCTGGAGGGACAATGCCGCGAGATGCAGGGGCAACTGGAAGCGGAGATGAAGAAAGCGGCGGCGGCGCATGAATTTGAGAAGGCGGCGGATTTGCGCGATCTCATCCGCGACTTGAACGAGACGTGGAAGAAGACGGAAAAATTTGCGCGCGTACCGTATAACTTGCCGCTGGCGATCAATCCGGAGCAGGATCTCGCAGAACTGGCGAAGATTTTGAATCTGCCCGCGCCCCCAATGCGGATCGAGGGTTTCGATATTTCGAACATCAGCGGAACATTTGCGGTGGCGTCGCTGGTGAGTTTCAAGAACGGGCGGCCGGACCGGGCGAATTACCGGCGGTTCAAAATCAAGACGGTGACGGGGCAGGATGACTTTGCGAGCATCGCGGAAGTGGTGCGGCGGCGGTATACGCGCGTGT
This sequence comes from Verrucomicrobiia bacterium, assembly GCA_035943555.1. Lineage (GTDB taxonomy): Bacteria > Verrucomicrobiota > Verrucomicrobiia > Limisphaerales > UBA11358 > UBA11358. The sequence goes on from DASZCA010000002.1 coordinate 3,605, forward strand.
TGAGCGAGGTGACGGCGCAGAATCTGAAACCGGAGGAAGAAAGCGGCGAGGCAATTCCGCAGGAGTTGCAAACTTTGGTGGATGAGACGAGCCGGAAGGTTCGGCGGGGGATTCCGGTGAAGAGTTCGTCGGGACCGGCCGGGTTGCCGGACTTGATTTTGATCGATGGCGGCAAGGGGCAGTTGGGGATGGCGTGTGAAGAGTTGAAAAAACTTGGTTTGGAAAAGGTGCCGGTGATCGGGCTGGCGAAAGAATTTGAGGAAATTTATCTGCCGGACCGGAGCCTGCCGCTGCGGCTGGGGTTGGATCATCCGGTGGTGAAGCTGTTGCAGCGGGTGCGGGATGAGTGCCATCGCGTGGCGAACAGTTTTAACGCGCAACTGAGGATCAAGAAGATCTCGGAGAGCGTGCTGGATGAATTTCCAGGGATCGGCGCGCAGCGCAAGGCGGCGTTGCTTAAAAAGTTCGGGTCGGTGCAGCGGTTGAAGGCGGCGACGCTGGAACAACTGGCGGAGGTGCCGGGGTTCGGCGGCAAGGCGGCGGAGGAGTTGAAGAAGTTTTTGGCGGCGCGATCGGGCGTCAGCCCCGACGGCGTTTGAACCCGAATCATTTGGCGGCGAGCTTGGCTTTGGATTGAGGCCAGAGCAACCAGAGGGTGATGAAACCAGCGATGGTGTAAAAAGCGCAGGCCAGCTGGTTCGGTTTCAATAGCAAGGCAATCACGCCACAAAAAGCATCCAAGCCGGCCAGAAAGAGGAGATAGTGACGGGCCGCCCGGGCACCGTTGAAAATTCCAAGGCTGGCAATGATCCCTATGAAATAAACCAGGCCCAGAAGCAGTCCGAGAAAAAACATCGGGGTGTGAGCGGAGCTGGCACGAGAAATCTCGGGCCACATGCCCCGCCCCAACTTAGTAAAGCTGACGGACGAATAAACCAGCCAAACGCCGCCGAGGAGGCGATTTATCCATCTGGCGTTTTTTTCGCCCAGCCAGAAAGCGGATTTTTGAAATTCCATGCTGAGCGTGACGGGTTGACCAATTTTTTGGACGGCGCTGCGGAAGGCATCGGATTCGTTCAGGCCGCTGGCGGATTGGCGGGCGATCTCTTCGCGGAGGTGGGATTCGAGTTCGTCGAGCGTTGCGCGGGTG
>DASZCA010000003.1:0-14780 GCA_035943555.1 Verrucomicrobiia bacterium
GGATATCCCATGTAACGGACGGTCTTTGTTCCTCGTCCGCGAACGCTCGTTGCGTATGTGGAACGCCGAGCACCGCCTCCGACGTAGGGCAGGCTTTCCAGCCTGCCGGTGCTGGCGACTTTCCAGTCGCCAGTTCCTTCCCCTCGGTCGGGGCAGACGCCCATGCAAGAACAGTGTCAAGATTCACCTCGGCTCGTGCGGCTCGCATCAAATCGGATGGATCGCCGGCCTCCGGCACGGCAAGATCGCGCCCGCAGAACGCCGGGCACCGCCTCGGCAAGCTCCAGTAGCTTGTAGGAGACGACGTAAGGAGTCTTCGTCCCTTCTGTGTCAGTGATTCACACCCCATAAATTTTTTTTAAAAAGCGGGTGAATTTCGGCGAATTTCGGTGAATACGAGTGAACGTGGAGCTTGGCGGCCCTTGGGCTTGTCCCGGAGCGCGAGTTGTCCCAACTCGCACCGCGCGGATATCCTTGGGGCCGTTCGCCAAGTCCGAACCCGGTCTGCTGAACCTCGAAAGCAGCCCGCATCTCGATCGTTCGTTAGGCCTTTCATAAATTTTTTTTAAAGTGCTGGGAAACCTTGTGAATCTCTGTGAAAGCTTGTGAATCTCTGGGAATCTTTGTGAATGTGAGTCCGCTCTTTGCCGTCCGCGTTCGAAAAACGCAGAAATGCAAAGTCCGCAGAGAAACGCGGATCCAAACTGCCGGTAAAAGTAACGCCGTCATCTCCGCGACCCTCTGCGTTCTCCACGCCTCTGCGCTTACCGGAACATCATGCATAAAAATTCTATGGTCGGATTTGGTCGGATTTACCCGGATAAGCTTCACTTTGAGCTTGCCCCCATCTCTGTGCTCTCTGCGTCCTCTGTGTGCGAAAACAGATGCTGGCCGCGCCGCGCCCGCCACCCGCGAATGCCAAAGGAACGTCCGCCCACGCTGTGGGTTTCCACTTTCCCGCTTTCTCGATTTCCGCTTTTCAGCATCATCGCCACCATCTTGCCACGACCGGTTGGACAAAGGCTGTCCAACCGGAAAATTTCAAAATATTTGTGTTAACCACTTGCAGTGAAGCGCTTACAATAAAATCAGGCGGGCAGGCCTGCCGCTCCGCCCCAATTTCCAGCCAGAACCAGCACCGCGAAGCTCGGGCACTATCCTCCATGCTCAATTCTCCATCCTCGCCTCGTTCCCCGCCAATCCCCACGCTTGCCCCCCGTCGCCAACCCGCTTAATCTCTCCCCGTCCTTAAAAACAAAACGACCATTATTATTTAACCAAAACAATTTTGCGTAGCTACGGCTACGGGCTGTCCCGAAAACGACCAAATTTTCAAGCCCGTCACGGAAACCTACCCAGCAGCGCCCCATCGGGCGCAGCTTGGTTGCACTTTCTGTGACAGGGCGCTTGGTCGTGCCTCGGGACAGGGTGCACTAAGTTGCGCCTCTTCTTTTTAGATGTCCCGTTGTCGCGGTGGCGCGAGCAACCACGGGACAACATGGCCACACTTGATTTCAAAGGAAAAGCGCTCGTTCAGAATTATCATCTCTCGGTCAAATACCACGAACTGGTGCCGAAAAAGGACAAAAGCCTCACGGACAAAGTGCAGTTGGATGATAATCTCATCATTCACGGCGACAATCTTAAGGCGTTGAAGGCACTCCTGCCCACCTACGCGGGTATTTGTGGTCGAATCCAAAGGTATCCACCTGAAAAATGACGACACAGATTACAAGAAGCAGGTTTTTAAACTCTGCAATGAGCTGGCCGAAGAAAAGAGCTGGTCAGAAATTGGTTTGGAGTTTTCTGAACGCAAAATAGTTTTTCAACTGGTTCATGGAGATGAGTGGCAGAAGGTGCTGAATGTAGTTTTGAGATAGTTTGGATGGATTTCTGGAAGCCCGGCTCTTCCACCTTTAGTGTGTTTCGTGTCTTTCGTGGTTGAATTGCCTTCCTCTGGGCAATCTGGCCTGCCTTCCCACTTCGCATAATTTGTGCAATCCGCCTCACATCTTTCGGTTTCCGTTCGCATATTTCGCGATTTAAGCTTTTGTCCGGCTATCCTCCGCCCTCAATCCGCCATCCTCGTTAAATTTCCCACCCCCTTCCGTTTGACGCTACCCGCTTGTGGCTTTAACTTTCCCGCGTGTTTGAACTTGTTTCCGAGTACCAGCCGGCGGGCGACCAGCCGCAGGCGATTGAAAAACTGACCGCCGGCGTCCTCGCCGGCGCGCGGCACCAGACGCTGCTGGGCGTGACCGGTTCCGGCAAGACATTCACGGTGGCCAACGTCATCAAGAATTTTGACCGGCCCACGCTCGTCATTTCACACAACAAGACGCTTGCGGCGCAATTGTATGCGGAGTTTAAAAGTTTTTTCCCGAACAACGCCGTCGAATACTTCGTCAGCTATTTCGATTTTTACCAGCCGGAAGCCTATCTGCCGCGCACGGATACGTTCATCGAAAAAGATTCCAGCGTGAACGATGATATCGAACGGATGCGCCTGTCCACGATGGCCTCGCTGTTCACGCGCCGGGATGTGATCGTGATCGCCAGCGTGTCGTGCATCTACGGCATCGGCAGCAAGGAAGATTATCAGGCGCTGGTGATCCCGTTGCGGGTGGGCATGTCGCTCTCGCGCGAACAACTGCTTTCGCGCATGGTGGATCTGCAGTATTCGCGTAACGACGTCGCTTTTGAACGCGGCAATTTCCGCGTGCGTGGCGACACGGTGGAAGTCCGTCCCGCCGGCCGCGAAGACGGATTGCGGATCGAATTTTTCGGGGATGAAATCGAAAAGCTGACGCGCTTCGAGCCGCTGACCGGCGACAAGCTTGAGACATTGCAAGCGAACACCATTTTTCCGGCCAAGCAGTTCGTGACCACCGGCGACAAGATGAAGCACGCGTTGCTGGCCATCCGCGAGGAAATGGGCATCCGCATCGCGGAGTTTGAACGTGATGGCAAGTTGCTCGAGGCCCAGCGTATCAAGATGCGGACGGAATTCGACCTCGAGATGATGGAGGAGATGGGTTTTTGCTCCGGCATCGAGAATTATTCGCGCCATATCGCGAACCGCCCGCCCGGCTCGCGACCGACGACGCTGTTTGATTTTTTTCCGGATGATTACTTGCTCGTGATCGACGAATCGCATGTGACCGTGCCGCAGATCGGCGGCATGTATGAGGGCGATAAATCGCGCAAGACGGTGCTGGTGGATCACGGTTTCCGGCTGCCGAGCGCGCTGGACAACCGGCCGTTGAACTTCCTGGAATTTCAAGGACTGCAAAACCAGACCATCTATGTCAGCGCCACGCCGGCACCGCGTGAGATCGGCTGGTCGCAGGGCAAGATCACGGAACTGGTCGTGCGACCGACCGGACTCATCGATCCCACCGTCATCATCAAACCGCTCAAGGGACAGATCGATGACCTGATGGAGGAAGTCCGCAAGCGTGGCGACAAAAAAGAGCGCACATTGGTCACGACCTTGACCAAGCGCACGGCGGAAGAATTGACGGATTACCTGCGCGAGATCGGCATCCGGGTGCAATACATGCATAGCGAAATCGGAGCGATCGAGCGTGTGGAAATCCTCCGTTCATTGCGCAAGGGCGAGTTTGATGTCTTGGTCGGCATCAACCTGTTGCGCGAAGGGCTGGATTTGCCGGAGGTCTCACTGGTGGCGATTTTGGACGCGGACAAGGAAGGTTTTCTTCGCAGCGAGACGAGCCTGATCCAGACGGCGGGCCGCGCCGCCCGGCATTTAAACGGCCTGGTGATCCTGTACGCCGATGTGATGACGCAGAGCATCAAAAAATTTCTCGCCATCACCGAATATCGCCGCAACCGGCAGATCGCCTACAACAAGGAACACAACATCACCCCGCGCAGCGTGAGCCGCGCGGTCGAGGAAAGTCTGGCCGTGCAGGAAGAACAGCGGGATGCGGCCACCGGCATGTTACGCGAAACTTCGACGGACATGGATGTGACCGAGACCATCCGCGAACTGGAAGGCGAGATGATCAAGGCCGCCGAGGATCTGCAGTTTGAAAAGGCGGCCTTGCTACGCGACCAGATCAAGGAATTGAAACGGATGATGGACGGCGGCAAACCGGAGGATAAACCGAAGGCGGTAAGCTATCGGAAAACTAGGCGGACGCGATAACGGAGCCGTTGGAGTTCAGCCTTTAGGCTGCTCGAATCGTCGACATGCTAAGGCATGGACTCCAACATTGACCTCCTGCCTCTGCGGTGGGAGAGTATCTTGCATGACAGCTCCCAGCGATCCGAACAGGCTGATCGCCGAATTTGCCATCGGCGGCATGTTGGCCGTACTATTGTGGCGGGTCATCGTCTGGGTACGCGAGGCGCCGGTCCGGCCCGATCCTTGGGACACCGAGACGGATAAAAAACTGTCGGAACCGGAAACTGCGCAAACCTGCCATCACTGCTCAACTCCCCAAAGTTCTACCGCCTGGTTTTGTCCGCATTGCGGCAATGCGGTCGGGCAATATAACAACCTGATGCCTTACGTTTGTATTTTTTCCGAAGGTGAGATTTACAGGAACGGCGTCAACCAACGTTTTCGGAACCGTCCCTTGATTGTGGCCGGTTTGGCGCTGATGACATTGGGGATAGTTCCGTTTCTGGCCCCATTGTATTGGATTTCACTGATCAAGAACCTGCATGACCTAGACCGCCCGAAGGCGGACGAAACCTAAAATGTCCCGTGCTTGATGCCGAGGCGTGAACCGGCCATCGCGGTCTCATGCCAGAGCTGGATGAGTTCCATGAGCTTTTCGAGCCACGGCAGCACGCGGCTTTCGAGCGCGTTGGAGAGATGGATGGTATCACCCCGGTCACAGGCCTGGTCGACATGACGGATGATGGCCGCCACCTGTTCCAATTGCCATTTGCGAAGCTGTTTCAGCGAGGCGCCGCCCTTGCTCTGGCCGCACAGATGATCGGGCAACAGGCTCAAGGTCAGGACCGGTTCTTTCAACTGGCTCGCGATGCTCCACCAGAGCTCTTGCGCGACGTTTGCATTGTTGATCAGCACCAACGTGAGCGCGGTCTCAACACATTCGCGGGCATGGTTGGCCTGCTGGTAGGCGGTTTTAAGCAACAACAAAACGCTTTCATCCAAAGCGATGGATTCGGCATCGATGCGCGAAATTTTTCCAAACCGGGGCAGGGGCAGGGAGAGATTGGCCGGATACCCATCAATGTTCAAGGAACAGAGCACACGCTGGTTTTCCAGCGCCAAAGTTTCAAGGTAGCAACGGATGGAGTTGGGAGTGATGCGGCCAAGCGGCAACGCCACCGGCAGACCGTCCAGAAAGATGGCAATCTCGTCATCGCCTTTCAACGACTCAAATGGACCGTCTTTCATGCTCATACGATACTTCCACTATCGGTCGCTATCACCAAAATGTGAAAGAAAGTTATTCACAATGGGGGGCTGAGAAGGCAGACGGGATGGCCGGTTATTTGGCAGGATTTGCGCCGCTGACGCGCAAATGGATGGAATACAATGACTCACTGGCGGTGATGAACAGGGTTTTACGGTCCGGACCGCTGAAACAGACATTGGCGGACCATTTTTCCGGGACATCAATATGGTCGATCTGTTTTCCGTTCTTGTTGAAAACGGTGATGCCCCGTCCGGTGAGATATAGATTGCCCTCCGCATCAATCGTCATGCCGTCGGAACCAATTGCGCAGAAAAGAGATTTGTTGGCCAGCGTGCCATCCGGCTGGATGTCGTAGCGCCAGGTCTTGCCGGCACGGATATCGGAGACGAACAGTTGTTTGCCGTCCGGCGAGCCGGTGATGCCGTTGGGCTTTTGGAGGTCATCGGTGACGAGCGTGAGTTTTTTGCGGTCGGGTGAAAGATAAAAAACTTCCTCGTTGGTCAGCGCCATGGTGGTGTGATCCCACCAGGTGCGTTTGTAAAACGGGTCGCTCAGATACATGGAACCGTCCGGCGCGATCCAGACATCGTTCGGGCCGTTCAAATATTTGCCATTGAAGTTGGTGACGAGGACGGTGACGGTCTTATCGGGCGCGATGGACCAGAGCTGGTTATGTTCGTCGGCGCAGGCGATGAGGTTGCCCTTCGCATCGAAGCACATGCCGTTGGCATAACCGGAGGGCTGGAGAAAAGTGGAGAGCTTGCCATCCGCGCTCCACTCCATGATGCGATTGTTCGGCTGGTCTACGAAGAACACGTTGCCTTTGGCATCGCAAGTCGCCCCTTCAGTAAAAGCAAAATTGCCGGCGAGCTTTTCCAGTTTGGCTTCCGGCGCGACCACGCCTTCCGCATGGGCAAAACAGGTGAGCACGGAAAGGGCGGCGATTAAAATGGACTTCATGGCTGGCGCAGAATTTGACGTGAACCGGCGGTTGAGCCAATCAAATTCGTTCCTTGTTTTTCAGTCGGAATCGGTGAAACTTGCCTTGCTAAGATTTGCCCATGCAGCCCGGAAATAATAAATTACTGCGCTTCCTCCAAAGCTGGGTCATCAACACGTTGGCGGTGGCGCTGGCGGTGATGATTCTGCGCGGGCACATCCATTGCGATAAAAACAGCGACCTGATCCTGGCCGCGTTGCTGCTGGGCATCCTCAACGCCTTTGTGCGGCCGATCCTGATGCTGATCGCCTTGCCGTTGCTGATCTTCACGCTGGGCCTGTTCACCTTGGTGATCAACGCGCTGCTGCTTTATTTCGTGGGCTACCTGCTCAAACCGAGCTTCTACGTGGACAGTTTTGGTTACGCCTTTCTCGGTGCGCTCATCATCGGCGTGGTTTCCATCTCGCTAAACGTGCTGACGGGCAATTCCCGCGTCAATGTCCAGCGCCGCGGTCCCCCGAAAGGTCCCGGTGGTCCCGCTGGCGGCAATGGTCCGGTGATCGACGTTTGATTCAACCGCGCAAACGATAGTTTGCGCGCAGAGTCGGGATTCCTTGGGCGTTAAATTCGCGTTCGAAATCGGTGGTGACCTCGGCAAGGGGCGCCGGCGTCTCAACTTTCTCGTATTCCGTGGCAGCGGCGAACACTTCATTCATCTGTTCGAAGTAATCCGTGTCATCCGTCCGGAGATAGATGATGCCTTTATCCAGCAGCACCCGGCGGGCGAGGGGGGGGAATTGCGGGTTGATGAGACGATGTCGACGATGCTTCTTCTTGGGCCACGGATCGGGGAAATAAATATGCAGCGCGGTGGCGCAATGTTCCGGCAGCAAATATTCCAAAAAATAAGCGGACTCGATGCGCACCCCGCGCGTGTTCAGCAAGCCGGTGCGGCGGCCTTTCTTATCGAGCTTCTGGATGCGGCCCAGCAGGCGTTCGACGCCGATGAAATTGATTTCCGGATGACGCCGGGCGTATTCGACGAGGAACGAGGCGTCCCCGCAGCCGAGTTCCACCTCGAGCGGCTGTGATTGGGGAAATAAATCCGCCAGCTTGAGCGGCTCCAGGATGGTGCGCAGTTCGACGAGCAAGGTGTCCATGTTTTGCAAACGCGCGAGTTTATGTTTTAAGACGGGGAGATGAAATCAGAAAATGGCGTGATGTTCCGTGATTGCTTCCGGCGGCGGCTCGGCCAAAATCCTGTGGTGACCCGGAAAATTTCCATTCTCCTGTGGCTGGCCATGGTGTGCGGTGCGTTTTCACTGCGCGCATCGGTGGCGCATGAATTTTATGTCTCGCCGGATGGTGACGACGCCAATCCCGGAACTAAAAGCCGGCCGTTTCAGACCTTGGCGCATGCGCGTGATATCGTGCGGACGATAAATCATGATCTGAAGTGGGATGTCATCGTCAACCTGCGCGGCGGCAATTATCCGGTGAAGGTGCCGGTGGAATTTAGCGTCACAGATTCGGGTCTGGGCGACCATAAAGTAATTTACCGTGCCTACGAAAAGGAAATGCCGGTCATCAATGGCGGGGTTCTGGTGACGGGCTGGCAGTCGGACCATGGCCGGGTTTATTTCGCGAATCTCAATTGGGACGGCAAGCTGCGCAACCTGTTCGTCAACGGTGTGCGGGCGACGATGGCGCAGGCGGATTTCAAGGGGCAGGGGGCGTGGGGTGAATTTAAGGTGGCCGGCAGCGAGCCATGGGCCGAGACGCCGGGGCAGACACTCGACGGGATAAAATTTAACGCCGCCGATGTCCCCCGGCTCACCAACCCGGGCGATGTGGAACTGCTGCAACATCGCACTTGGAATTTTCTCGTGCTATGCGCACGGGGAGTGACGACGGAGGGTGGCAGTACGGTCATTCAATTACAACAGCCCTACGGGGCGATCGCGGCGACAATGGCTTGGGGTTGCAACATCAATCCCTCGAACAAATTCACTCTTCGCAACGCCTATGAGTTTCTAAACAAGCCCGGGCAGTTTTATTTCAACCGCGTGACGCATACGCTGTATTACTATGCGCGCGAAGGCGAGGACATGAGCAAGGCGGTGGTGATTGCTCCCTTGAGCGAAGGGCTATTACGCATCACCGGAAACTCGACGAATGACCGGGTGAAGAACCTGGTCTTTGAAGGGTTGACGTTTTCGTATGACCACTGGCTGTTGCAGGAAGTCGGCGGTTCGCGCGGCATGGTCGGTGTGCAGAGCCTTGGCTTATATACACGCTTCCGTGACGACGGCGACTGGCACAAAAGCCATTATGACATCTGCGACCTGCCGCAGGCGACGGTCGAACTGCGTAACGCGCAAAACATCCGGTTCGAGCGGAACAAATTTCTTCACCTTGCCAGCGGTTGCGCGGTGGATCTGGTGAACGATGTGGTGGATTCAACCATGGAAGGAAATGTCTTCAACGACATCTCCGGCAACGCAGTGAATGTGGGGCATCCGCAGCATTATGTGATCGGTGATGGGCCGCTGTACCCGAATGGCGTGGAAGGCGTTTGCGCGCGGGATCGGATCGCAAATAATTTCATCCGCAAAGCCAGTTTGGACTACAAACAGGGCGAGGCCATCAGCGGATTTTTCACCGAGGCGGTGGAGATTTCGCATAATGATATCGCGGGCGTGCCCTACGGAGGCATCGCCCTGGGCTGGTGGTGGGGCAACTCTGGAATCCCCGCTTCCACGGTGCCGAAGAACAACGTCATTGCGGACAACAAAGTTTTCGATACGCAGCAGGAATTATCCAAGGATGGCGGCGCCATCTATGTGCTGGGCGAACAGCCGGGCGGGCGGATCGAGGGCAACTACGTCCATTCCCTTTCACGGCTGATCTATCCGGACGACGGCTCGTCCGGTTGGACGATCAGGCACAATGTTTTCGACCCGCAACCGGGCGGCAAGTGGCTGTTTGTATGGACGGACCGCATCCACGACCTGAAGATCGCGGATAATTTCATCACGGGCACCAATCTGGTGTGCAAAGGCACTAACAACTGTACGCCGGTGGGCACGCGGCTGGTGGAAGCGCCTTTTTCCGGAGCGGCAAAAAAGATTGTCCAGTCAGCGGGGTTGGAAAAAAGATTTAGGTATATTGGCCAACCGTGATTTATCACTCTCATGGCGCACCCAGCGCCTGCAGTTTTGACCGGATTTTTGGATTGTCCGGCTCGAGTTGCAATCCTTGCTGGTAGCTTTGGATGGCTTCGGAAGTTTTGCCTTGTTGCAGCAAGGCATCGCCCAGATTACAGCAAATCTGTGCCTTCACCGCGACCTCGTTGACATCAAGATTGGCCGGGAAAAAGTGAAGCGCCTCCTGAAAATGCTGGGCGGCTTCGGGGAAGCGATGTTCCTTGTACAGAATGGTGGCCAGATTGTTGTGCGCGCCGACGGAACCGGGTTTTAACACCAGCGCCATTTCAAAATTAGTGACCGCCTCGTCATACCGTTTTACCGAGGCGAGGGCGAATCCCAGGTTGCTTAAAAGATCGGCGTTGATGGGGCCGATTTCCGCGGCGTGCTGATAAAATGTGATCGCCTCTTCTTTATGGCCGGTTTTGGCCAGGGCATTGCCCATATTATACAGACCGGCGAAATTATCCGGATCGATCCGGTAAGCTTCGGCAAAAGCGGTCAAGGCCAGACCGGGCTGTCCGTGGGCCGCCAACCAGGCACCCATCTCGTTGCTCGCAGCACCGTCTCCTTTCGTGACGGCCACGGCACGGGTATATAATGTCCCAGTGTCATGCCAGCAGCCTAGTTGGAAACGCGTTCGTCCGGCACAGAGGATGACCAGCAGCGCAGCCAGGGTGATCACCGCAGGTTGTGTTCCACGCCAGCGTGTGCAAATTTCGCCGAGGGCCCAAGCCCCGATGATGAAAATGCCGATCACCGGCACATACATATAGCGGTCAGCCATTGCGGCCCCACCGACTTGAACCAGGCCGATCGTGGGAATCAGCGTGCCGGCAAACCAAAACCAGCCGACGAAAACAAAGGGAAATTTGCGCGCTAACAGCAACGCGACCAAGCATGACAAGATGAACAGGCCGATGGAAAATATCACCAACGATTGCGGCCAGTGGCCGGGATGCGGATAGGGGTTGGCCAAGTTTTCCGGCCAAAAGGTTTTGCCCAGATAGCGGGCATAGGATACGAAGGCGTTTTGGATGCGCTCAGAAAGGGAAATGTGATCGAGGCCTTGGACCGCCCCGCCTTTTTGCTGCACCACAAACGTCACGACACTGGAAAGGAAGCTTAAAACCAGAAACGGCACTTTTTCCAAAACCAGTTTCGCGAACACGGATTTTCCAGCCGAAACCTTGAATCTTTGCAATGGGCAAAAATCCAGCAACAGCAGGACGAACGGCAACGTCACCAACATGGGTTTGGACATCAGGCTGAGCGCAAGCCAAACCAGGGCGGCAGCATAATCCGGCACTGAAAATCGCGGGCGGGACGGCGAAGACCGTTCGCGTGCGTATCGCGCATAAGCCCATACGGAGAGAAATCCAAAAAACGCGCTCAAGACATCCTTGCGCTCAGCCACCCAAGCGACTGATTCAACATGCAACGGGTGCAGGGCGAACAGTGCCGCGACCAGGGCGCTTTTCCAGGTCGCGCCAGTCAATTTTCGCAGCAGAAAAAAAAGCAGGCCTGTGTCTGCCACGTGCAACAGCAGATTCACAAGATGCGGACCGAAGGGGCCGCGGCCGAACAACTGCACGTCGAGCATCAGGGAAATCCAGGTGAGCGGGTGCCAGTTTGAGACATATCCCGTGGTGAAGGCCCACTCGATATTGGCCGGGTTCAGGCCCGTTTGCACGTTGCCGTTGGTGATGAAATATTCCGGGTCATCCAGCGCGACGAAATCACAATGGAACACGGGCCAATAGACCGCCAAGGTCGCCACGATCAGGAAAAGACATATGACCGGTGGTGATGCTGTTTTAAACCGTCGCCCCGCATCCGCCTGTGACTTGGTTGCAGCCATCCCATATCAGACCATAGATTCTGTACGGACATCAAACCGCAAATTCCAACTCCGACCGGCGCGGAACCGCGCTGATTCATTTTTCCGCAACCGGGCGGACCAGCGGCAGCGTGGTCAGCCGCAGATGTGTGGAACCATATGGCACCAAGGTCATGGTGGCCGGTTTGCCATCAACCGTTTGTTGTTGTCCAGAAGGCAGGCCGGAAGGTTCGCTCAAACCGGCGGCCCAGCCGGGCAAATGGTCGAGCGGAAGCTCCAACCGGATCGGCGCCTGATCTTCAAGGAACGGGTTTTCCGTCAGGGGGGACTCGATCACTTTGATTTGCCTGAGATTTTTTGCCAGCCCCGCGTCCATGCCATAGCGCCAGTCGCTGCCGGCGGCAAATTCCACCTCGGGAAAGGCGCGGATTTCGTGGCCGCTCAGGAGGGGTTTGATGTTGGCCGGATCATTTGTGTGTTCGGCGCGTTGCTCGGCGATCTTGAGCGAATAGACCAGCGGGCCGCGCGTGATGGAGACGCCCTGGTTTTTGAACCAGTCTTCAACCTTCACCGGCATGGAAAGGTTCAGGCTTACCACGTCGCCCTCGCGAAATTCTCTTTTGATGGTGGCGAAGGTTCCCGCTTCTGTCTTCAGGCCCAAGGCTTTTCCATTCACATGAATGTCCGCGCGGTCGCACCACGCGGGGATGCGAAGCTGGAGGTCAAACGTAACCGGTTTAGCCGTTTTGATTTTGAATGAAATGTCATTGCGGAAAGGATAATCCGTTTCCTCGGCAATGGTGATGCTTTGACCGCCGGCCGTTGTTGTGACTTCGCTCGGGCCGTAATAGACAGCAGCGAGACCGTTGTCGTCCGCGCGCATCCACATGCGGATGACGTAATTAGGCATGGCGCGGTTGATGTTGCCGGCGCAGCATTCGGTATCATGCGCGGCGCGATAGGTCATGCGGGTGAGCCAGTGACCAAGGTGGGTGTTGGTGGCGGCGATGACGGTCTGGTTCGCGGCGGAAAAATATTGGAGCTGCTTGAAATCTTTCGTCACCGCGCCGGGCAGGGCGTTGAAGGTGGTCCGCTCAATCAGATCGGCGAGATGCGCATCGCCCGTGGCCATGAAGAGATAGCCGAGGCTCCATGACCAATCGGTGATGTCACAACTTTCGTGCACGGAAAAAAAGGCAGGCTTGTCGAGGTGTTCGGAACTCACCACCCCGCCATCGGCCATGAGGTTGTTGTCCAAAACTTTTTGGTAGGCGCGTTCGGCGAGTTGCAACGCGGCGGGGTCGCCGGTGTAGCTGTACATCAACGGCAGGCATTTCAATTCTTCCGCCGCGGTGACCCCGTGTTCGTGGAAAAGTCCGTTGCCTTCGATCTTGGCGGCGGAGCAGAACGAATTGGTGTCGGTCAGATAGCCATCATAGATTTTCCGGCACAGGTCCAGCAGGCGTTGATCGCCGGTCAGGCCGTAGAGATAAAATCCTTCTTCAAAATTGACGCCGTTGCGGCCGCCTTGGGTGATCTGGCCGGCGCTGGTCAGCAACCAGTTTTGCATGACGCTGGCGATGTGCGGATCGCCGGTGGCGGAAAATTCCGCCATCAGGGCGCGGCCGACGACGGCGTTGGGCCAGCACGCTTGCGACCCGCCGAGATTGGTTCCGGAAGAATGTTCGAGGATATAATTCATCGCCGCATCACGCCGCTGGCTGATGCCGGGATCGTTGATAAGGCGGCTCAATCGCGTGGTGGCATCCGTGAAATAAGCCGATTGCTCATAGGGCCACCACGCCTTCCAATATCTGTCCTTGATGGCCGGGGGCGGAATTTCACCGGCGAACATGCAGGTGTCGTAGGGGTAATCCAGATTTTCCGGGTGGCCGGTCAGGCCTTGCGCCTGGCGCACCAGCCATTGCTGAATCCAGCCGCGCGGTTGGACGGCGCCGACGGGCAGTTCGGAAAGTTTTCCGTAGTACTTGGCCTTGAATTGTCCCGGCACCGGGGTGTTGGTCGAAGATTGGGCGGACGCCACATTCGCAAACGTGAATCCCGCGAGCAAAACACCGGCAAAAAATCTGCAATCAAATTTCATTTTCATTTAAATACACTAAAAATTGGTACTGATAAAATGTAAGCCGCCGGGCGTTTTACCGCCCGACGGCCACAACCCCCAACAAGATGTCAAAATCGCATCCGTTCCCAATCACAAACTGCTCAAGGCACCCGGAGGAGGTAGAATTGCATGCGGCTTGTTCCCGTCGCGTTAGTGGAAGAGAAGTTTCCATTCGCATCGAAACTACCGCTGGTCAGCACCACCCAGTTGGTCCGCGGTACCAGGAGGTTGGTGGTTGTCAGGATTGAATAGGTGCCGCCGGCGCCGACGTTGTTGGTGCCGCCAATGATGATCTGACCGCCGCTGATCTGGATATTACGGATCGTCGGCGGCGTGGAAACCACCACGGCCACATTGATGACCAGATCAATGCTGGTGCCGCTGTCCGCCAGGTTGCCGGTGTAACCGGACGGCAACGGGGCGAGCGAAAGGCTGGCGAACGGCGTGGCGCCGGAGTAGCTGATCAGGTGAACGGTTTTGGTCGAAGCCACGTTCGCCACGGAATCGATCGTGATGGTCGAGGTGCCGCTGGTGGCGACCGAGGCGGCGTAGATGGAGGACGCGGTGGCATTGCCATCCGCGCGGAAGTGCAGCGCCGCGGTGGACAGGCTCAAGGCCGTCAACGGCGAGGCGGCCGAGCCCACGTTCGTGGAAACCACCAGCGTGCCCGACTTGAGGTTGACGGTGCTGACACCGCCGCCCGCGTTGATGTTCCCGCGAACAGTGCCGTTGGTGACGTTGAGCGTACCGGAGACCAGCGCGGCGTTGACGCCGCCATTGGTCTGCGCCAACGTGATGTTGGGGCAGGCGAGGGTGGCAGTGCCATTGACGTTCACGATGCCGGAGATGGTGGCGGTGGCCGAACTGTTCCCACGGCCCCAGCCGTTGGTGAGGTTCAGGGCATCCAGCGTGCCAGCGGTAAAGGTCAGCGTGCCTTGGGCATAACCGGTATCGGCGGTGTTGACTTCACCGCGCCCGACGATCAGCGTGCCGGTCAAGGCGTCCAGTTTGCCGCCACTGAAATCAACGTTGGCCTGGACACTGTTGGGAACAGTCGTTTCATTATCGGCATCGCCGATGGTCCAGAATTGGAACCGGAAGGCGGCGCCGTTGGTGCCGCGCATGTACGCGACCGGAGTCGTGCTGTTGGTGAAGGCCGGATTGAAGGCGATGATGTTATTGGTGGCCTTTTGCTTGCCGAACCGGACGGCATCCAGATAGAGGGCGTTGGTGATGCCGAGATAGAGCG
>DASZCA010000004.1:0-25182 GCA_035943555.1 Verrucomicrobiia bacterium
CGTTTGCGCCCATGCGCAAACGGTCAAGATCACCGTGAACGCGACGCATCCGGCCCATGCCATCCCGCCGACCTTGTGGGGGATATTTTTTGAGGACATCAACCTCTCGGCGGACGGCGGCATTTATCCGGAACTCGTCCGCAACCGTTCCTTTGAAGATTCCGACAAACCGGAGAATTGGAATTTTTCCAGCACCGGCAGCAGCGCGGTGACCGTTGTCACGGCGGATGTTCAGGCCAAACCGGCGGTGCCGCCGTTGAATCCGTTCAACCGCAAATCGCTTCGCATCAAGGCGGATGGCGTCTTCACGCTTCAGAACGAAGGTTACTGGGGCATGAACATCGTCTCTGGCGATGGTTATACCTTCAAGCTCGCGACGCGTGGTGAGAAGTATGACGGCAAGCTCACCGTGAAGATTTTGAGCGGCGCTGGCGCGGTGCTCGCTACCGGTGAAATTTCCGATATCACCGGCGGCTGGAAGTACCACGCCTTGGATTTGACCGCCGCTGGCAGCGATCCGAAAGCGAAGCTGGAGATTTCCGGTGATGGCAAAGGGGCGCTGTTCCTCGACATGGTTTCACTGTTGCCAAAAAAAACGTTGAAGGAGCATGGTCTGCGTCCTGACCTCGCGGAGTCATTAAATGCACTGCATCCGGGCTTTCTCCGCTTCCCCGGCGGATGCTGGGTGGAAGGCGACGATTTTGTGCACATGAACCATTGGAAAAAAACCGTTGGCAACGTGGATGTGCGCGAGCCGCTGTGGAACATCTGGGGATATTTTTCCACGCAAGGTTTGGGTTTTCATGAATATCTGCAGATGGCCGAAGACCTTGGCGCGGAGCCGCTGTTCGACGTCAATGTCGGCATGTCGCACAAAGAAGTCATTCCCATGGACCGTATGAATGAATGGGTGCAGGACGCTCTCGACGCGGTGGAATATGCGAACGGCCCGACGAATTCATTGTGGGGCGGTGCGCGGGCGCGCAACGGCCATCCCGAACCGTTTCATTTGAAATATCTGGAGGTCGGCAATGAAAATGGCGGCGCACCTTACCGCGAACGCTGGCCGCTGTTCGTCAACGCCGTCCATGCCAAATATCCGGAAATAGTTTTCATCGCCAACGAGTGGCAGGGCGGCCATCCCAGCACGCCCAAGGCGGACATTGTGGACGAGCATTATTATGACACGCCGGAGTTTTTCATGCGCCAGGCGACGCATTACGACAAATATGATCGCACCGGCCCGAAGATTTTTGTCGGCGAATACGCGGTGACGCGCAACTGCGGTCTGGGCAATCTGCGTGGCGCCATCGGTGAAGCGGCTTTCATGACGGGCTTGGAACGCAATTCCGACCAGGTGGTGATGGCCAGCTATGCGCCGTTGCTCGTGAATCTGAACCATCGCGCGTGGAATCCCGACCTCATCAATTTCGACAGCGAAAAATGGTATGGCCTGCCCAGTTACTACGTTCAAAAGATGTTCTCCGAAAATCGCGGCGATGTTTCGCTGCCGACCACGGTGGAATCGCCCATGGCCGAGACGGCGGCGGAAGGCGGCATGATCGGTGTGGGCACTTGGAATACGGCGGCGGAATACAAAGACATCAAAGTCACTGCGCCGGACGGGAAAGTACTGTTTGAATCTGATTTTAGCAAAAACACCAAAGGCTGGAAGCTGCTGGGTGATGGCGCGCAGTGGGCGGCGCAAGACAGTGCCTTGCGGCAAATGGCGGAAAAGGAATTCATCCGCGCCATCGCCGGCAAGCGCGAGTGGACGGATTACACGCTCACACTCAAAGCACGCAAAATTTCCGGCGCGGAGGGTTTTATGGTCTTGTTCCGCATCGGCGGCGACGAAGACCGCACTTGGTGGAACATTGGCGGTTGGGGCAATACAGCGGACGGCATCGAAGCCGGTGGCACGCTTGATTCCAAGCCCAGCCATGTCGAAACCGATCGTTGGTACGACCTCAAAGTTACTGTCAGCGGCAAGAATGTGAAATGCTGGCTCGA
Organism: Verrucomicrobiia bacterium; assembly: GCA_035943555.1. Classification (GTDB taxonomy): domain Bacteria; phylum Verrucomicrobiota; class Verrucomicrobiia; order Limisphaerales; family UBA11358; genus UBA11358. The sequence continues at coordinate 2,014 of DASZCA010000004.1, forward strand.
TGATAAGTTGATCCACGATGTGGACTACGACCTGACCAGCAAGGTGGCCAGTCTATATTCGGTCGCCGCCACGGATGCCAAGACCGGCGATCTCATCGTCAAAGTTGTCAATGCGAGCACGCAGCCGCTCGCGACGGAAATCAATTTGGGTGATGCGAAGTTGAGCGGGCAGGGGACCGCCATCGTGCTGACTTCCCCAAACGGCACCGATGAAAATTCTTTGGCCGAACCGATGAAGGTCGCGCCCAAAACTGAGCCGGTGGGTTACAGCGGCACGAGCTTAAAGCGTTCGTTCCCGGGAAATTCCGTAACCGTGTTGCGGTTGAACCCTGCGAAATAATTCCATGAGCGTTAAATATACGATCGGTCTGGATTACGGCACGAACTCGGTTCGCGCCCTCATCGTCAATGTCGCCAACGGCGCAGAAGTCGCCGCGGCAGTCTGGGGCTACGAACACGGCACGGCGGGTGTCATCCTCGGCCGCGATCCGAACCTCGCACGCCAGCATCCGGCGGACTATCTGAAGGGCGCTGAAATCACTGTCCAGCAGGCGCTGGCGGCGGCGAAGAAAGCCGTCAAAGGTTTTAGCGCCGCGCAAGTCATCGGCATCGGCGTGGACACGACGGGCAGTACGCCCTTGCCCGTGGATGAAAATGGTCAACCGCTCGCGTTCCAGAAAAAATTTGCGAACAATCCCGCTGCGCTGGCGTGGCTGTGGAAAGATCACACCGGTATTGCCGAAGCCGCCGAGATCACGGCGTTGGCCAAAAAAATACGCCCGCAATATCTCGCCAAGTGCGGTGGGACATATTCGAGCGAGTGGTTTTTCAGCAAAATCTTGAAGTGCCTGCGTAGCGCGCCGGAAGTGTTCGATGCGGCGCATTCATGGATTGAATTGTCTGACCTGGTTCCCGCTGCGTTGACGGACACTTTGGCTCCGCGCAGTTTCATCGCGGGCATCTGTGCTGCCGGTCACAAGGCGATGTATAGCGAGACGTGGGGCGGTTATCCGGACAAGGCGTTCCTTGCCAAGCTGGATCCGAAATTGGGCGAACTTCGCGATCGTTTACCGACGCGCGTATTGGCCGTGGATTCAGCGGTCGGCAATCTGACTACGGACTGGGCGAAGCGCACCGGCTTGCCCGTGGGCATTCCCGTGACAGTTGGCGCCTTCGACGCGCACACCGGCGCGATAGGCGCGGGTGTGAAGCCCGGCACGTTGGTGAAAATCATCGGCACCAGTACCTGCGATATCAGCGTGCGTGTGAATACGGCGAAGCTCGCTGACATCCCCGGCGTTTGCGGCATCGTAAACGGCAGCGTGGTGCCGGGCTACTTTGGTATCGAGGCCGGCCAGTCGGCGGTGGGTGATATTTTTAACTGGCTAGTGAACTACATCCAGCCGGGCGGCACCCAGGCTGGCTCGCATGAGGAACTGACCAAAGGTGCGTTGAAATTGCAACCCGGTGAGAGCGGGTTGCTAGCCTTGGATTGGAACAACGGCAACCGCACCGTGCTGGTGGACCAGCAACTTACCGGTTTGATGATCGGCCAGACGCTCTACACGACCCCGGGCGAAATCTATCGTACGCTTATCGAGGCGACGGCATTTGGCGCGCTGACCATCATCAATCGTTACGAAGAGCACGGCGTAAAGATTTCCGAGGTGGTGAACTGCGGCGGCATCGCTGACAAGAGCCCGCTCGTGATGCAGATCTACGCGGACATCACCGGCCGTCCCATGAAGATCTCACGCTCGGCCCAAACCTGCGCGCTCGGTTCCGCCATCGCCGCCGCCGTCGTGGCCGGCGCGCATAAAGATTTTGCCACCGCGCAGAAGAAAATGACCGGTTTGAAGTCGACCGTCTATAAACCCAATCCCAAAGCTCACGCGGTCTACAAGGAGCTTTATGGAGTCTACAAACAACTCCATGACGCGTTTGGCACGAAGCAATGGAACGGCAACCTGTACGGCGTGATGAAGAAATTGATCGAGATCCGGAGCCGGGTCAGGAAATAATTTTTTATGTTGGAGAAATTAAAAGCCGAAGTCTGTCGGGCGAATTTGGATCTCGTCGCCGAGGGCCTGGTCATCCAGACGTGGGGCAACGCGAGCGCGGTGGATCGCGAGCGCGGCGTCATGGTCATCAAGCCCTCGGGCGTTCCGTATGCGGAAATGAAACCGCAGCACATGGTTTGCGTTTCGCTGGAAACCGGCAAGGCAATCGAGGGTAAACTCAATCCCAGTTCGGACACGGCGACACATCTGGTTCTTTATCGTGCCTTCAAAAACATCGGCGGCGTGGTGCATACGCACAGTTTGTTCGCGACATCTTGGGCCCAAGCGTGCAAGCCGTTGCTGGCTTATGGCACGACGCAGGCGGATTACTGGTATGGCGATGTGCCTTGCACACGCCAACTAATTGCAACGGAAATAAAAAACGATTACGAGGCGAACACCGGCGAGGTGATCGTGGAAACGTTCAAGAAATTGAAGTTCGATCCGCAACATCATCCCGCCGTGCTGGTCGCAAGCCACGGGCCGTTCACCTGGGGCAAGGATGTGAACGATGCCGTTCACAATGCGATCGTGCTGGAGTTCATCGCGCGTCTGAACAGTGAGACTTTGCGGATCAATCCCAAAACGAAACCCATGCAATCCGTCTTGCTGGCGAAGCATTTTCTTCGTAAACATGGGCCGAAAGCAACCTACGGTCAAAAATAAATTTCAGCCATCGCCCCTTAACCAGAAATCTAAAATGAAAAAAATCATCCAACTCATCACGGTCACGTCGCTCGGCCTCGTCGCCGCGTATCTGACCGGCTGCGAAACTATGAACAACACCCCGAAAGGAACGATCACGAAAGCGGAATTTGGCCACACGCCCGGCGGCAAGGCCGTTGAGCTGTACACGCTGCGCAACAGCCATGGCATGGAAGCGACCATCATGACCTATGGCGGCATTGTGACCTCGCTCAAGACGGCGGACAAGAACGGCAGGTTCGGCGATGTCGTGCTGGGTTATGACAACCTGGATGGCTACATCAAGAGCACGCCTTACTTCGGCGCGTTGATCGGCCGTTACGGCAATCGCATCGCGAACGGCAAATTTACGCTTGATGGCAAGACCTACACGCTGGCGACCAACAATCCGCCGAATACCTTGCATGGCGGCTTGCGTGGCTTTGACAAAGTCGTCTGGACGGCGCGCCCGTTGCCGACGGCGCACGGTCCGTCGCTCATTTTGGCTTATGTGAGCCCGGGCGGCGAAGAAGGTTTTCCTGGCACGCTCTCGGTCACGGCGGTCTATTCGCTCACGGAAAACAATGAATTGCGCATCGATTTCTCCGCCACGACCAGCGCGAAGACGGTTGTGAACCTGACGCACCATTCTTATTTCAACCTGCGCGGCAGCGGCGACATCCTGAACCATATCGTGACCATCAACGCGGATAATTTCACGCCGGTGGACAGCACGTTGATCCCGACCGGCGAATTGCGCCCGGTGGCGGGAACGCCGTTTGACTTCACCACGATCCACACGGTCGGTGAACGTATCGGCGCCACGGACGAACAGCTCAAGTTCGGCGGCGGCTATGACCATAACTGGGTCTTGAACAAGCAGGGCGATGAACTTTCACAGGCGGCCACGGTCCACGAAATGAGCAGTGGCCGCACGATGGAAGTCTGGACCACCTCGCCGGGCGTGCAGTTCTATAGCGGCAATTTCCTTGATGGCACGCTCACGGGCAAAGGTGGTTGGACGTACCAATTCCGCAATGGCCTGTGCTTCGAACCGCAACACTTCCCGGATTCTCCGAATCATCCGGCTTTCCCCACGACCGAGTTGAACCCCGGTGAAACCTATCACAACACGATCATCTACAAATTTTCGGCGCAGAAATAATCCGGCAACCCAAACCAATCGAATCCATGAAAATGATCCAATCCTTTGTCGCCGCTGTGTGTCTCGCGGCGGTCGTCTCCGGCTGCGGCAAGCCAGACGCTCCGGCGCCAGCTGCGGGCGGCTCCAGCAACGCGCCGGTGGCCGGCAAAAAGCTGAAGCTGGCATTTGTATCAAACAATTCGGCGACCTTTTGGACCATCGCGCGTTCAGGATGTGAGGCGGCGGTCAAAGATCTTGGCAATGTAGATCTTGATTTTCGCATTCCTTCGACCGGCAGCGCGGCCGAACAGCAGCAAATCCTCGACGATCTTGTCGCCAAAGGTGTGGACGGCATTGCCGTCAGTTCCATTGACCCCAAGAATCAGGTGGATTTCCTGAACAAGATCGCCGCGCAAACATTGCTGATCTGTGTCGACAGTGATGCGGCGGACAGCAAGCGCGTTTGTTACATCGGAACGGACAACTTTGCCGCCGGCCAAGAAGCGGGCAAATTGATCAAGGAAGCGCTCCCGAATGGCGGCAAGATCATGGTGTTCGTCGGCTATGCCGATGCGCAGAACGCCAAGGACCGTTTTGGCGGCATCAAGAAAGAATTGGAAGGCTCCAATGTGCAAGTCATCGACCTGCGCACGGATGACACCGATGTGGTACGTGCCCAGAAAAATGCCGAGGATACCTTGGTGAAATATCCGGATGTTTCCATGCTGGTCGGCCTCTACGACTACAACGGCCCGGCGATCCTCAACGCGGTACGTTCCGCCGGGCAGGCGGGCAAGGTGAAGATCGTCTGCTTTGACGAAAAAGACGAAACGCTTGAAGGGGTGGCCAGCGGTGACATCTACGGCACGGTCGTGCAACAGCCGTTTGAATTCGGCAAGCAATCCATCACCAAGATGGCGAAGTATCTCAACGGCGACAAAGACGCGCTGGCTGGCGGGAAACAGATCATTCCGACGCGTGGTTTGAAGAAAGATGATATCGCGGCATTCAAAGCCAGTCTGCCGAAGGCCCCCTGAAAAATGAGCAGCGACCCGCTTCTTTCCATGCGGGGGATCGGTAAACGATTCCCCGGCGTGATCGCCTTGGACAACGTCTCGCTGGAGGTCGGAGCCGGCGAGGTGGTCGCGCTGTGCGGCGAGAACGGGGCAGGCAAATCCACGCTCATGAAGATCATCGGCGGTGTGTATCAGCCCGATGATGGCGAGATCCTCATGGAAGGTGTGCCGGTGAAAATCAACAATGTCACCGACTCCATGAAGTTGCGCGTGGCGTTCATTCATCAGGAGTTGAACGTCCTCGACAACCTCGATGTGGCGGCGAATGTCTTTCTAGGGCGCGAACCAAAAAATGCGCTTGGCCTGATCGACTTCAAAAAGATTCACGCGGACACCGAACCGTTTCTGAAACGGCTCGGTCTGGACATCTCGAGTCGGACACCACTGGAGCGGTTGTCTATCGCGCAAAAACAGATGGTGGAGATCGCCAAGGCGCTCTCGCTCAATTCGCGCATCATCATCATGGACGAGCCGACTTCCTCGTTGACGTTGCAGGAGACGGACCGGCTGCTGGAATTGGTTTTGGAATTAAAGAAGCAGGGCGTCAGTGTCGTTTATATCTCGCACCGTTTGAGCGAAGTGGAACACATCGCCGACCGCGTCGTGGTGTTACGCGATGGCAAAAATGCCGGCGGTTTGAACCGGGCGGACATCTGCCACGATAAAATCGTGGGGCTGATGGTCGGTCGCGAGATCAAGAGCACCTACACCGCATCCAACGTTGCCAAAACGCCGGGCTATCTCAAGGTGCGCAATGCCACATCGGGCCGGTTTCCGTCGAAGGCCGTCGCGTTTGACGCGGCGCGTGGCGAGATTTTGGGATTTGCCGGACTGGTCGGCGCCGGCCGTTCGGAGATCGTCAAGGCGATGGTCGGCCTTGATCCGCATGGCGGTGCCGAACTGACCATTGGTGACGAAAGAATTTCCATCCACACGCCGGCGGATGCCATCGGTCATGGCATTTATCTGGTTCCCGAGGACCGGCGCGGCGAGGGTTTGGTCACCAGCATGACGGTACGTGAGAACACCACGCTGCCCTCGTTAAAACGCTATTCTACGTTTAACCTTATCAGCCGTGAGCGTGAGCGCAAAGTCACGGACGAGCAGATCAAGTCGTTGAAAATCAAAACTCCCGGTGGCGAATCGCTGGTGTTGAATTTGAGCGGCGGCAACCAGCAAAAAGTCGTGCTCGGCAAATGGCTGTCGATGTCGCCGAAGGTGATGATCTTGGATGAACCGACGCGCGGCATTGACGTGGGCGCGAAGGCGGAGATTTACCGGCTCATGCGCGAACTGGCCGATCGTGGCGGCGTGATCCTGATGATCAGCAGCGACATGGAAGAGGTTCTCAACGTCAGCGACCGCGTGGCGGTGATGCACGAAGGCCGCATTAGCGGCGTGTTGGAACGCTCTGATTGTAATGAGGAAAATGTGATGAACCTCGCGGTTGGCAAAACCATCGCGGCGGCGAAGCCTCCGGTCTCAAATTGATTTTCGGGCTTGTGATTGTCCGTTTGCGGTAAAAAGAAAAATGAAAAAAGAAATCGGCATTTCTGTCCTCTTGTTTGTCTTGTGCGCGGTCACATCCGTGATGAACCCCAAGTTCCTCTCGCCGGTCAACTTGGTGAACACGGCGAACTTGATCGGGCTGTACGGCGTGTTCAGCCTCGGGCTGGGCTTGGTCATCATCACGGGCGGCATTGATCTGTCGGTCGGTTCGATGTGCGCGCTGACGGGCATCATTTTGACGATGGGCGTGACCCAGTGGCATTGGTCTTGGCAAGTGACGGTGCTGGTCGTGCTGGGGGTTTCCGGTTTGCTTGGTCTGGCACACGGTCTCCTCATCACGCGCGGGCGGCTTCAACCGTTTATCGTGACTTTGTGCGGTCTGTTGTTGTATCGCGGCATCGCCCGTTATATCGCACATGACAGCACCCAGGGATTTTCCGGCGCGGAAGGCATCGATCACTTGCGGCATTTCACAAGTGGAAAATTATTTGGCCTGCCCGCCCCGTTTATCATCCTCGTCGTGTTGGCCGTGGTGATGTGGTTTGTGCTGCACCGTTCGATCTATGGCCGCTATCTGCTGGCGGTCGGTCGCAATGAGCAGGCGGCGCGCTTCTCGGGTATTAACACGCGATTGGTGATCACGAGCGCCTACGTCATCGCCGCTTTTCTGACCGGCGTGTCGGGCATTCTGATCGCGTTCTATACCAATTCGGTCGGACCGTCGAACCATGGCAACTTCTATGAATTGTACGGCATCGCCGCCGCGGTGCTGGGCGGATGCAGCTTGCGTGGTGGTGAAGGCTCGGTGGTCGGCATTGTCTTCGGCACGGCGTTGTTGCTCGTGCTGCAAAACTTGGTGAACTTGCTGGGCATTGACAGTTCGCTCAACTTCGCGGTCATGGGCGCGGTGGTGTTGCTGGGGGTGCTGGCCGACCAGCTTTTTAAAAATCGTTCAGCCAAAAAGATCGCGCGTGCGTGAGGTGGCCGGTTCTTTGAAGCTCGCTTGATTGTCCGGTTCTAAACACCGGACTGAAAGTCTGCCCTACATATTATGCGGCAACCGTTGTTCGATAATTTTTTGAATCTATTTTAAAATGAATAAATTCGCCGCCTCCGGCCTGCTTTTGATTTTTACCGCCGTCATTTTGCGCTCGGCGGAAATCGCCTCGCCGAATACCAATCTCACCGACGTTGAGCGGCAGATTGTGGCCGTGTCCAAGCTAAAATCATCGGTCAAGTTTATCCACTCTGACAAACTGGCGCAGACGCCGCCAATGGGTTGGAACAGTTATGATGCTTTTAGCGATTCCGTGACGGAAGACGAGACACTGTCAAATGCCAGATGGATGCAGGCAAACCTCCAGGCGTTCGGCTGGGACACGGTGGTGGTGGATTTCCGCTGGTATGACCCGCTGCCGACGGGTGATGACCGGCTGCTAAACAAAACGCGCGTCGGGGCGGAGCTGGCGGCGGATGCTGTCAGCCGTTTGTTGCCTGCGCCCAACCGGTTTCCTTCCGCGACCAACGGTGCCGGCTTCAAGCCGTTGGCGGACAAACTGCATGCGATGGGACTGAAATTTGGCATTCATGTGATGCGTGGCATTCCGCGGCAGGCGGTACTGGCGAATACCAAAATTTTGGGCGGCCAATTTTGGGCGGCGGATGCTGGCGATCAGAATGACAAATGTACTTGGTGCCCGGATATGTTCGGCGTGCGTGATAATGCCGCCGGCCAGGCATGGTATGACTCCTGTGTGCAATTGTGGGCATCGTGGGGCGTGGATTACATCAAGGTGGATGACCTCTCCGAGCCTTATCATGCCAGTGAGATTGGGCAGATTCGTCATGCGCTCAACAAATACGGCAGCAAAATCGTTTTCAGCACGTCACCGGGGCCGACGACCACTTCGCGCGCCGGGCATATCGCCGCGAATGCGAACCTCTGGCGCATCTCAGGCGATTTCTGGGATCGCTGGCCCAAGATCAATGAACAGTTTGACCTGCTCGCGCAATGGTCGGGTGCGGCCGGGCCCGGTCATTGGCCGGATGCGGACATGATTCCGTTGGGATTCATCGCGATACGGTCAAAGATCGGTGGTAACCCGCATTGGACTCATTTTACGCGTGATGAACAACGCACGCTTATGTCGCTTTGGTCGCTGGCGCCATCGCCGCTGATGCTGGGAATGAACCTGCCGGACAACGACGACTGGACGACCGCGCTGTTGACGAATCCGGAAGTGCTGGCAGTCAATCAGGACATAGCCGGCAAACCGGCGAAACGGATTTTTATCCGTGGGCTGGCGGCGGAATTGTGGGTGCGCGAATTGGCGGACGGTGCCCATGCCATCGGATTGTTCAACCGAACGGGATCAACGGCGAAAGTTGAATTGAAATGGAATGAGGCAGGATTGCGGCCGGCGCCAAAAATTCGCGATCTTTGGCTGCGAAAAGATTTGCCGAAGACAAAAATATTTACGGACGAAATCCCTTCGCACGGGTGTGTTTTATTGCGTTTGGACTGAGCGGGAGCAATCCGGAGTGTCTTATCCGCGTGACAGTCGGCTTGGAGAAATATTTTTGACGGGCGGCGAAAAGGGCGTAAATTAAATCATTCAGTTGGCAGCCTTTTGATGAGAAGCGGGAACAGGGTTCTTATGTCGAAACTGTCGGATTCAATGGGCAGGCGGGATTTTGAAAACGGCGCAATTCTTCAAACGCCGTATTGCCGTATTGTGGTCATTTCAAAGCGGTTGAAATTCACCGAATTGTTCGGCCCAACGATTTCCCCGAAAATATTAACTGCAGGCGGATATGCCGCTTTCAACGCGGTCAAACGGAACTGATAACATAATGGATACTGAGTTGATACACCGCCAGTTGCGCGTACTGCACCTGGAAGACAATGAGAATGACCACGAACTGGTGACGGCCACGTTGCGGGCGGACGGCCTGAATTTTCAATTCACCCTGACCAAGTCAAGGGATGAATTTGTCGAAGTGCTGCGCAATGATGGTCATGATCTGATCATTTCGGATTTTTCACTGCCGTCGTATGACGGCCTGAGCGCGTTGGCTGCCGCCCGGGAACTGAGCCCCGGCACGCCGTTCATTTTCTTCTCCGGCACCATCGGCGAAGAGGTGGCCGTGGAGAGCTTGAGAAATGGCGCAGTGGATTATGTGCTCAAACAAAAGCCGGGCCGGCTGGGGGCGGCCGTCCGCCGGGCGTTGCGCACTGCTGTCGAACGGGCAAAACTGCTGAAAGCGCAGCAGGAATTGCGCGAAAGCGAAGAGCGTTTTCGCGTCGTGGCGCGCGCGACGAATGACGTGGTTTGGGAATGGCGCGTCCAGATCAACCAGGTCTGGTTCAGCAGCAACTTTCACTCGTGTTTCGGGCATGTCATTGAAGGCGAGGGCATCTCTTCCGAGAACTGGTTTGATTTCATCCATCCGGAGGACAAAGGCAGGGTGGTGGCGGGCATCGCCGGGTTGCTGGCGACCGGCGGAAAAGTCTGGTGGTGTGAATACCGGATGCGACGGGCCAACGGTTCGTATGCCCATATTTTTGACCGGGCCTCGGTGATCTATGATGCCAAGGGCAAGCCGCAGCGGGTGGTGGGCGTCAAGATCGACATGACGGAGCGCAAGCAGGCCGAGGAGAAAATCCGCGAACAGGCGGCTTTGTTGGACAAGGCGCGGGACGCGATCATCGTCTGCACGCTTGATCGCGAGATCATTTTTTGGAACCAGGGGGCGGAACGTGTGTATGGCTGGACCGCGGCGGAAGCGGTGGGCAACAACATCCGCCAGCTTCTTTTCGCGGGTCACCCGCCGCCGCTGATTCAGGAAGCTGAAAAGTCGCTCAACAGCACGGGCGAGTGGATGGGGGAATTGCACCAGTGCATGAAGGATGGAAGGCCGGTGGTGGTTTATGCGCGCAGCACCGTGATCCGTGACGAACAGGAGCAGCCGAAATCTTTGCTGATCATCAGCACGGACATCACGGCGCACAAACTTTTGGAGGAGCAGTTTTTGCGCGCGCAGCGGCTGGAAAGTTTGGGGGCGCTGGTCAGCGGCATTGCGCATGATCTCAACAATACGCTGGTGCCGATCATCATCGGGGTGGAGGTTTTGCAGACCGAACAGCTTTCGGAAGATGCCGCCAGCATGGTGAATACGATGGAGACCAGCGCGCGCCGGAGCGCGGAGATGGTGAAACAAATGTTGCTGTTCGCCCGGGGCGGTGAATCGAGCAAATCGGTCATCCAGCCGGATAAATTGGTGAGGGAAATGGGGCGGATCCTGGCCGATACGTTTCCGAAGGCCGTCCAATGCCGGGTGCAGACCGGCAAAGATTTGCATCCGGTCTCGGTGGTGCCCACGCAGATACATCAGGTGCTGATGAACCTCTGCGTAAACGCGCGCGACGCGATGGCGGAGAAGGGGACATTGACCCTCATGGTGGAAATGCCCGGCTGAACGCCGAAGATGCGGCGCGGCAGGCGGAGGCCAGGCCGGGTGATTATGTTTGCATCAGCGTGGCAGACACCGGTGCCGGCATTCCTCCCGAACAGTTGGGGAAAATTTTCAACGCGTTTTTTACGACCAAGGCACCGGGCAAGGGCACCGGTCTGGGATTGTCCACCTGTCAGAGCATCGTGAAAAGCCACGGGGGTTTTATCACGGTCTATAGCGAGGTCGGCTCCGGCACGGAATTCAGGGTATATCTGCCTGCCGCCGAAGCCAGGCCGCTGGAACAGCCCGCCGCCGTCAAGGCGATGTTGCCCGCCGGCAACGGCGAACGAATTCTGGTGGTGGATGATGAAGGCGGCATTCTCGCGATGACCCGTGCGGCCTTGGAGAATTACGGATATTCTGTCAGCACCGCGGTCAGCGGCATGGAGGCGGTGTCGCGGTTCCGGGAAAATCCGCAGGGCTTCAACCTGATCATCAGCGATTACGGAATGCCGTTTATGGACGGCCCGGCGATGATCCCGGTCTTGCGCAAGATCAGACCGGACATAAAGATTATTTTGGCCACCGGTTCGGAAGATCAGGTGGAAAATTTGCTGCCGGATTTGAACATCAACGGGGTGGTGCTAAAGCCGTTCACGACGGAAGGCTTGTTGAGTATCGTGCATAAGGTGCTGACGAAACCGGCCTAATATCTCAGGCTATCTCACACAGTGCGGCGGTCAGTTGCGGTTTGGCGGGTTCTTTGCGGGGCGTCACGCAATCAAACTCGTTTGCGGCAACCGGCGGCAGTTCTCTCCCATCGATCAACCGCTCCAATGTGCGCCGGTATAGATCTAAGTGTTGTGGTGGAAGCAGGATGATGAAAACCCGGGCCGGCAAGTCCGCCCGGACGGCCTCGACAAAGCGGCAAAAATTTATGATGGACTCGGCTTCCCGGACTGGCACCGGCCGTTTGAAGGCGAGATCTTCCTCCAACATGCGCTGTTCCCGTTCCAATGTCCGGAGAACGGCTCCCACCGGGATGCCCTCGATCATGTCGGTGAAGGATTCGAACAACGACAGTCTCATTGGTGGCAATGATTGTGTACAGTCCTGTCTTGGATGCGGACAGCCCGTTTTTTATTTTTGACCGTGGAAGGCGCCACTGCCATGGCGGATTCTTCAACCCCGTTTTCAAAACGTTTCATATAGCCGCGCAGGACTTGGAGGGCTTGGGAGTGAATCTGGCAAATGCGCCCCTCCGTCAGCTTCAAGGTCGTGGCGATTTCGTGCAGGTACAGGCCTTCGATATAGTAAAGCGTCAGCACCCGTTGCTGGATTTGGGGCATCTGCCTCAATTTCGCCAGGATGATCTGCTTCAATTCGGTGGATGATGTCTGCTCGAACGGGCTGATTTGGTCAGGCTGGGCGAAGACTTCGCCCAAGGCAGTGTCGCCCTCCTGTTCGCTATCGCCAGCGGAATCTAAATTGATGAATTGAGCCGGACGGATTTCTTCAATCAGTTCATCGTACTCCGTCATGGTCATCTCCAAAGCCTGGGCGGATTCGGCCCGGGTGGGGGAACGCCCCAATTCTTGTTCCAGCCGGCTATAAGCCATTTGAAATTGCCTGGCTTTGGCGCGGATCGCGCGGGGCACCCAGTCCATGCGGCGGATCTCATCCAGCATCGCGCCACGGATGCGCTGGCGGGCATAACTGTCAAACGGCACACCGGTGGCGGGGTTGAATTTGCGCAAGGCGGCGAGCAGGCCGAGCAATCCGGCGCTGTACAGATCTTGGCGGTCCACTGCGTCCGGCAAGGTTCCGGCGAGCCGGTTCAAAATGGCGCCGACCAGCGGTAGATAGCATTCGACCAGGGCGTTTTCGGTGTCGGTGCCAGATTGCTTTTTATACAGTTCCCAGAGTTCCGGGCCGCTGGGGAAGTTTTGCAGTTTTTGAGTGACATGGTCGCTATTGCGTCCTGCTATCAGGGCTGTTGTAGCGCCGGTAAAATCTGCCGCGGTCAGGGTGGTGAGCGGTGAATTTTGCCGGTCAAGGTTCGCCGTTTTCAGTGCTTTGTTTTCCATTTTGGTTTCCATAGTCAATTTGGCTTCAAACTTCATGGGATGAACACCATCTCTCACACCAAGGCCGCGAAATGGGGCGGTTGGAATTTACCCTTTTTGTGGTATTTCATTCTGGCCTCACCGGAACACCGGAGTTAGGCTTGCCATCATGGCGACGTCACCGGTCAGAATAGTGATTGTGGATGATCACGTGCTTCTCGCGGAATCTCTCGGCCTGTGGATTAGCCGGCACCCGGACTTGGTACTGGCGGGACGGGCGGAAGACGGCGAGGCAGGTTGGGAGCTTTGTCTGGCCTTGCAGCCGGACATCGCCTTGGTGGATGTGGATCTGCCCAAGCTGGATGGTTTGGAACTGGTGAAGCGTCTGTTGGAAAAGATGCCGGCCTTGCGGCTCATCACCATGACGGGACGGATGGATCCTTACACCATCTGGCGGGTCGCCCAAAGCGGCGTTCACGGCTACATGGAAAAAACCTTGCGCCCGGAAATCTTGGTGGATGCCATCCGGCTGGTGGCCAGTGGCGGCACTTTTTTTAGCCCGGTTTTCCAACAGGTGAAACAGGAATGGCTGTCCCAGCCGGAGGCGTTTCAGAAAATATTAAGCGATCGCGAACAGCAAGTTTTGCGCTACGTCGTGGCCGGTTGGGATGATGAGCGCATCGGCAAGGAGCTCGCCATCACCGCCACGACGGTATCCGTCCATCGCAAACATGTCCGGCAGAAACTGGAACTGCACAACGACCGTGAACTGGTGGCCTATGCGCGGCAGTGGGGATTGGATAAGCCATAGGGTCGAATATAGAATGCAGAATTAAGAATGAAGTAAGAGGCATCAGTCCCCGCTCCATCTGTATTCATAGCCGGTTGGCGGGTCATAGTTGAAGCTCCGGCTATCAAGGTCAACGTCCCAATAAATTTTGACGTAGTTGACGTGGCCATCGGCAAAGGCAACCACATTTTTGGCATTGTTCACTCCCTCGACGCCGGCGGGCAGCTTTTTGGATTCATGCCAGGACCATGGCCAGGAAGCCGCCTGTTCGGTGACGACATCGGTTTTGACCGGGTCGATGATCGAGCTGAGTTTCAAGCCGGCGATGCCGGGCCTGGGCTCGGTGGCGGTGTTGGCGCCGTTGAAGATGTAGCTGGAATAGACCAGATCGTAATGCCCAAACGAACTTTCGGAATGATACTCCGGAAGATTTCCGGGGGTATAGCAAAACGTGTCCGCCGGGCAGTCAAAGATTTTATCGGATGGTGAAGATCCGCCATGGAGACCGACATAACTTTTTATGAGGTCTTTGTAAAAAAAGAAGGAGTCATTGGTTCCATCATCGCTGGTCGAATTGGTCACGCTGGGCAGCTTGTCACTGTTGTCATCGACATACAGATGCACGGCCAGATCGATCTGTTTCAGTTTGTTCAAACACGCCGTCCGCTTGGTGGTGGCTTGGGCGCGGTTTAAGGCCGAAAGCAGCAGCGCGGCGAGAATGGCGATGATGGCAATGACCACCAACAGCTCAATCAAAGTGAATCCGGTGGCTGGCTGGCAATTTCGTTTCACGGTGGTTCGGACAGTTATCGCGTCATAAACTCACGTTACTTAACCGCCTCATTTGAAACCCCGCAGCGGCGGAGCACGCAAGAACTGTGGCAGGCCAGGGCCGGATGCACAATCATAAAAGCGGGCAACGAACCGCCTTGGCTTACACTTGTGGAAAATGTGGCGGCGGCCAGACAAATCAAGCGTGGAATGGAATAGTGGGCGCGGGAATTGGCCGAACGGCAGGCGAGCGTGTGAGCCGTATTGGCACGCGCTTCGCAGCATAACTAACTATGGCCGGTGAAATGCCAAAAAAGACAAATTGGGTAATTTGCCCGTGGCATACTTCCGTCTGACCGCCATCACTGCCGGTGGCGCTGCCAGAGAACGTGGGGTGACTAAATTCACTTTACGGTGGCGGTTTCTCTGCTAATCTCATTGGCCTTTGTCCGCCGGACAAAAAACTAATTTTTATATGGCCAAACTCACTGTTCGCGATCTCGATGTAAAAGGTAAACGTGTCTTCATGCGCGTGGATTATAACGTGCCGATGGAGGAAAAAGATGGCCAGATGGTCATTAATGACACGACCCGTATCGTTGAAACCCTGCCGACGCTCAAGCTCCTGATTGAAAAGGGCGCAAAGATTATTTTGGCCGCCCACCTCGGCCGCCCGAAGGGCAAGCGTGAACCTTCGATGTCGTTGCGTCCGGTCGCTTTCAAATTGCATGAACTGCTCGGCCAGCCGGTTGAGTTCGCAGACGATTGCATCGGTGAACACGCCGAAAAAGTGGCTGCTTCATTGAAGGATGGCCAGGTGGCATTGCTGGAAAACGTCCGTTACTACAACGAAGAGGAAGCCAACGATCCGGCGTTCGCAGAAAAGCTCGCCAAGGTGGCGGATGTCTATGTGAACGACGCTTTTGGCGCGGCGCATCGTGCGCATGCTTCCACGGCGGGCGTGGCGCAGATCGTTGCCAAGCGCGGCGGCAAATGCGCGGCCGGTTTGTTGATGGAACGCGAATTGAAATTTCTTGGTGACGAGCTGGAGAATCCGGCGCGTCCGTTCGTCGTCATCCTCGGCGGTGCCAAAGTCTCCGACAAGATCAAGGTCATCGACCGGTTGCTTGAAAAAGCGGACACAATTCTGATCGGCGGCGCGATGGCGTACACCTTCAAGCTGGCGCACGGCGTCAAAACGGGTAAATCGCTGATCGAACCCGATCACAAGGACACGGCGCTGGCGGCGGAAGCCAAGGCGAAGAAGCTGAACGTGAATTTCCAATTGCCGACCGATACGGTCATCGCCACGCCGGTGGATACCGGCAAGCTCAACAAGAAGGGCAAGCCTGTCTATGATTTGACGAACGTCCGCACCATCAGCGGCAACATCCCGGACGATGCGGAAGGTTTCAGCATCGGCGCGGAAACGGAAAAGAATTACGCAGCGATCATCCGCGGTGCGAAGACCATTCTCTGGAACGGCCCGATGGGCATGTTTGAAGATGCGCGTTTTGCGGCCGGCACCAACTCCGTGGCGCAGGCTGTGGTGGAAGCCACGCAGAAGAACGGCGCCAAGAGCATCATCGGTGGCGGCGACAGCGTGAAAGCGCTGAACAAAGCGGGTCTCGGTGACAAGGTCACTTTCATGAGCACCGGTGGCGGCGCGAGCCTGGAATTCCTCGAAGGCTCGGTTTTGCCGGGTGTCGCGGCGTTGAGCGAAAAGTAAGCCGGGCGAGCAGCAAGAATAATTTTTAAAATGAACAAAGAACGTAAACTGATCATTGCGGGCAACTGGAAGATGAACAAGACGGTGGCCGAAGCCTTGGAGCTCGTCGCCGACTTGAAGCGGGATCTGGCAGGCGTGAAGGAAGTCGATGTGGTCATCGCCCCGCCGTTCACGGCCCTGAGCGAGGTTTCCAAGCACGTCTTGGATTCCAGCATCCGTCTGGCCGCCCAGAACATGAGCGAGAACAATTTCGGCGCGTACACCGGCGAAATCTGCGCGGGCATGCTGAAGGAGTTTTCCGTCCGTTACGTCATCCTTGGCCACAGCGAACGCCGTCAGTATCAAAAAGAAACCGATGCGCTGATCGCGAAGAAAGCGGCGGCGGCTTTCGCGGCCTCGCTCAAGCCCATCGTTTGCATCGGCGAAACCCTCGCGGAACGCGAAGGCAATCTCACGGAGAAGGTTTTGGAAACGCAGGTGCGCGGCAGCCTCGCGGGTTTGACCAAGGAACAGATGGTGGAGACCGTCGTGGCCTACGAACCCGTCTGGGCGATCGGCACCGGCAAAACCGCCTCGACGCAACAGGCGCAGGACGCGCATGCGTTCATCCGCAGCGTGCTGGCGAAGATGTTTGATGATGCGACGGCCAAGAAGGTGCGCATCCAATATGGCGGCAGCGTGAAGCCGGCCAATGCCAAGGAATTGATGGGCCAGCCGGATGTGGATGGCGCGCTCGTGGGCGGGGCCTCTTTGGAAGCGAGAAGTTTTGCTGACATCATCAAAAATTCCATCTAAGCTATACCTTTATGAGTTTTATCGCAGGTGTATTGACGTTTGTATTGGTGATCAACTGTTTGATGTTGATTTTGCTCATCTTGGTGCAATTGCCCAAGAAAGATGCCGGCGCAGGGCTGGCGTTCGGCGGCGGCACGGCGGACGCGCTGTTCGGCGCCGGTTCCGGCAACGCCCTGACCAAGATCACCAAATGGTCCACGATCATCTTCCTGGTGCTGTGCGTGTTGCTGGGTTACATGCAAGACAAGGCCCATAGCCAGGACAACGCGGCTGACTTCGCCAAGAAAGTCCAAGAAAAACAGATGCAAGTCGCGGCTCCGGCTCCGACCACCCAACCGGCGACGCAGACTGCGCCGCCGGCGGCCAGCACTCCGACGGCGACGATCCCCGCCGGCATCTCCGGTGCGGCGGCCTCGGCCACCAACTCGGCAAAATAACGATGGCTTTCGCAAAACGCGCCCGCCGGATCATCCGACGGGCGCGTTTTCTTTTGTTCGCGTCCTTTGTAGCTGTGATTTGCAGCTGTTCGCGCCGTGAGCCGCCAGCGGATGTGGTCATCATCAACAACGTGGAGCCGGAATCTTTGGACCCGGCGGTCATCGTCGCCCAGGCGGATATGCGCATCGTGTCCGGGATGTTTGAGGGTTTGACCCGGCTGGCACCCGAAGATGATCGCGCCATTCCCGGCCTCGCAAAAAATTGGGACGTTTCACCGGATGGAAAAATCTACACGTTTCATCTGCGCACCAATCTGCTGTGGTCAACCGGCGAGCCGATCACTTCGGCGGACGTGGTTTATTCTTGGATTCGCGCGCTCGACCCCAAAACGGCCTGCCGTTATGTGGAGCAACTTTATTACCTGAAGAACGCAGAGGACTTTAATTCCGGCAAGATTACGAATGCCGACCTCGTGGGCGTGAGCGCCCCGGACAAATACACCGTGCGTGCGGAATTGAAAGCGCCGACGGTTTTTTTCATCGACCTGTGTGCGTTTCAGACGCTGGCGGTGGTGCCGCGTCAGGCGATCGAGAGGTACGGCGATCATTGGTTGCGCGTCAAACCGGTACCGGTCAGCGGCGCGTTCGAACTCGATTCGTGGCGGCTCAACGACAAGATCCGTCTCAAAAAAAATCCCAATTACTGGGATGCGACGAATACGCTGTCGGAGATCATCGACCTGCTGCCGGTGGGGTCGCCGACCACCGCGTTGAACTTGTATGAGAACGGCCAGGTGGATGTGGTTTGGGACAAAGAATTGATCCCGTCTTCATTGGTGGATGTGCTGATCAAGCGCCCGGATTTTCACAAGTTCAATTATTTGGGCGATTACTTCGTGCGTTTTAACGTCACCAAAAAACCGTTCGATGACGTGCGTGTCCGTCAGGCTTTGGCGCTGGCGGTGGACAAGGAACGCATCACCAAGCGCATCACCCGTGCAGGCGAGCAGATCGCGGAGCATCTCGTGCCGCCGGGCATACAGAATTACGATCCACCACCGGGCATCGGCCATGATCCGGAACGGGCGCGCAAGCTGTTGGCGGAAGCGGGTTACCCGGGCGGCAAAGGCTTTCCACGCTTCGAGTATCTCTTCAACGCCTCGCCCATCCATGAAAAAATTGCCGTGGAGTTGCAGCAGATGTGGCGGGACGAGCTCGGCATCGACATGGAATTGCGGCAGGTAGAAACACAGGTTTTCTGGGGCATGCAGTCACGGTTGGAATTTCAGATGTCGAAGTCCAGTTGGGCGGGGGATTACAACGATCCCAATACGTATCTGGGAATGTTTGTCACCGGTGACGGCAACAACGAGACCGGCTGGAGCAATCCGCGTTATGACGAATTGATCGCCGCCGCAGGCAATGAACTGGATCTGGCCAAACGTGAGAAATTATTCCAACAGGCGGAAACAATTTTGGACCACGATGAGATGCCGGTCATCCCGCTCTACATTTATGTCGGCATCAATTATTTCGACACCAATAAAATCGCCGGCATCTGGCCGAATATTTTGGACGATCATCCCTTGCGGGCCGTTCATAGGATCAAACCCAAGAGCTGATGTATTTTATCCGGCGCATCCTGTTCGCGATCCCGCTGTTGCTGGTCATCAGCGTGCTGGCATTCGCGCTGATGCATCTGGCGCCCGGCAGCCCGTTTGACACCGAACGTAAACCGGCCTCGCCGATCGTGGAAGAAAACATCCGGGCCAAGTACCATGCCGATGAACCGGTTTGGAAGCAGTACGGCGAGTATCTTAACGGCCTATTGCACGGTGATTTCGGCGCATCGCTGAAGTATCAGAATCACTCGGTCAATGACATCATCGCGCAAGGTCTGCCGGTCTCGATGTTGTTGGGCGGGCTGGCGTTCTGCATTGCGATGGGCGTGGGCATACCGTTGGGATTTCTTACCGCCGCCCGGCGCGGCGGCTGGCAGGATTATGCCGGCAGTTTTGTGGCGTTGCTGACCGTGTGCGTGCCGAGCTTCGTCATCGCGCCGTTCATGATCCTGATCTTTGCCATGAAATTGAAGTGGCTGCCGGTCGGGCTTTGGATCACGCCGTGGCACATGATCATGCCTTCCATCACCTTGGGAGCTTATTTTGTCGGCAAGGTCGCGCGCATTTTACGCGAAGGGATGCTGGACGCGGCACAATCGGAATTTGTCACCGCCGCCCGTGCGAAAGGCTTGGGCGAAAACGCCCTCCTGCTGAAGCATGTTTTGCGCATCGCCTTGCTGCCGGTGGTTTCTTATTCCGGTCCGATGCTGGCGGACCTGCTTACCGGTTCATTCGTTGTAGAAAATATTTTTCAGATTCCCGGCATCGGTGTGTTTCTGGTTAACAGTTGTCTAAATCTGGATAGCACGGTGGTGGTGGGCCTTTCGCTGCTTTATGCCATTTTGTTGATCGGCCTAAATCTGCTGGTCGATTTTGCCTACACTTTGCTGGATCCCCGCGTGAAATATGAATGATCCAGAGCATCTTTCGCCCGGACGGCGCGCGTGGCAGCGGTTTCAAAAGAATCGCCTGGCCCGATGGAGCGCCTGGTATCTGGTGCTCCTGCTGGCGGTCGTCATCGCGTGGCCGTTGCTATTGAAAATTGCCGGCGGTGATTTTGCGCGATTGCACGGGCCGGATGAACTGTCCGATGCGCAATTCGCGCCGCCGTCTTTCCAACACTGGTTTGGCACGGATTTGCATGGGCGCGATTTGTTCTCCCGCGTGGTTTTCGGGGCGCAAATTTCGTTGCTGGTGGGTGTTTTTGGTGCCTTGGTCAGTCTTGTCATCGGTGTGTCTTGGGGTGCGATTGCCGGCTATGTGGGCGGGCGGCTGGATGGCGTCCTGATGCGCATCGTAGACGTGCTTTACTCGCTGCCGACCGTCGTCTTCATCATCGTGATCGTCACGACTTTGGGGGAAAGACTTAAAGAATCATCAATCGTCCAACATTCGCCCGCGGCGGCGGGCGCTTTGCGCATCGTGCTTTTGTTTGTGGGCTTGGGAGCCGTCTCATGGCTGACCATGGCGCGCATCATCCGGGGACAGGTGCTCTCATTGCGCTCGCGGGCGTTTGTTGAAGCGAGCCGGGCGCTCGGTGCGGGTACGCCGCGTATTTTGCTGCGCCATATCATTCCAAATATCCTCGGTGTCGCCATCACCTATACGGCGCTAACGCTGCCGGCCATCATCCTTTACGAATCATTTCTGAGCTATCTGGCGCTGGGCGTCCAGCCGCCGATGGCCAGTTGGGGCACGCTGATTTCCGAAGGCGTTTCGCAGATCAATCCCATCCGCATCTACTGGTGGCTGATTGTTTTTCCCGGTGCCGTCCTGGTGGCGACGTTGCTCGCGCTCAATTTCCTCGGCGACGGCCTGCGGGACGCGTGGGATATCAAAGCAAAATAAGCCGGTTTTCGAAGTTCACCATTTGTTGCGCTTCAACTCGGCGATCCGCCATTTTAAGAATGGAGTGCAGTGCTTCGGCGTCGCCTTGTTTCGGAGCGGCCAGAGGGTATTGAAATCACGTTCCAACTTTTTCAATTCGCTGATGCTTTGGCGGGCGAGCCGTTTGGCCTCGGAAGTTTTTCCGGCGGTCACCGCCTGCTGCCACAGCATGATTTTACAGGACTGGGCGGCCATGCGGGCGGCCAGGTCCAGTTCTTGTGCCAAAATTTTACCGCCATCCGTGTTTGGCTTTGCCTGGGCGAGAAAACTTCGCTGCGCTTCGATTTCTTTGAGGGCTGCTTGGATATTTTTCGGTGAAACCTTGGCAAACCATTTGAGCCCGTTGCGGCAGAACAGCTCGCGGTCTTCCGGTTTGGGAGCGGCGATGACGGTGCCGAGCGGCGTTTCGTTCATGCCTTTCACACCGAGCTTCAAGTGGGCGAATCCGAATTTCAATGCCGCCGTTGCCGCTTTGCCAGTCGCATCTTCAAAGACATCGCGGCTCAAAACGGCAGCGAGCGCCTTGTCATCCAACCCGCTGGCATTCCATGCCAGTGCAGCACCGGCGGCGAACAACGGCCAACTGACCGCCAGCGGTTGCGGATGCCCGCCATCACCCCAGTCGGTGTTGAGATATCCGATCGCACCCAGTTTTTTTCCGGCCTTGGCCGCAGCTCGCAGGTTCGCAAGCCCGTTGTCATGCCGCCCGAGCAAGGTTTGCCACGTAGAAGTGCCGGGGCAAACGTAGAAGGGAATCTTGGCTTTCGCGAACTGCGCGCCTTCTTTTTCAAATGGATGATCGGCTTCGTAACCCCAGTTCAAGGCAATGATGTCCTTGGGCAATTCGCGGATGAGCGCGGGATATTTCAGAATGATGTCGCCCCAGAACATCATTTTTTTGCCGCGACCGGAAACTTCGCGGTGGATCTTTTTTATGAAATCAAGATAGACGCGGTTTTTACCTTTGGCCGCGCATAGTTTTTTGCTCTGACCTTTGCCGAGGTCCCACGTTTCGTCACCGCCGATGTTAAAAAAGTTACTGGTGAAGTTCGGCAGCAGTTCATCGTAGAGGCTGCGCACGAAGGGCAGGGTGCCGGGATGATTAGGGGCCAGTGTGGTCGGTCGGCGGAGGAAATCTTTCGTCTCGGCTTCATACGGCTCCGAAAGTTCGCCGAGTTTTTTCAGGCGCGAATCTTCGAGGAAGTAACGGAGATGACCGAAGGAATTTTGATTCGGTACGAGGTCGATGCCCAGTTCGTGGCAGCGGGCATCAAGAATTTGGATGTCCTTGGCGGTCAATGCGCCCCAGCTTTGCCAGACAGATTTATACTGGCGATAGGCGAATGTGTGTTCGGTGTACAGTTGGAACTCATTGATCTTCAGGTCGGAAAGCTTCTCGACGAAATCCAGCAGCGTTTCCAGCGTGGGAACCCGGCCGCGCGAAATATCCAGCATCACACCGCGCCGCTTGAAATCCGGCCAGTCGCGGATGCGCAAACAGGGCAGGTGGCGGCCGTATTCCCGGAGCAATTGGCGCAACGTGGCGGTCGCCGCGCGTAAGCCGTCAGCTTCGCGAAAAGAGATGACGATGCCGTTTTTTGAAATCGTGAGCGCGTAACCTTCCGGCTGTGCCGGAGCGGAGTTCGTCCGGATGACTTTGATGGACGCCAACGGCTTTTGCTTTGGCAACGTGAAAATCCCACGCAACAATTTTAGCGAGCGGGGAAGCGGCAACAGATTGACCATGGTAATTATTTTGGAAGATTTTTCCGTGTCAGGCTTAGATCTTCACCTTGAACTGTTCGCCTTTTTTGAGCGAGGCGGAAAAACCGGCCAGCAGTTGCGGGATTTCTTCCAGATCTTTTAAGCTCACCATTTCCACCGGTGAATGCATGTAACGGTTCGGCAGGCTGACCAGCGCGCTGGCAATGCCGCCGCGCGTCCAAAAGATCACGTCCGTGTCGGTGCCGGTCGATCCGGACATGGCTTTGTGCTGTAGTGGCAGCTTTTTGGCTTTGGCCACTTCTTCCAAACGCACCACAACATCGGGATGGTTGCAACCTCCATGGGTGAGGACGGCTCCAATACCCATTTTGATATCGCCGTGATGGCTTTTGCTGACGGTCGGATAATCCGTGGCGTGC
>DASZCA010000005.1:0-4471 GCA_035943555.1 Verrucomicrobiia bacterium
AGCCGGCATTGTCCTTGGGTGTCATCCTTAAGAACTGGAAAATGATCGCCTTGGGATTATCGGAAACCACCCGAAAGCGGAAATCTCAGGCGGAAAAATATAACGCAATGAGCCTTGCAACAAGTTAGCGCTTATGGGGCGCCGCCGGTGGCCGAGAAATTCATCGTGCGGCCACCGGAGCCGTTGGACCCGGTGGTGGTAGCCACCTGGACGTTATTGGGTACGACGGTGAGGGTGACATTGTCCACGTAGACGCTGCCGGCGACCTGGAGGACGTTGGGGAAATCCAGGGAGACGCCGACATTGCCGGTGGGGGCGGTATTACCCGTCTTGTAGGTCAGGGTGACTGGCTGGTAAATGTTCGAGACGGTGAGCAGATTTGCCACGCTGAGGACGCTTTGGGAGGCTTGGGTGCCGCCGGTGGATTTCAAGGCCAGCGTGGAACCGGACAAG
The DNA here is from genome assembly GCA_035943555.1 of Verrucomicrobiia bacterium. Taxonomy (GTDB): domain Bacteria; phylum Verrucomicrobiota; class Verrucomicrobiia; order Limisphaerales; family UBA11358; genus UBA11358. Next base: position 454 of record DASZCA010000005.1, read on the forward strand.
ACACCGGCGGTGGTGCTGGAAGCCACGTAGACATTCAAGGTGTAGGTTGAATTGGGCAGCCACGCGACCGGCAGGGTCTGGGAGAGGTTGGCATCAACCACCACGCCAACGGGGAACTTGATGGCGACTTCATTGGTGCCATTCTGGGGGGCGGGCACATAGCCACCACCCAGTGCCGTCGCCGTGCCGATCTGCACGCCGCCGGAAAGTGCGGCCACGGCGGACAATTGAAAGTTCCAAGAACCGTAGCTGTCATTGACAGTCCCGGTGACGGGAAAGGAAAAACTGGCGGTGGCACCCTCAAAACTGTTATTGGACGGGTTTATCAAGGTGGCATTGGCGCAAAATGCGATGGCGACGGTAAAACAGGTGGTGAGGAACAGAGGTTTTAGTTTCATATGTGTTTCCCTAATAGTGATTTGTTAATCGTTGTTATATTTTATTATTCAGTAATACTGAATGCGACTAGTTAAGCAGCAGAAGTGCCGAGATTGTGCCGTTTTATGGCATAATCTCGAAAATAAGGGGATTTGAGGCAGTGATTTATTAAATTACCATTAAAATGGTAAATTTATTAAAATATCTTATTAAAAGCCGGGGTGGCAACCCATGTTTTTGTCTTAAGATAAGACGTTGCCCTGGCAAAAGAGTGCCAGATTAGGACAAAAAAGGGTTGGTGGCGGAGGCTGGATTGGAGGCCAGAAGGGTTGGCATGGGAATGATCCGTGAACTCGACACGCCAACCATAACACGCGAGGTGCCATGAAAATAAACGCTGGCACGGCTTCTTGGCTACGAACAGATAAAAGTTCTCCTACATCAAACTAAACAGCTAGGCGCCTTGCCCGCCTCGGAGCGTTGTGCCGGTCAACCATGGGGATTGTAAAAGGATGATGTTTCACTCACAAAACCGGGTTCGCTTTCGGTAATGGCTGCGACCGCCCCACCTATATCCCTTAAGCCTATCTGTATTGGGATAAGCTTTCCCTCCTCAATGCTCCAAGCTGACCGCGGCTACGAACCTTCCTGCATGGCAAAAAGTAATTTTTCCATTTAGCCTTCTTCATTTGTTCTCCAAGTTCCTTCGCCAAATCGTAACCTCCGCCCGCCCCCAATTTCCTAGACAAAACGAGCGTTTCCCGTCAAAATTTGCCCGTCGTCGTGCTCGAAAGTGACCTTTTCAGAAGGCTTTAAGGGCAACCCAACCATTTCAAGGACTGAAATCTAACAACATGAAAACCCCGTTGCTTAAACTAATGGCCGCTGCCGCCGCCCTTGGCGTCACCTCGGCGCACGCTCTCACTATCGTGCCAACATATGACTCCTCCATCGCCGCCAATGCCAACGCCGTCGGCATCACCAACGCCATCAAATACGCCATCGGCGTTCTCCAATCCAACATCGTCGACAACGTGACCGTCAAGATCATGTTTGTGGCCGATGAAAGCGTTGGCCTGGGCCAGAGCGAGACCGCCGGGAACGAATATGCCTATTCTGATTTCCTCACGGCCCTCAGAAGCCATGCGGTTGGCTCGCGGGACATCAACGCCTTGAGCAAAATCCCGAACGCCACAGTCGATCCTCTCATCGGTGGCAGCCAGATCCACCTGACCAGCGCACAGGCGCGCGTGTTGGGCTTGGACAGTTCCGCGCCCGATAGTGACTCCAAGGTGAGTTGCAAAATGTCCCTCATGAATTTCACCCGTCCGAGCCTTGATCCCGATAAATACGATCTCTCGCAAGTGCTCGAACATGAAATAAACGAAGTGCTCGGCATTTCCAGCAGCCTGCCTGTCACCAACGAAGTCTGGCCCGCCGATTTGTTCCGCTACACCACCAACCTCGCCCGCGCCTTCACGACCAACGGCGACGATGCTTATTTTTCCACGGACGGCACCAACCTTCTCGCCCGCTACAACATGGATTCCGGCGGTGATTACGGCGATTGGTGGAGTGTGAATTATCCCGCCAACTGGTCCCCCCTCACCGGCGTCGTCACCAACCATGCGCAAGTCCAGGATGCTTTTAGCGGCCCCAACAACATCTTGGATGAAGGCCCCGCCGAACTCGCCATCCTCGATGTCGTCGGCTGGACCCTCGTCACGCCGCCCGCGCCCGGTCCTGTCTTTAACATCGTCCGCACTGGCGTCAACCAGTACAAGATTTCGTGGACCAGTACCGATAACACCTTGGTCTTGCAGGAGCGTGCCGATCTGAGGACCGGTAATTGGAGTTTCTCCAGCAGCGGGTCCGTCAACCCCGCCATACTGACGAGCACCGCCTCACAAAAGTTTTACCGCCTGTACAAGCCGGTGATCGGAACCTCCCAGCCCGCGCGTCCCGCCGTGGTCACCTCCGTTGCCACGGGTCCTTGGACCATCACTACCCGCCGTCTCGCGGCACCAAAGCCTTAGACTTGGTCAGAAGCCGTTGCAAATAAACGGCGTACAAGGTAAGGGAGGGATTTTAGGCAACTCCGCAGAAGCGGAGTTGCCCCGTCTTTGGGGCGCGGCGTTCACGCCGCTTCAACGTCCAAACTGCACAAAGCCTCGCACAAACGAAAGGTGCGCTTTCTAAGAAATCTCTTTTTGGGATTTTTTAAACGCTTCGCTCGCCCTGACCGCCATTACTCCCCGCCCGGCCCCAATGCATTCGTCACCGCCGTCACCAAGCTGCCGGACGTATACGGCTTGATCAAAATCACCGGCTTCAATTCGTATTCCTTAGCAAAATCCAGGACCGGCGGGCTGCCGGTCGCCATGATGACCGGCAGTTGCGGATGCGATTCATGCACCCGCTTCACCAATTCCAAACCAGTCATGCGTGGCATGCCATTGTCAGTGACTAACAGGTCATAGTTTTGAAGCTGCAACGCCTCCCAACCGGCCACACCATCAGCCGCCCCATCCACTTGATAACCGGCAGCCGCGAGTATCGCGATATTGAACCGGCGAAAGATGGCGTCATCCTCCACCACTAAAATACGGCGACCTGCCGCCGGCTCGGCCGCTTGATCCGCCGCGCGATCCGGTTCTTCAACTGTATTTTTAAGTTCTAATTCTTGGGCTGGCATACGCATACCTTTCAAGCTTAGCCGCAACCGTGCCACGCTGTTTTATGCGGAAAACGGCAGTTTTAACTGTAAAAAGAACAGTTTAATGCACTCTTTCAATGCTTCTTGCATGCTTCAATGCAAGCGGTGACCGGGGAGATTCTCAGGCCTTTTTCTGCGGCGGCACATCAATGCCCAGTGCATCGCACAGATCCATTTCATGATCCTGCTCTTGCACGATGATTTCCCGCAGAACTTCGCTCAGGGCATACTCTTCCATCGCTTCCGCCTGCTTGATCCGCTGGCGATAATTCGCGATCGTTACCCGTTCATTTTCCAGGTCGGCCTTCAACATCTCTTTCGGGTCTTCGGAAGTTTTGACCGGCTTCGGCACCACGGCGGGCATTTCCCCAAAGTAATCCACCTGCTTGGCGATCTTGATGGCGTGTTCCAGTTCTTCCCCGGCGTGTTTTTCCAATTCTTTGGCGATGGCCGTGTACGCCGCGCCCTTAAGCACCTGGCTGTAAACCGTGTAAGCGATCACCGCTTGATACTCCCGGGCCAGGTCTTCGTTGAGCAACGCGGCCATCTGCTTGCGGGAAATGTTCAGTTCTTCGTTTTTTTTGGTTGGTTTCATGGTGGATGATTTGTCTGCAACAACTTCTAGCCGGTTAAATGCCATGCGCCAAACCGTGCAATTTTGCGGGCAATCTCACCGTAAACCTCATTTGATCCATGCAAAATGCCCTCGCCGCCCATTCTATCATGCATTTTGTAGGGATGGAGACCACACGCTTAAAGATACTGCACCCATAATAGGTTGTGACCGTTCCGGATCTGAATTGCTGAATCTTAAGCAAATCACTGCTTTCAATTAAAATTTCCGACCGGTAATCACCTGCGGGCAAAACACAAAAGAATGGGAATAAAAAAAGCTAAGCCAATCCCATACGACAACTTTTTATA
>DASZCA010000006.1:0-7671 GCA_035943555.1 Verrucomicrobiia bacterium
CGCCCCCATCGCCCCCGTCGGCTCCAGCCTGACGCCGCCCACGTTGACCGCCGCCACGGGTGCCACGGTCGATAGTTCATTCACCGTGACCTTCACGGAAAATTCGGCCTGGCGTCTGGGCATCACCAATATTTTGGTGGGCGCGACAACGTTGCCGACCTCGGCCTATTCCACGACTGCCGCCGGTCAGATCACTTTCACCCCATCGGCCTCGGCCTTGCTCCAAACGGCTGGCACGCTCACCATCTCGATCGGCTCAACGGGTTATAATCTCGACAAAGTCTTTCAGAACGTCGGCGCGGGCGCGGCCAAGAAACTGGGCATCACCGCGCAACCTGCCGCCCCTTCCGCCAGCGGTGGTACTTTGGTGGCGCAACCGTCCGTCGTGATCCAAGATCAATACGGTAATAATTTGTCATCCGCTTCGGCGATCACCGTCACCGCCACGGTAAGCGGAACTGCCGGCTGGACTTTGGGCGGAACGACCGCGCAGGTGACTGCTGGTGGCATTGCCGCCTTCACCGATTTGTCTGCCTCGGTCAGTGGATCGGCTGAAGTGGATGGTGTCACCATTACGTTCACTTCATCTGATGTGACCATCAGTTCCGCCACCTCCGCTGTGTTCAACATTCTCCGTCCGCCTGCCGCGTTCACGTCCGGCAATCTGGCCGTGTTGCAGGCGGATACTGCGGCGGGAAATAATTCAACCATTTCCATCTTGGAATTGAATCCGTCGGCTTTGAATGCCTCGCCCGTCAATATCGTTCCGATTAGCGCCACGGGGGCGAACGCCCTGCGCATTAGCGGTGCGTCTGGCACCACCGGCAGGTTGGCAGATAGCGGCGATGGCTCGCTCGTGGCACTGGCCGCTTTCGCAGATGGCAGTTCTGCTACCGCGGATGAAACCACCATCAATCAGCGCGGCGTCGGAGCGTTGGCGGCCAATGCCAGTTTCAGCCTGCGGTGCTCGTACACCGGTTTGGGCAGCCCGACCGATAATCAGGCCCGCGGCGCTACCAGCCTGGACAACAACACTTGGTATATCTCCGACAAAGGCGGGATCTACACGAACAATCTCAACACACCGGCGAATACGACCAATGTTCGCTCCATTCGCAGTTTTGGCGGTTCGGTTTATGTCCTTTCCGCAAATACCACCGTCATTTCCCGCGTCTCTGCCGATGGCACGCAGTTGACCCCGCTTGCCAGTTTGCCGACTGATGCGAGCGCCGTGGATTTCTATATGGTCTCATCCCAGGGCGATGGAGCTTTTGATACAATCTATTGGCTTGATGCAACCGGCAAAAGTGCTGGCACCATTTACAAATATTCATCAACGGACGGTGGCACGACTTGGTCCCCGCAAGGCAACTGGCCCACCCCGAATGGTGGCGATGGTTTCTGTGCCGCCACCAATGGTAGCGGCGGTGCTTATCTGTACTACACCACCGGCGCCGGCGGTCTTTCCGGAAACAGTCTCATCGAACTGACTGATTCCGCAACCCGCGATGCAACGATAAACATCATCGCAACGAACACCCTATACACGGCCGCTTCGACTGCCACCTTGAAAGGCATCGCCTTTGCGCCAGTCGCCTTGTCCGCCGCCCCTGTCGCCATCACACTCACAGCGTCGAACATCACGGTGGGCAGTGCTACGCTGAATGCTTCTATTAACCCGGGCGGTGCCGCCACCACCTATTGGTTCCGTTATGGTACTACGACGGGCTACGGCAGCTTTTCCGCGACCAACACACTGGCCGCAGGCTCAAGCCCCGTCACAGTGACTGCGCCGTTGACCGGCTTGCTCCAAGGCACGACCTATCATTTCTTGGTGGTCGCCACCAACAGCGGCGGCACATCTTCGGCAACGGATGCCAGCTTCACTACATTGCCCGTCACACCGCCTAACGTGGGCGGATTGAACGTCAGCGGCGGCGCTTTCCGGCTCGCCTTCACCAATGCCACGGGAGCCAGCTTCAGCGTTCTGGCCACCAACAACCTCACGGCGCCCAAATCCACCTGGCCGGTGGTGGGGCAGGCGGTTGAGAGCCCGGCCGGATCAGGTAGCTATCAGTTCACCAACACGGAGGCGACCAACTCGGTTCTGTTCTATATCTTACGCCAGCCGTAAGCGATTCTCTGTCCAGATTCAACACAACGGGCGGATTTCGCGAGAAATCCGCCCGTTTTTGTCGTTAATTCTTTCCCTAATTAAGGCTTGATTAAGAAAAACTACTGTTTTATGCCCGGGAAAGGACGGTGAATAACTCGCCCTGAAATTCGGACGTGGAAGCAAATCGGAATTGGCGTGTCAACGCCAATTTTGAAAATCCGCGACCGTCAGCAATCGTGGGGGAAGTGCGTCCGCCGAAGATTTTGGGGCAGAGCGTCAGGTTGATTTCATTCACCAGATCGGCCTGAAAAAGCGCGTCATTCAGTTCGCCGCCGCCTTCGCATAAAAGCCGTTTTACCTTCCATTTGGAACGCAGCCAGCGCAACGCGGCCCGGAAATCAATGTCGGTTTCACCGCAGATTTTTACTTCGGCGGCCAGTTCTCGGAGCTGTTGTAACTTCTTCTCCGGGGCGCGCCGGGTGGTCAGTACGATGATCGGAGAAAACCGATGTTGAAAGATTTTTGCCCGGGGATTGATCGTGCCACTGCCGGTCACGATGATCCGCAAATTGTATTCCGCCCGCCCGTTTTTCAAACGTTGCCGCCGGAATATTTCGCCACCGTTCCCCAGGATGCTGTCAGAGATTTCCACCGTCCGCGCCCCGCACATCACTGCGTCTGCCGTGGCACGCAATTCATAAAGATGCCGCAGATCGCGCGGACTGCCGAAGGAGTGGACGGCCCGGTTCGCGGTGGCGATTTTGCCGTCCGCCGTCGTCGCCATGTTGATGGATACGAACGGCATTTTTGAGCCCGATTTTTTGGAGTTCACGCTCATAAAATCAGCATCGCATCGCCATAGCTGAAGAACCGGTAACGCTCGCGGACCGCCTCGGCGTAGGCGGATAAAATGAACTCGCGACCGCGCTCTTTTTCACCTGGCGCCGCGAATGCGCTGACCAGCATCAGCAGCGTGGACTCGGGCAGATGGAAGTTGGTCAGCAATACATCTACCATTGAAAAGTTGGCCGGCGGGAAAAGGAAGATGTCGGTTTTACCCGTATGGATATTGAGCTTTCCCGCGTTCAATTGCGCCACAGTTTCCAGCGTGCGCGTGGCCGTGGTGCCGACGGCGATGATGCGATGACCGTTTTTTTTCGCTTCGTTAACGGCGGAAACTGTCTCGGCACCGATCTCAAACCGTTCCGAATGCATCTTGTGCTCGGCGATATTTTCAACCTTTACCGGCAAAAAAGTTCCGGCGCCGACATGCAATGTCACGAAGCATATTTTCACCCCGCGCGCCCGGATTTTTTCGAGGATTTCGGGCGTGAAATGCAACCCGGCTGTCGGCGCGGCCACCGAGCCAGCAGCTTGCGAGAAAACCGTCTGGTAACGTTCCTTGTCAGCCGCAATTTCGTTGGGCCGCTCGATGTACGGTGGCAACGGCATTTCGCCCAGCCGTTCAAGTTCGTTGAAAACGTTATCGGTCCCCGAAAAACGCAGTCGGCGATGGCCTTCAGCATTAAAATCAATCACTTCCGCAAAAAATTGGGTGGCCGTACCGGATTTATCCAGCAATTGGATGCGCGTCCCCGGCTTGGCGCGTTTTCCGGGCCGCATCATCGCCCACCAGTCGTTCACGGCGCTCTCTTCCAGCAGCAATATTTCGAATTGTCCGCCCGTTTGGGGATTTTTCCCGTGCAATCGCGCTGGGATGACCCGGGAGTTGTTCAGCACCAGAACATCACCGGGCAGGAAGAAGTCCAAGAGGTCCACGAACATTCGATGCTCGATTTTTCCAGTTTTCCGTGATAAAACCATCAAGCGCGAGCCATCGCGGTGAGCGGCTGGCTGCTGGGCAATCAGCTCCGGCGGCAGGTCGTAACGAAAGTCGGCGGTTAGCATCGGCGGAGAGCGTAGCGAGCGGGTCGGGGGCTGACAATTCACACTTAACGGAAATTGTGAATAACTTTCGAATAAATACCCCTTTTTTGACCCGATTTGCGTTGACAGATGGTGGGGGGAAGTGGTTTATATTGGGTCGTTGTGGGTGATTTCACCAAATCGCAGAAGTTGGTGAATAAAGATGAGCGACGCAAAAACAACCGGGCGGACTTATTACAATTCGTGCTACACGCACGGAATTGATGAGAAGCGTCGCATCCAGGTCCCGGCCAAGTGGCGGCCGGAATCCGAAGGCACAGAGTTGACGATGATCCTCTGGCCGAAGCATCAGGCCGGCAGTTGCCTGCGTGTTTTGCCGCCCGAAGAGATGGCGGCGTTGATGGCGGACATCGATGCGATGCCCAACGGTGACCCGAACAAAGTCGTGCTGAAGCGGTTCATCGGCAGCGAGTCGGTTCAGATCACCGTGGACAAGGCGGGGCGGATCGTCCTGCCGGAAGCGATGGCGCGGGGCGCGGCCATCAATGGCGAAGCGGTGCTGGTCGGCCTGCTCGACCGTTTTGAGATTTGGAATCCGGCCCGGTATGAAAACGTCAAGGCGGCGGACGCGGTGGTCGCGCACGAAGCCTTCAAACTGATGGAATAAACATGAATCTCGGAAAATTGCTTGGCGCAGGAAAAAGTTTTTTTAGCGGGCACGGCATGGTTTCGTACCGCAAAAACCGGCGCGTTTATTTGCCGAAGTTCAACGACGCCGAGAACAATCCTTTTGCGCCGAAGCTGAAAGAAGTCGTGGCGGTTGAAGTGAAGCCGGTTTCAGCACCGGTTGCCGTGATGCCCCTGGCTCCGGCCAAAGTGATCGCGGAAGTGTCGGCGGTGAATGTGGCGCCTGCGCCCAAGCCGGTCGCCGCCAAGGCGCCGCGGGCGGGTTGGGGCAAGCTGAATCCGTTCAAGGTATCGCCGCCGGTGGCGACACTGCCGGTGGCGGCCGTGCAGCCCGAGTTTTCGCTGGATGCTGTGAAAGTGTTGCATAACGACCTGTCGGATGCCGACGTGGAAGTGGTGCCGGTGAAATCGCGGGTCTCCGCGCCGACGGCGAAAGCCGCCGGCCCGGCGGATTACATGAGCGAACCGATGTTGCGGACGATTTGAAAAATGCGCAGTGCCAGAATTCATTCACCAACCAGTGATGGCGGCGGAGGTGCTGGCCGCACTGAAGCCGGTGCCGAACGGCCGTTACGCCGACGGGACCCTCGGTGGAGCTGGTCACGCGGCGAAATTGCTGGACGCGAGTTCACCGACTGGATGGTTGTCTGGGTGCGATCGCGATGGCGTCGCTCTTGAGGTCGCGCGGGCGCGGCTCGCGGAACGGTTTGACGGGCGGTTTGAATTGCGGCGCGGAAATTATTCGGAACTGGCGGGCTGGGTGCCGGAAAAAAGTTGTGACGGCGTGTTGTTGGACTTGGGCGTGAGTTCGCCGCAGCTCGATCAGGCTGAGCGCGGGTTCAGTTTTCAGAACGACGGCCCACTCGATATGCGGATGGACGACCGGCAGGTGTTGACGGCCGCAGGTTTGGTGAACGGCAAAGAGGCCGAAGAGCTGGCGAAGATTTTTTGGGAATACGGTGACGAGCGCGATTCGCGCCGGTTTGCGAAAGCCATCGTGCACGACCGGGCGTTGCGGAAGTTTGAGACGACGAAGCAGCTGGCGGATTTGATCGAGCGGCTTGCTCCGCGGCACGGCAAGAAATCGCATCCGGCCACGAAAGTGTTTCAGGCGTTGCGGATCGCGGTGAATGACGAGATTGGGTCGTTAAAGCGCGGCCTGGCGGGGGCGGTGAAGCTCCTGAAGCCGGGCGGCCGGCTGGCAGTGATCACGTTTCACTCGCTGGAAGACCGGGTGGTGAAAGAATTTGGGCGCGAGCGGACGCGGGATTACACGTTCAGCGGCGAGGTCGATGTGCCCGAGTTGCGGACGCCCTGTGTGCCGGAGCTGAAGTGGGTTTCGCGCAAGGCGATTTTGCCGGGCGAAGCCGAACTGGAGATGAATCCACGCAGCCGCAGCGCGCAGTTGCGGGTGTTGGAAAAGATTTAAGATGTCGAAGAACCGAAAAAATCAGGCGGCGGCGATCCGGTTTGGACCGGCGCTGAAGGCGTCTTTTTTGTGCCTGCTCATCGCGGGCTCGGCCATCGGCTATGTGTGGCAGAAGAACGAGATCAAGCATCTCGGGCGGCAGATCACGGAGCGCGAGAAACAACGCGACCAGCTGCTGCGGGACAACCGCGTGTTGTCCGACCAGCTCGCGGCGATGCGTTCGCCGGTGATGCTGGACCAGCGGGTGCGCGAGCTGAAGCTCGGCCTCGCCCCCGCGCAGCCGGGACAAAAATTTTTGCTGGTGGAGCCATTGACGGCCGCATCAGACAGGAAAACTTCACCGCAACAGTTCGCCTCGCGGCCGGCGGTGGAGCTGACCCCTTAAAGGAAAATAATTTGGCCGCCGCTCGTGACGCCGTCGGGTGAGGAACCGATCGCCACGGGCGGCTGGCCGTTTTTTGAGATGACGAACAAACTGCAAATCCGACGCGCCTTGCTGCTGCTGACCTGTCTGGTCGCGCTCTTTGCCGGACTGGGCTACCGCCTGGTGGATTTGCAAGTCATTCGTCACGACGAACTGCTGGCGCAGGCGGAGAAGAAGACCGAACGGCGGATCTTGGAAACTGCAAAGCGCGGCGACATCCTCGATACCGGCGGCAATCTGCTCGCCACCAGCATTCCCGTGCGGACCATCTGGGCCAATCCTGAATTGCTCGCCAGCCAGCATGTCGTGCCCAACGCCCCCGCCATGTTCGCCCATGCGCTGGCTCCGTGGTTGCAGGTGGATGAAAACAAGCTGTATCAACAGATGCAGCCCCGTACCCATACGAATTTAAAAGGCGAGGTAGTCACCAATCAATACGCAGTCCTAAAACGGCAGGTCTCCGAAGATAATTGGCGCCAGATTCAAACAATGTTGCTGAGCCTGACCGCAACTGTTGATACCCGCGCATGGAAACGGGCGGACCGCCAGGCGCTGACCAATCTCTGCCTGACGGCCGTCGCCACGGATGCCGACCAGATGCGCGTTTATCCCAATGGCACGAACGCCGCCCAGGTGATCGGTTTTGTTTCAGGTGCCGTGTCCACCAATGAACCGACGGGACTGGTGGGTTGCGACGGGATTGAAAAATCCTTTAACTCCCGGCTCTCCGGCGTCGATGGCTGGCGCGTGACCGAGGCGGACAGCGCCAAACGCGAACTGGTGGCGCATCGCGATGAAGACGTGCCCGCGCGCGACGGATTGAACGTTGTGCTGACGTTGGACATGGCCGTCCAGCATATCCTCGAAACCGCGATGGCTGAGGCGTTGCAAAAGCACACGCCGAAGAGCATCACGGGCATCGTCATGCGGCCTCGCACCGGCGAGATTTTGGCGATGGCCTCGCTGCCGGATTACGACCCGAACAACATGAACACGATCTCGACCAACGGTCGTAATCGTAACGTCAACGACGTGGTTGAGCCGGGTTCGACATTCAAGATTGTGGTCGTGTCGGGCGCGTTGAACAGCGGGGTGGTGAAGCTGGAAGACCAGTTTTTTTGCGAGAAC
>DASZCA010000007.1:0-1540 GCA_035943555.1 Verrucomicrobiia bacterium
GAGAATGTTCCCACGCCACAACCATCCGCGCCAGCCACCTTGTAATAATTCACCTGTCCGTTTGCCGCATTGGTATCCACATAACTGCTCGCGGGCAACCCGGTTGCGATCGCCTGATAGGTGGAACCGCCATCGGTAGAACGCCAAACATTGTAATTCGCCGCGCCCGGAATCATCGTCCAATTCAATGCAATCTGCCGGTTGCCTGCGGCGGGCGTCACTGCCGCGGGTGCGGGAGGCGTCAGCCCGCCAGTCAGCCCATACTTGCATTTCAACGCCCGCTCCAGCCCCAGCCGGTCCGTGTCCGACAATGGCGAATTATAAATTTGCACTTCCGCGATGTCGCCGGTCAAAAAATTATTCAACACGCCCTGGCCGCCCAACACCAAAAAATTGGGCGAAACAAGTGACTGGGTTCCGGCCGAGGTGGCCGCTGCCACAGCGCCATCCACGTATAGAAAAATCGAGCCCGTGCTCCTCGTCCGTTTAAAGGTGACCACATGCGGCAAGCCGTTCGCATAACCGCCGACCGAAGCATCCGTCTTGTCCGGATTGCCCGTACCGGCGAGAACCTGGCCGTTGGCATTAAGTGATACGCCAAAGTCATTCACTGAGCCGTTTTGCTCGCCATTGACCAACCCGGCCCCGGTCCAAAAATCCGTGCCCGTGCCGATACCTTGGCTGCTCTTGTAGACGAAGATCATCGTAAAATCATCCTGCACCGGGCGATAAAACCACAGATACGTGCTGTTCGCTGAATTAAACCGCACCACCGGCAATCCGTTGATGGCACCGGTCACGAAGGTGGGCTGGTTGCCGGGTGAAGTTTGAAACGCATTGTAGCCGTTGCCACTGGCATCCGGCCAAAGCGATACGCCCGCGCCATTGTTCACGTTGGTGATCGCATCCGCCTTGAACCACGCCGCCAGTCCGTATGGACTCGCGCTAGCTTCCAAAGAATTAACACCTTCGCCCGCACTGTTCATCGCTGAAACCAAGTAGCAATACGTGTGATTATTGGTGACAGCCGTATCAAGAAATGAAGCCGCAATGACATTGGTGATCGTGCTGTACGGCCCGCCGCTGACCAATGAACGCTTCACATTGTAGCTTGTCGCCATGCCCGCCTCCGACCAGTTCAACTGGATCTGTGCGTTGCCGGCGGAAGACGTCAAATTCGTCGGCGCGCCAGCCGGAGCCGTCACGGTGTTTGAATAAAGTGCCAACACTTCGGCGCCGCTCAAAGTACGGCTAAAAATTTTAATATCATCCAGACTGCCGTTGAAATAGCCGCCGCCTGATGCCACCGCGCCAAACAGCAACCGCGCAGAAGCGTTCAGCGTGTTTCGATTCGCCGTGGCGCTGGCTTGCAAACTGCCGTCCACATAGACGCTGATGACGCCCGTGGCCTGCTGCCGTGTCGCCACGCAATGATGCCACGCACCGTTGTTAATCGAAGCCGTCGACAAGATTGTCGTGTCCGGATTGCCGATGCCGAAAGCGAACTTTCCGCTCACCAGCGCCGTTCCGAAATCATCAT
>DASZCA010000008.1:0-5696 GCA_035943555.1 Verrucomicrobiia bacterium
GTTCTTCGGACAGCCCACGCCTTCCACGCTCACGACGTCGCGGCCGGCCACCAAGCACACAGGCATCAGGCAACTGTTCACGGAACGGTAGGTGGGTTTACCATCGGCCCCGCGCTCGATGATGGCGACCGAACACGCGCCGCAATCACCTTCCGCGCAACCCTCCTTTGAGCCGGTCAATCCGCTTGCGCGCAAAAATTCCAGCAACGCCGTATTGGGCGAAGTTCCGGCGACACGAACGGGGCGGCCATTCAAATTGAATTCGAAAAAATCGGCCATAATCCTTTCTCCCATCGTAGCTTAAAACCTGGGCGATGCAACCCTTCCCCGACGTAGAATCATCCCCCGTTTTCAAAAAAGCATCAAATCGCTCACACGGTTTATTTTTTTGTGCAAATCCGGCAACTCCCTGTCAAACCCCGAAAGCCGGTGGCCGGTTTTAAGAAACCTTAAAGCTTGTGTTCTGCCGCCTGATTGCCAGCTTGTTACACTAATACCAGTTACCTTTGACCAGCGCCTGACGTCATTTAAAACCGCAACCACCGAAATCTTATGAACCAAATCAAATCCTTCGCAATCGTCGCCGCCCTCATCCTTGGCGCCCTGCCCATCATGGCCCAACAAAAGCGCATCAGCCCGCATGAGACCACCAGCGCGGTCATCGACAAAAACCGCGTCACCATCACCTATGGCCGGCCTTACACCAAGGATCCCAAGACGGGTGATGCCCGGGTGATCTGGGGCGAACTCGTCCCTTACGGCAAAGTTTGGCGCACGGGCTCCGATGAAGCCACCATTCTCATCACTCAAAAAGCCATCATGATCGGCGATACCGCCGTTCCCGCCGGTGCTTATACTCTCTGGACGCTCCCGAAAGATGATGGTACCGCCAAGCTCATCATCAACAAACAGATCGGCCAATGGGGCGTCGGCCCCGGCTCATATGATGAAAAACAGGACCTCGCCCGCGTGGATCTGAAGAAAGAACCGAGCGACAAGACCGCCGATCAATTCACCATCACCATCGCCAAAAATCAAACCGGCGGCGGCACCATTAAGTTGGCGTGGGATAACATCCAGTATTCCACGGATTTCACGGTTCAAAAGTGATTTGATTGATTTGCATCTGACGTTTCCATCCATTTCATGAAAATAAAAATTATCCTCCTCGCTTGCACGGTCGCCTTGGGCCTTACTGCCACGACCTTCGCGCAGACCTCCGCTCCCAAAGTTGAATTCCCTGCTCCCAGCCCCGCTTGTACCATCAAGCAACATGTCGGCCTCACCGATATTGAGATCACCTATTCTCGTCCGGGCATCAAGGGCCGCGAAATCTTCGGCAGCGTCGTGCCTTACGGGGCCGTCTGGCGCACCGGCGCAAACAATGCCACCAAAATCACCTTCAGCACCGCGGTAAAATTGAACGGCCATGATATCGCCGCCGGCAGCTACGCGCTCTATACCATCCCCGGTGAAGATGAATGGACCATCATCATCAACAAGGGCATCGACAAGTCCGGTACGCAATATGATGAAAAAGAAGACGTCATCCGCTTCAAGGCCTCGCCTGTAGAATTCCCGGCCAAAATTGAAACCTTCACCATCGAATTCAATCGCGTCACCGATGATTCCGCAGACATCAATCTCGTCTGGGAGAACACCGTCGTTCCCATCAAGGTGGATCTCGACCTCGTCGGCAGCCTCGTGCCGCAGATCGAGGCCGTCATGGCCTCTGATTCAAGCAGCAAACCGTACTATCCGGCGGCCAAATTTTATTACGACCATGGCCAAGATCTGAAAAAAGCCAGCACTTGGGTGGACGCCGCCATCAAGCAGCGTGAGGCACACTACATTGTTTATCTCAAGGCCGAGATTCTTGCCAAGCTGGGTGACAAGGCTGGCGCCATCGCCGCCGCCAACCGTTCCACCGAACTCGCCGTCAAGGCCAAGGACACCGGCTATGTCAAAATGAACGCCGATCTCATTTCGAGCCTGAAATGAGAACGCTGAAATTCTCTGCCCCGACGCACACGAAAGAACTTCGTGTGCGCCGGTCCGTTTTCGGGTTCGCATTCGCCGTCACACTGTACCTGCTGAGTTCCGCCCAGGCCCAATCCGTTCCCGGCCCTGCAATCCTGCAGGAACTTCGCGCTTTCGATGAAATGGGGAGCGTCCTCTACGTCGCCGCCCATCCGGATGATGAAAACACCCAGCTCCTGACTTATTTCGCACGTGGACGCCATTACCGCACCGCTTATCTGTCACTCACCCGCGGCGATGGCGGCCAGAACGTTCTCGGCGGCGAATTCGGTTCGGAACTCGGTGTGATCCGCACCCAAGAACTCCTCGCCGCCCGCCGCCTCGACGGTGGCCGCCAATTTTTTAGCCGCGCCATGGATTTCGGCTTCTCAAAGGATTACCGCGAGACGCTTGGCATCTGGGATAAAGATCAGGTCACCGCTGACATCGTCCGTGTCATCCGCACTTTCCGGCCGGATGTCGTGATCACGCGCTTCTCCACCGTGCCCGGCGGCACACACGGTCATCATACCGCCTCGGCAGTTTTGGCGCTGGATGCGTTCAAGCTGGCCGGCGATCCCAAAGCTTATCCCGAACAACTCACAGACCTTGCGCCGTGGCAACCGAAACGCATTTTCATGAACAGCCGCGGCAGTGAATCCGCTAGCAATGCCCTGCAGATGGATATCAACGGCAACGACCCTGTTTCCGGCGAATCTTTTGGCACCATCGCCAGCCGCAGCCGCGGCATGCATAAGTCCCAAGGCTTTGGCGGTTTTAACGGTCGCTCTGGTAATTTGCCACCGGAATCATTCACGCTTCTCGCCGGTGATTCCGCCACCAATGATATTCTGGACGATGTGGACACCACTTGGTCCCGTGTGACTGGCGGCGCCAAAATTGCCGGGCAAATCGATGATCTCGTTGCTAATTTCAACACCAACAGTCCCGAAACCAGCATTCCTGCGCTGCTGAAACTCAAAAGCGCCATCGCCACCCTGCCCGCTGACCCTATCGTGGATGAAAAAAAGAAGCAGCTGGATCACATCCTGCAATCCTGTCTCGGACTGGAAATGAGCACGACAATCCCGCAGGCGGAAGTTGTGCCGGGAGAGGCATTGAAAATGCGTCATACAGTCATTGTTCACTCCGGCATTCCAGTACGTTGGGTGAATACCCGTCACCCGTCTGTTTTTGAATTATCTTCCGCCAAGTCCGCGCTCAGTTTGACTCCCGGCCAGACCGTCACCCGTGATGAAACGATCACGCTTCCCCTCAACACACCGCTCACCCAACCTTATTGGCTGCGTGAAGAACCGGGCACCGGCATGTTTCACGTGGCGGATGCCAGCTTGATAGGCCGGCCGGAAAATCCGCCCGCCTTTCCGATTGAGCAAGTGTTCGAAGTCGATGGGCAGACCCTCACCATCGCCGATGAACCGGTGCAGATTGGAACACATCGGCGGCTGGATGTCATTCCGCCCGTCTCGCTTCATTTTGTTTCCGATGTAAAACTGCTCGCGCCCGGTTCATCAGGCCCGGTGCAAATAGAGATCACGGCCGCACGCGGCCACTCTGGAGGTTCGCTCAAACTGAATGCGCCGGCCGGTTGGAAAATTTCACCGGCGGCCCAAACGTTTAACCTCGCGAATGTAGGCGATAAAAAACAATTCACTTTCACCCTCACGGCGCCAGAAAAACCGGCCAGCGCCAGCATCACCGCCAGCGCCCAGATCGGCAATGCCACCTATGGCAATCAGCGTATTGAGATCGACTACAAGCATATCCCGCATTTGCTCCTGCAACCGCTCGCACGTTTGAAAGCCGCCAGCTTCGACCTCGTCATCCATGGCAAAAATGTCGGCTATGTTGCAGGTGCGGGTGACAGCGTGGCTGATGCTTTGACACAAATGGGCTATCAAGTCACCCCGCTCACCGGCCCGGACCTCACCACCAACCGCCTCAAGGATTTTGACGCGGTCGTCATCGGCATCCGCGCCTTTAACGTGCGTACCGATCTTGTCTCGCAACTGCCGGCATTGTTCGCCTATGCCGAAGCCGGAGGCACTGTGATCGAACAATACAACCGCCCGGGCGGCGATCTGAAGACCGAAGACTTGGCGCCATACAAACTGCATTTGTCCGGTGACCGCGTGACGGACGAAACCGCCACGATGGCGTTTCTCGCCCCCTATCATCCGGTATTGAATACGCCCAACAAGATCACGGCGGCAGACTTCGATGGCTGGATCCAGGAACGCGGCATTTATTTTCCCAATCAATGGGATGACCATTTCATTCCCATCTTCGCGTGCCATGATGCTGGCGAAGCACCTTTGAAGGGCAGCCTGCTCGTTGCTCCGTATGGCAAAGGGTATTTCGTCTACACGGGCCTGGTGTTTTTCCGCGAACTTCCCGCCAGTGTGCCGGGTGCCTATCGACTGTTCGCCAATCTGGTTTCATTGGGCAAATGATCACCGGATGAAATCACCTGAATCCCAGTCTGACGAATCTCCCAGCGTGCCCGGTTTCCGTACCTGGCGTGGTGTGTATCTATTTACGTTCGGCATTTTCGTCGTGGTTGTGGCATTGCTCGCATTGTTTTCCAGTTGGTTTGCATGAATACCATCGACTGGATCGTACTGCTCGTCACCATGGTCGGCATCGCCGCCTATGGGGCATGGCATACGCGCCACACGGATCACCTCGACACCTATCTCAAGGGCAGCAAGACCACGCGTTGGGGCACCATCGGCATTTCCGTGATGGCCACGCAAGCCAGCGCCATCACGTTTTTATCAATTCCCGGCCAGGGTTTTGAAAGCGGCATCGGTTTCGTGCAAAATTATTTCGGCCTGCCGCTCGCGCTCATCATCATCTGCGTGGTCTTCCTGCCCATCTACCGCAAGCTCGGCGTCTATACCGCCTACGAATTTCTTGGCCAACGTTTTGATGCCAAAACGCGCCTGCTCGGCGCGGGACTGTTTCTTCTTCAACGCGGCCTTGCCGCTGGTGTCACCATTTACGCTCCAGCCATCATTCTTGCCACGGTGCTGGGTTGGCGATTAGATGTGACCATCATCAGCACAGGTTTTCTCGTCATCATCTACACCGTCACCGGCGGCAGCCAAGCTGTGAACCTCACCCAAAAATGGCAGATGGGCATCATTTTTGCCGGCATGATCGCCGCGTTCCTGATTCTGCTCCAACGCCTCCCAAACAACCTCGGTTTGAGCGGCGCGCTGCACGTCGCCGGCGCCATGGGCAAGCTGCAAGCCGTTGATTTTTCCCTCAGCCCAGACAAGCGCTACACGCTGTGGACCGGCCTTTTCGGCGGACTTTTCCTCTCGCTCTCCTATTTCGGCACCGACCAATCGCAAGTACAACGCTACATCGGCGGCGCGGCCTTGCGCGAAGGCCGCCTCGGCTTGATGTTCAATGCGCTGCTCAAGATTCCGATGCAGTTCTTCATCCTCTTGCTTGGCGCGCTGGTCTTCGTGTTTTACCAGTTTCAACCCGCGCCGGTTTTTTACAACCGCGTCGAGTGGCAGCAACATGCCCATGGCGCGCATGCCGCCGTGTTTCATGCAATCGACGAAAAATACGCCGCGCTCCATGCCGAGAAGCAGACAAAAATCACCGCATGGCTCGACGCCCGCAACAGCCATTCACCGGCC
>DASZCA010000009.1:0-4545 GCA_035943555.1 Verrucomicrobiia bacterium
GATCAGTTGACTGATCTGAAGTCGAACGGACCGGGCGCGTTGGATGCGTATGTGCGCAATGTGCGGTTGAAATTATTTAGCGAGGCAAAAACCGTGATTTTGGAGGCGAACAATGAATGATAATCCCGCAATGTCACCGCTGGCGCATACGTTCATCGCGGCGGTGATCACGTTTGTGGCGCTGTTCATCATCGTGCCGATCTTCTTCGCATTCGTGCGGTTGTTCGGGTTTTACACGATCGTCGAGGAACGGCAGTGCAAGGTGTATATGCTGTTCGGCAAAGTGGTGGCGGTGATCGATGAGCCGGGGTTGCACCTGCTGATCTTGAAGCTGGGCATCAAGGCGCCGCTGGTGAATTTTCTCGGCAAATGTCACACGCTCGACTTGCGGATGGACCAAGAATATATCCGCAGCACGGCGGTGAATTCCGAGGAAGGCGCGCCGATGGGCATCGGCATCTGGTATGAGATGGTGGTGAGCGATCCGGTTTCCTACCTGTTCAAGAACGCTGACCCGCGCGGGTCACTGGCGGCGAACGTGGGGAATTCCACGGTGCGTTGCCTGAGCAACATGAAGCTGGCGGACATGCTGCAGAACCGGCATCCGATGAGCCAGACGGTGCGGAACGAGGTTTCGCCGCAATCGCAGGCTTGGGGTTACAGCCTGGGGTCGGTATATATCCGCAAGGTGCATTTTCGCGATGCGGGGATGATCAAACAGATCGAGGAAAAGGTGGTGAACCGACTGCGGCAGGTGACTTCGGCGATCAAACAGGACGGGACGAACCAGGTGAACATCATCGCCAGCACGGCGGAGCAGCAGGCGGCGGTGGAGTTCGCCCGGGCGGCGGCGATGCGGCCGCAGATCGTCGGTCTGGCGTTGAAGAAGATTTCAACCGACCCGGATATTTCGCGGGCGCTGTTTCATGTGTTGGAGACGCAGAACATCATCGCGGGGGAGGCGAATATCACGCTGGTGCCGAAGAATGGCGGGTTGTTGGGGCAGTTGGTGGCGGCGGGGCAAGCGCAGAAGGCTGTAAAGTAGGATGGTGCCGCCTTTATTTGCAATTAAATATGAACATTCCTGTAACTGCAAAAATCAACGATCTTTGGGGTGAACAAATTTTTACAAAATCTGAATGGGGCAGCATTAATTACCTTGTCGGACCAAATGGAAGTGGGAAGACCCGATTTTCAGATTATTTGAAAAATGCGCTGGCGCATGCTCGGTTTAGACCACGCTATTTAAGTGCAGAACGCCTAGCAGGCTTGGAGAAAACCGATGTTATGGGCTACGGCGGAGCGTTGCACCAAGGATTCAACATTAGCCAGTACAGTAACTACAAGCAGCATGGCGCTACACAAGGTCTTGCGGCGGACGCTTTTGTGGTTCTCAAAGAAAAAATTAACGTTCGGATCAAAATTGAAGCATTTTTATCCAGTATTTTTAACAGACGCATCAGATTTGCCGAAGAAGGAGGTTTTCTAAAACCAAAAATCCAAAAAATTCGTGGCGGAGGTGAATATGGAATGAAAGAATCGGAATGCCATGGCCTGAAAGAATTGCTGACCATACTTGCCTTTATCTACGACGATGAATTTAACGCTTTGATTATTGATGAGCCCGAACTGCATTTACATCCGCAATTTCAAGCGTTCCTTTTAGCCGAGATTCGAAAGGTGGCGGGTGATCCCAGAACGCATCCAGGTGCAAAAGTGTTCTTTCTGATAACGCACTCGCCCTATCTTCTAGATTTCCGCGTTTTGGATGACCTTAGGCAATGCGTCATTTTTCACACTTCAGAACCGCCTTCGTTTATTGGAGCGTTAAATCCTCAAGATGAATATTTTTTAAAACGCTTGCTGCCTCGATTAAACACACACCACAAACAGTTTTTCTTTGCTAGTCGCCCTATTTTTGTTGAGGGTTATACTGACCAACAATTGTTTACATTGATTCAAGACAGCCGCGCCAAGATGCTTGGAGCAACAGGCGCTTGTTTCATTGATGTGAATGGCAAGGATGAGCAGGATTTCTTTTTTAGACTTTGCCAACATCTAAAAATCAACGCTCAATTCATTGTCGATCTTGATCTAATTACTCGCGGTAACTTCAGGGATTCAATTTCGGACGATAGCCGGTGTAAAAAATATGCTTCTGAGCATGGCATTGGCCCTAATTTGATGGACGCAATCCGAGAGCTAAATAGTCGTCTGGATGCGCTGTCTCGCGCCGTGGAATCAGATGAAAACCCAACACTCGTGGGGTTAAAATTGGCTCTTAACGGCCAAGAAACGGATAGCAAACGCTACCGTATTCTGGTTGGAGCGATTAATAACCGCGAATTACTTGCTCATTCTTTGCCGGAAAGAGCTGGCGAGGTTGACTATATTATTGCCAAGACAAAACTGATAGCAGATGCGGCACGAGAAGCTGGCGTATTCTTATTGCCTAAAGGGGCGCTGGAAAACCATTTGGCAAGTTATACCGGCGCTATATACCAAGTGCCAGATAAGCTGAAAGCATCCACTTTCGAAAGTGAAAGAAATTTTATTTTTGAAAATCCTGATCAATCCTCCGTTGAAGCACGTTATAGTGCGCTTATTCCAATTTTAGACGCCGCATCAGGAGCATGCGAAGTTAACCTAAAGCAACATCTCGGTTATGCTGTCGGAATTCTTATTGGTAATATCCAGACTGGCTTTGAGAGAGGTGAAATTGATTCTGCGGATTCCCTGATGCGGCATGCCTCTGTTGATTGGAATGTCTACAGCAAAATTTTTGACATTATGTCATTCAAAGCTAACGACGGCAAATTCATCTGCCGTATAAGGCTTAAGCAAATTGTTGATCCAAGGCAAAGCGAGTTAGAATTTACCGATGAGACCATTCATTCGAAATTCAGTTTGGATTGATATTTACGCGATCCATTTTCCATTTTTCGGTCGCTTGCCGGGATATTGCGTTTCTGCCACCCCTGCGGGGTGGTGATTTTTGTGGCGGGCTACCGGGGGTGGCTCGGTGGGGCCTCGCAACCCCCGGCTAATTTCTGTCAACCCTTCGGATTGGGGACGGGGGCGGCGAATGTGGCGAGGATGGAAAGTGGAAGATTGAGGTGGTGGGGATGGCGTTTTGAACGGATTTGGTTTTGTGATTGGCTTCTGAATTATCTGATCAAACTACGTTCGAAAGCGCCAGAGGGCTGGCGCACTCCAAGACGCTTCGCGAATTACGAGGCGGTCGGCGGGTTGTTTGATTTGGATGGTTGGACGTGTCATCAGGTGCCTGCCTTTACAGGGTGGAGAACATCGGGCTCACATTATCCAGACCTTTTGCCGGACTATTACATGGCTGGCTTTCAGCTGCTTTGTAGAAATCTTGCACTTTCAAAAAAAGATCAGGGCCGCGTGGGTGCTTAAATGCGAATACCATAGTTGCAGGCCATGCGCTGCGGCTGGTCCCTGTCGCCCCAACACAGCCGCCGCCCATTGGACGTCGGGTTTTAGAAAGGTTTCTACAGAGCAGCTTTCAACTCGGCGAAAGGGTTTTGGGCAAGGTGGATTAGATAGTTCGCTGACAGCTCACGGGTGGCTCGTCCTCACCCCGGCCCTCTCCTCCAGGAGAGGGGGGCGTTTTGGATGCTCATAATTGATTTGTATGCTTGGGTCGTGTTGGCTGCGGCGGGCTTTGATTAGGGCTCGACGGAGGTGCGAGCCGCACTGGCAGCCTCACCACGGGTTTTGGATTTTGGAAATCTTTTAAAAGGCCAATGTTTTTGAAAATTTGGGGCGGTTTTAGCCCGGATTGACAAGTGTAATGGGTTTTTAATTAGGTGTTAATGAAAGTGTTTTTGTTTTTTTGCGTTGAAGGGCGTTCCCACTCCTGAAAAATGAAAATAAATGGCATAAATCTGCTAGTTACATTCCCCACACGAATTCGGATTTCTGGGATCTATGCTAAGGTCGGGGTGCATGACACATATTGCACATGTGCGAACGCCGGATTTTCGGAATGACGAATTTCGAATGACGAATGGGCGGATGAATGTCTCGAAGACGATCCGGGCGTGGGTGGCAAGACGCGTGCTGCGGCTGGTCCCTTTCGCCCGAACGTCCATCTTCGCCGAGGCTATGGTGTACGGGCAGCCGCTCCATTCGTTGGGCCTTGTTGGGCTTTGTTGGACCAAAAAAACTATGAGAAGGATGTATGAAGAAAAAATCCTGTGACGTTGCCATGAGCTTGTCCGGCCTAATCCGACCTAATCCGACCAAAAATATCGATGGGCGGGTGGGGCATGAGATTGGAGCCGACTCACGTTGGCTGCTCCGGGTGCGGTTCATGGTTGCGGGGGCTGGCTGGCGCGAGCCGCACTTGGCATCCGCTGGGTGGCGGGAAGTCATTCAAAAAGTGAGCTTGCCCCACGAAAGTGGACAAAGCATGTAAGCTTTCGGGAGCGACTTATGAAACAACTCAAGAGCCAACAGAAGCATTCCAAAGCGTTCCGGAAGGAAGCGGTGGAGTTATTGATGACGGGGCGGACCCTG
>DASZCA010000010.1:0-39600 GCA_035943555.1 Verrucomicrobiia bacterium
CGAACTTCAACAACCCGATCAATAGATTATGAGCAACACGAATTCCGGACCGGATCTCACACAACGCCCGCCGCGCAGCCCGCGTGTGCGGCTGGGCGGTTACGTCCTCCTGCCGCGCATCCTCGACAAGGCGCGTGCGTCCCTCGCCGGCAAGCTGGGGGAATATCATTACGGCGGCAAAGGCATGGACCGGCACTTTTTCAACTTCGTCGGGCTTGATCATGAAGCGTTGAAACAGGAACTGGCGAAGGGCACGGGCGACTGGGATGTGCTGGCGTGGGTCCAGGCGAATGCGAAGCATCCGCGGCAGCCGTGGGAGGTCGCCGCGTGGAGCGAATATCATTTGAAGCGTTCGCCGGACAGCGATGCGGAGACATTGACGGACTTTGCCGAAGAGGTGAAGAAGTTCAATCCGCTGCGCGAGGACATCAATACGTGGTTTGATCTGCTGGATCTGGATGATCATTGTTCGTTTGGCGGGAAGGGGTGAGTTTTTTTGATGGGGGAGGGGACGGTCGGAATAATTAGTTTAATGACCGTCCTCACCCGCCATAGTCGCTGTCGCTGCTCCTCCAAGGAGAGGAGGAATTACTCCCAGTTTCTGTGGAAATATCAGCATGCGGGTTTAAGAATGGGATGGTTGGCAGGCGGCGGCGCGCGCGGAGCGACGCGCCCTACCGCGTTTTTGAAAATGAGTGTCTTGGGTTGAATTCCACCCCTCACCCTAACCCTCTCCCCTCGGAGGGGAGAGGGAACTGAATAGCGTCTTGGCATGCTCGGAATGACGTGACGGCTTGAATTGATGTCGCTAGCAGTTGAGGGTTGACAGGGTTAAATCTCGAAGTATTGTCATCGCAATGTTGACTGCGGATAATGTCGGACGGTTTGCGATTGGATACGTTGCGTATCCAATGGTGGGCGCTGTCGTAGTCGTTGCCAATGTCGTGGCCCATGGCCTTCTGAACCGTTCCGTTCTGTGGCCGGCGAAGGAGCAGGAGAGAAAATAGTTAACCGAATTTTTCTTAACCCTGCTCCCGCAAAGAGCAGGGTTTTTTATTTTTCACACATAACACATGAAAACCCAGACCCAATCCGCCACGGAAGCACCCGCGACGGCCGCCAAATCGTCTTCGGCGATGCCGGTGCTGTATGCGCTCAGTTTTTCGCATCTGTTGAACGATGCCATCCAGGCACTCATCCCGGCGATCTATCCGGTTTTGAAGACGGCGTATGCGCTGACCTTCACGCAGATCGGGCTGATCACGCTGACGTTTCAGATGGTAGGCTCGGTGTTCCAGCCGATCGTCGGGTTTTACACGGACAAGCATCCGAAACCGTACTCGCTGGTGCTGGGCATGGGCATCACGTTGGCGGGGTTGATCGTTTTGGCGTTCTCGCCCTCGTATCACGTGGTGATCATCGCGGCGGCGATGGTGGGGATGGGGTCGGCCATTTTTCATCCGGAGTCTTCGCGCATGGCGCGGGCGGCATCCGGCGGGCGGCATGGGTTTGCACAGTCACTGTTTCAAGTGGGCGGCAACGCGGGCACGGCGCTCGGGCCGTTGCTGGCGGCGTGGTTGATTGTTCCGTACGGGCAACGCTATATCCTGTGCTTCACCGTGCTGCCGTTTGTCGGGATGATTTTTCTGACGCGCGTGGGGCATTGGTACAGTGAAAAGCTGGCGTCGATGCACGCAAAAAAAGCCGGCGGAGCGACGCGGCATCACGCGGCGGCGGGCGGGAAGATTTATTTCTTCATCGCGATTTTGCTAACGCTCATGTTCTCCAAGTTCTTCTACCTGGCGTCCATGACGAACTATTACACGTTCTATGTGATCGAAAAATTCGGGGTGAGCGTGACGGGCTCGCAGATGTATCTGTTCCTGTTTCTGTTCGCGGTGGCGCTGGGAACGATCATCGGCGGGCCGGTGGGCGACAAGATCGGGCGCAAGCAGGTGATCTGGATCTCCATCCTGGGCATGGCGCCGTTTGCGCTGATGTTGCCGTATGCGGACCTGTTCTGGACGGCAGTGCTGTCGATCATCACCGGGTTCATCATGGCGTCGGCGTTTCCAGCCATCCTGGTTTATGCGACGGAATTGCTGCCCGGCAAGGTGGGGACGATCGCGGGATTGTTCTTCGGCTTTGCGTTCGGCATGGCGGGTATCGCGTCCGCCGTTTTGGGAAAATTAGCGGATCATACGAGCATCATTTTTGTGGTGAAGTGCTGTTCGTTCCTGCCGTTGATCGGGTTGTTGACGGGGTTTTTGCCGAATTTGAAGGAGCATGAGGGGAAGGGGAAATGAGGCCGTGATGGGTGATTTGTTGAATTGTTAAATGGGGGAAGGGGTTCGACCCTTTCAGGGTCGGATTTGTTTTCGATGCTGGACCCAGGGTAGCGCGTGCGCGCAACCCTGGGCTAAATGATTGAATCCCGTTGGGATTTTCTAAGCGGATAACAAATTAGATAAGGAGTTTCGGGATTTGAAGGCTCAAGTCCTTGTGTAAATCAATAAAAACTGTTTCGCCTGTCCAAAAACCCGCACGTTTGAAAATATTCATCATATTGTACATCCCTTCATCGCTCGTTAAAAGCCGATCGCAAAGAAGAGCTGACACAACGTATTGTTGATCCGTGATATTATTTCGCTGCTCATTTTTTGCGCTGCCAATTATCTTGCGCTTCTCCTGTTCGGATGAATTTTGTATTCGAAAAAGCGGAGCATAGAAATAGAACATCGAAGTTAGGATGTAACTTAGTGTTACGGGGTATTTTCTAAATGTCTCTTTATTGAAACGGCCAAATGCTTTTTCAATTCGCCGTTTGTAATTCGTGTGGCGGTGGCGAAATTGATTTCCCAACCAATTTTCTAACAGTTGTTTTATGCGTTCTGGCGATTCCAAAGTTTCCATGAATTTACGTCTGATAAACTTTTGAAACAAATCTTCTTCACTTGAAATGGTTGCGAACGACCCCGCTGGCAGTAGGGATCTTTGTTCCGCGACACGTTCATCAATAGCCAGCTTCTTAGCTTTCCAGTTCTCTTCTAACCATCGCGAAAAATTTGGGTCATTGGGATCCAAGTTGAGTGCGAAATTAATCAACTCCTTGGGTGGTGGTGGCGATCTCTTGATCGGCTGATCCCGGACGAGCTCTTTGAAAATAATTTCCATCTCATCATCCATCCATAATTTCGTCATCTGTTTCAACAGCTTGACCATTTCGTGGACGGCTGCACTGGTGCTTTCTTTTGGCTTACCAAAATTGATCCATACTTCCTCCACTAAAACGAATGGTATGACGAGTTCGTAGTGATTGAGAATTTCGTTTAATAAACTC
This sequence comes from Verrucomicrobiia bacterium, assembly GCA_035943555.1. GTDB lineage: Bacteria > Verrucomicrobiota > Verrucomicrobiia > Limisphaerales > UBA11358 > UBA11358. The sequence continues at coordinate 3,341 of DASZCA010000010.1, forward strand.
TCACGCAATTTGACCTCTGAAACAGCGCAGATTTCTTGAAACAAAGATTTATCAATTATTGCAACTGGCTTGCCTGGTTTCATTCCTCGAACAAGGCTTGCGCGAATTGTTTGGCGTCGAAGGGCTGGAGGTCGTCGGGTTGTTCGCCGAGGCCGATGAATTTGATGGGGAGGCCGAGTTCTTTCTGGATGGCGATGACCATGCCGCCTTTGCTGGTGCCGTCGAGCTTGGTGATGATGAGGCCGGTGAGGGGGACGGCCTTGTTGAATTCGCGCGCCTGGTTGAGCGCGTTCATGCCGGTGCTGCCATCGAGGACGAGCAGGACTTCGTGCGGCGCGCCGGCGAGTTGTTTGCCGATGACGCGGTGAAGCTTGTGTAGCTCCTGCATGAGGTTGTGCTTGGTGTGCAGGCGGCCGGCGGTATCGATGAAGAGGTAATCCGCATGGCGCGCTTGGGCGGCGGTGACGGCATCGTGGGCGACGGACGCGGCATCGGCGCCGTAGGTGCCGGCGATGACCTCGACGTCCAGGCGGGTGCCCCAGAGTTTGAGCTGTTCGATGGCGGCGGCGCGGAAGGTGTCGCACGCGGCGAGCAGGACGATTTTTTTCTGCGACTGGATGTAATTGGCGAGCTTGGCGCTGGTGGTGGTCTTGCCGGTGCCGTTCACGCCGACGATGGAAACGATCGTGGGGCCGCTGGGCGCTTTGAGCAAGCCGGGTTTGTTGGTGGAAAGGCTTTTTTCGATCTCGGCGCGGGCGATGGCGAGGTAATCCAAGCCGGCGGTGCCTTGTGATTCGTAGGCTTTCTTGACGGCATCGACGATCTGCGTGGTCATGGCCATGCCGAGGTCGGCGGCGATGAGGGCGTGCTCGATCTCTTCCAACGACTCGGCGGTGAGCTTGGGCGAGCGCGTGACGATGCGTTTGATTTCGTGGACGAGCTTGCTCTGCGTCTTGGCGAGACCGGCTTTGAATTTGGCGAATAAACCCATGGCGCGAATGAAGAATTAAGAATGAAGAATGAAGAATGGCCGGCAAGCCACCGGGGACAATCGGACCAAGGATTGAAACCGCCGCCCCATTTTTATTTGCGTCTCCCCGTTCATTATTTTGAATTGGCGGAGCGGTCCTGGAGAAATTGTTTCATGCGCTCGACGTGGTCGTAGGGGAGTTTGACGGTGCCGATGAGGGGGGCTTTTTTGCTGAAGCCGTGGCAGTCGCTGCCGCCGGTGACGAGGAGGTGATGCTTTTCGGCGATCTCCAGGTAACGCTCGGCCATGACGGTGGAATGTTTGGTGTGAAAGCATTCAATGCCGTCGAGTCCGGCGTCCACAAGGGCGGGGATTATCTCATCGCTGCGGTTCAAACCGGGATGCGCCATGACGGCGATGCCGCCGGCTTGATGGATCAAGCCGATGCTTTCGAGACCGGACATCTTGGTCTTGGGCACCCAGGCGATACGGCCTTTTTTCAAATAACGCTCGAAGGCTTCGTCGAGGTTGCTGACGAGTTTTTCTTTGACGAGCGTGCGGGCGACATGCGGGCGGCCGGGCGACTGGCAATTGGCGAGCGCGAAGACGGCTTCGGCTTTGAGCGGGATGCCGTGTTTGTTCAGCGCGGCGCACATCTCGTGGATGCGGTTTTGGCGATCGGCCTGAAAGCGGGCAAGCTTTTCGAGCAGTACCGGGTTTTGGGTATCGAGAAAATAGCCCAAGATGTGGACCTCGATGTCCTCGTGTTCGGCGGTGAGTTCGGCACCGGGGATGAACTCCATCTTCACGGCGGCAGCGGCGATGCCAGTGCGCGCGCACCCTTCGACGGTATCGTGGTCGGTCAGGGCAATGCAAGCGAGGCCCTGTTTCTGGGCATTAAGAACCAGCTCCTCCGGCGTGAAGGTGCCGTCGGAAAACTGGGTGTGTAAATGGAGGTCGGCAAACTTCATTTCACATTGCGGGCAGGGCGCATGAGTTCGCCCTTGATCTTGTCGAGGATGCCGTTGACGAACTTGCCGCTGTCCTGCGTGGAAAACTTTTTGGCGATGTCGACGGCCTCGTTGATGCTCACGACGGGCGGGATGTCCTGCCGGTGGAGCATCTCATAGATGGCGAGGCGCATGATGTTGCGGTCGACGGCGGCGATGCGGTGGAAATCCCAGTTCTTGGCGTGCTTCTTGATCTGTTCATCAATGGCCTCGCGATTTTCGAGAACGCCCTTGATGAGCGGTTCGGCGAAGAGACGGGTTTCGGCTTCTTCTACGGTCGGCGGGGGGAGTTCGACCTTTTCACCCCAGGTGGCCATGCCGGATTTTTCCTCCTCGATGGCGGCGGTACGCTGGGAATTCCAGAACTGCTCCAATTCCGCGGCGAGATCGCCGGGCGGATTCAGGTCATGCTGGAACAGAAATTGGACCGCGCGCTCGCGCGCTTCACGTCGTTTACCCATACCACATACAATGCCATTAAAATGGCGGCGGGGAAATTAAAAACGATGGGGAAGGGTTTTAAAGGTGGAAGTGAGAGCAAAAGCGGTGAGACGACCGCCCGCATCCCGGCCTTCTCCCCCAAGGAGAAGGGGAAACGTTCGCCGCGTCTTTGGAAAGATACGCGTGCGGGTTAAAGAATGATTAAATTTGCAGGCGGTGATTGCTTTGCATAGAACGCTTTGGTTGCAGACGAAAGCGGCGTGGCGCTGCGCTTCCCGCCGCAGTCCAAGACGCTGACGGGTTTGCGATTGTCTTAGTGCAAAAAGCATCGCCATGAAGTTTTCCTTGCTCAAATTGCGGTTTGCCCCGGTGCCGTGGGGCGGGCTATCCTGCGGGACATGAAAGTTGGCAAATTGCTGCATACGCGGTATCGCGTGAACGATCTGGAGCGGACGGTGACGTTTTATCGCGACATCCTTGGTTTGGCCGAGGTGAAGCGGCATAAATCGCCGCGCGGCTCGGAATTGGTGTTCATGCAGGCGCGGGGGAGCGAAGAACTGATCGAATTGTGCCATCTGCCGGGCAGTGAATCCGTGAAGGTGCAGCCGGATCTCACGCATCTGGCGTTCGAGGTGGAGAGCCTGGCCGAGTTTGAGAAGCATCTCGCCAAGCACGGGTTGAAATATTCGGATGGACCGGTCACGAGTTCCACGGGCACGACGTTTGCGTTTGTGGATGCGCCGGAGGGGTATGAGATTGAATTGATTCAGAAGAAGTAGGAGAGGGAGAGGCTGCTGTTGAAATTTTTCCAGTATCGTGAGCACCGTTTCTCCTCACCCCGGCCCTCTCCCTTGGGGAGAGGGAGAATTGGTTCCAGCGTTTTGGCTAGAACGCGCCGGTTGACGGTTGGAAGGCTTTGGTTTGTGTTTGGTAAACTATTTAAGAAACATTCTATTTAATAAAAAATCATGAGCGTACTTATTGTCGGCACCACGGCACTCGATTCCATCAAGACTCCTACGAAAGAAAATCCGCGCCTGCTGGGCGGGTCGGCCAGCCATGCGGCGGTGGCGGCGAGTTTTTTCTCGCCGGTGAATTTGGTCGGCGGCGTGGGGGAAGATTTTCCTCCTAAATACATCGAGCTGTATCGCAAGCATAAGATCGACCTCGCGGGGTTGCAAATGCTGCCGGGCAAGACGTTTCATTGGTCGGGCGAATATGAAGTGAACATGAACAACCGCCGCACGCTGGCGACGGAACTGGGCGTGATCGAGACGTTTCAGCCGCGTTTGCCGGCGGCGTACAAGAAGGCCGCGTTTGTGCTGCTGGGCAATATCGCACCGGCGTTGCAGCTTTCCGTGCTGGACCAGTTGAAGAAGCCGAAGTTCGTCGTGGCCGATTCAATGGACTTGTGGCTGAACATCGCGCTGGCGGACTTGCTGCGCTTGTTGAAACGCGTGGATGGTTTTGTGCTAAACGACAGCGAAGCCGAAATGCTCACGAAGGAGGACAATATTTTTGTGGCGTTGAAAAAGATCCACAAGCTTGGGCCGAAGTATGTGATCATCAAAAAGGGTTCGCACGGTTCAATTCTCTCCGGACCGAAAGGCGTGTTCATCTGCCCGGCGTATCCGTTGCAAAGCGTGCAAGACCCGACGGGCGCGGGTGATTCATTTGTCGGCGGCATGATGGGTTATCTCGCGACGGCGAAGGGCTCGATCGATGCGAACATCCGGCGCGCGATGGTTTATGGCAGTGTGACGGCGTCGTTTTGCTGCGAAGGGTTTGGATTGAACACGACGACAAAGACCAAGCGGAGCGATATCGAGAAGCGCGTGAAAGAATTGGAGAAGTTGACGAAGTTTTGAGAGGTGGATTGGGGGAGTCCAGTTAGCAGGGCAAAATCACAAAGCGCCACCTCTCCCCGGCCCTCTCCCCCGCTGCGCGGCGGAGAGGGAGCCAGAGGCGCCGGGTTTAAGGAAGTTTTCCGGGGAGCACAAGGGGCTTTCGACCTGCCGAGTCGGAGACCGGTGTTTCGTGGGAGGCCGTCGTTCCATGCAAGCAGTGTTGATAAATTTGTATACGTTGGTTGGCAGATGCGGCGCGCGCGGAGCGACGCGCCCTACCAGCCGAGGGTTCAAGCGTCGTCAAACTGGATTTTTGACACAGAATTTTTTCAAGGTGCTTGTTGCATTCTGCGCCGAAGTTTTTATAGTTCGCTCTTTAGACCATTGAGATGAGCCAACCGAACAAAGACGCGCAACCGTGGACGGTCGAATCCGCCCGGTCGCTTTATAACATCCAGCGCTGGGGCGCGAAGTATTTTGACATCAACGATGCCGGTCACGTGACCGCCAAGCCGCTGCAGGACGCGGGCGCATCCGTGGACATCACGGACGTGATCGAGGAGGCCAAGGGGCGCGGCCTGAAATTTCCGCTGCTGATCCGTTTTCAAGACATCCTGCGTCACCGTGTGGAGGCGATCAACAAGGCGTTCCACAGTTCCATCGCGGAATTTAATTTTCAAGGCAAGTATCGCGGCGTGTTCCCGATCAAGGTGAACCAGTTGCGCGAGGTGGTGGAAGAAATTTTGGATGCGGGCAAGCCGTTCAACTTCGGCCTGGAAGTCGGCAGCAAGCCGGAATTGTTCGCAGGCCTGGCGCTGCAGAACCAACTGGGCGGGCTCGTCATCTGCAACGGTTACAAGGATGCGGAATTCATCAAGATGGCGCTGCTGGGCATCAAGCTCGGCAAGCGGGTCATCATGGTGGTGGAAAAATTGGAGGAGCTGAAGCACATCATCGTGATCTCCAAACAGATCGGCGTGGAACCGTTGATCGGCATCCGGGCGCGGCTGTTGAGCAAGGGCGCCGGCAAGTGGGCGGAGAGCGGCGGTGAAAATGCGAAGTTCGGCCTGAGCACGGTGGAGCTTTTGACGGCGACGGAGATGTTGAAGGCGGAGAAACTGGGGCATTGCCTGAAGCTGCTGCATTTCCACATCGGCTCGCAGGTGCCGGACATTTTGACGGTGAAGAAGGCGGTGCAGGAAGCGGCGCGGTTTTACGCGAAGCTGGTGAAGATGGGTTTTGCGATCGAATTCATGGACGTCGGCGGCGGGCTGGGCGTGGATTACGACGGTTCGCGCAGCGCGTTCGATTCCTCGACGAATTATTCGTTGCAGGAGTACACGAACGACATCGTTTATTACATCGCGGACGTGTGCAATGCGGAGAAGGTGCCGCATCCGGACATCGTGAGCGAAAGCGGCCGGGCGATCGTGGCGCATCACAGCGTGCTGATCGTGGAAGTTTTTGGGGCGATCGAAAAAGTCCGCGCGGGCGATGCGTTTCAATATGGCGACAGCGAGCATCCGCTGGTGCGCGAACTGATCGACATCAAAAAGAATCTCACCAAGCTGAACAAGCTGGAGGCGTTTCACGATGCGCAGGAGCGCAAGGAGGACGCACACAACATGTTCACGCTGGGCGTGATGGAACTGCCGGACAAGGCGCGCATTGAAAACCTTTATTGGGAGATCGGCCGCGAGGTCGTGGACAGTTTCAAGGGTCAGGCGTATATCCCGGAAGAAATCCAGAAATTGGAAGATTCTTTGGCAGACCAGTACTTGTGCAATTTTTCCGTGTTTCAGTCGTTGCTCGATCACTGGGCGTTGGGACAGTTGTTCCCGATCATGCCGGTCTCGCGTTTGACGGAGCGGCCGACGCGCGAGGGCACGTTGGTGGACATCACCTGCGATTCCGACGGGCAGATCAACAAGTTCATCGACTTGCGCGATGTGCGCGACACGTTGTCGATGCATCCGCTGAAAACAAACTCCGAAGGCAAGGTGGAACCGTATTATCTCGGCTTTTTCCTGATGGGCGCGTACCAGGACATCATGGGTGACCTGCACAATCTGTTCGGTCGCGTGAACGAAGTGCATGTGTTCCTGGAGCCGGACGAGCCGTCCGGTTATTACATCGAGGAGATCATCGAGGGCAACACGGTGATCCAGTCGCTCACGGCGGTGCAATACGACGAGAACGAATTGAAACGCCAGATGAAGGCGCAGATGGACGAAGCGATCAAGTCCGACCGGATGAAGCCAAGCGAGGCGATGCGGTTGCTGGATGAGTATGAACGGGGGCTGAGGGCGTATACTTATTTGAGTTTTTAAGGTTAACGGCCACGCTTGCGAAAAATCATGGCCGCGCTAGATTGTTCTCATGAGCAAAGCTCAAATCCTTGAAGAACTGCCCAAGCTGAGTGTCAGTGACCGTTCCCAGCTTTTCGAACGGCTCGCCGAACTTCAGGAAGCCGACTTGTTAGCGGGCGGTTCGCCGACACCCGCCGAACGTCAAGCACTTGACGAGGCGCTGGCAGATTTCGAACGCGATTCCAGCCCGGGTGAGCCGTGGCGCAAAGTTCTTGGTGAGATTCGCGGACTCCGCCGGTGAACTGGAATGTCACCATCCGGTCTCAAGCCAAGGCCGATATTCGCCGCGCGTATGATTGGTATGAAGAGCAGCGCGCCGGACTAGGTGATGAATTTTTAGTTGATCAGTCCGAAGCTCTGCTACGCTTGGAAGCCGATCCTGAGCGATGTCCAATTTACTACCGAGGTTTTCGCCGCATACTCGCGCACCGGTTTCCGTACAAACTGTTTTTTCGAATTAAGGGGCGGGAAATAATTGTCTTTCGCATTCTACACGGTGCGCAAGATCATGCACGGAAGCTAAACCAGTGATCTGGAGCCATTATGAAAAATGAACCGGCCATTTTTGAGGGATATAAAATCCGCCGCCTCTATGACGAGAAGACGGAAACGTGGTGGTTTTCAGTGGTGGACATTGTTCAGGTGCTGACACAACAGACAGACTACAAGGCGGCTCAGAACTATTGGGAAGTCTTAAAACACCGGTTAAACAAGGAGGGATCCGAGTTGGTTACAAATTGTAACCAACTGAAAATGCCGGACGGCGATGGCAAAAGTTATCTCACTATAGGACGATTTTCTACAAATATGGCGCACCTACGGTGCTGGAGACGGGAGATCGCGGGCTATTTGGAAATTTGGAGGTATCGTCGATTTCTGTCTCACGATGGAGTCGTGGGGGTATGCGAGGGCGGTCTGCCTACGCCAAGGGGATGGCGCGGCGGAGCGCGAAAAACGCAATCTACAGGACCAATTACTAAAAACCGCATCCATTTCTTGACTTGTACTAAATTAGTTAGTATAAAGATATCGGAATGTGGTTAAAAACTCACATAATTAGTGTCTGGGTGCGGGGAAAAGATGAGGCGCGGGTTTTCCCGCCGTCATTACGGGTAGGGGGAATCCAACCGAATCCAACCAAATGATGCCGGGAATTGATCGCAAATTTGAGATTTAAAATTTCATAAAAAGCCAATGAAAACGCGAAAATTAAGCCAAATCAGACCGGATAAAACCAGGGCGATTTACGATACTGGATTTACGATTAACGAACTGGCTTTCGGGAAGGTGATTGTGGGCGGTTTGAGAGCTTTGATTGCAGGTGAAATTGCTGCGGCTGATCCGCTACGCGGACACAGCCGCGCTCCGGTCGAAGGTTTATCGGATGGGTTTGGATGGCTGGGTGACGCGGGGTTGGTCGCGTCGCAAAGTGCCCGCTGCGCGGGCAGACAAGGTCGCAGCGCGACATTGTCCACCTTGTCCCGCTTCCCGGTTGCGTCCGTGAGGCACGGAGAAGAAACTGGAGGCGACTTGCGGTGGCTGCAAGTTCAGATCGTTGACGGGATGGCTGCGCTCCATTCCGCTCCGACCACGAAAGCCCTGTGATATCCCATGATTTCCCAACCAAAATTTTATGGGGGGACGGGTTTGGTTTGCGCGGTGGCGGAGAAAGGTTTTATGCTTTGCCCGCTGATGACTGAAGGATTCAATGAGTTGCTGAAGGCGACGTCGCGTTCGTTTTACCTGACGCTACGGGTGCTGCCTGAACCGGTGCGGCGGCAGATCGGGCTGGCGTACTTGCTGGCGCGGACGACGGACACGATCGCGGACACGGAGATCGTGCCGGTGGCGCAGCGGCTGGCGGCGTTGCAGAAATTGCGCGAACGGATTTTGGGGCAGGGGAATGCGCCATTGAATTTTGGCGAACTGGCGCAGCAGCAGGGGTTGGCGGCGGAGCGGGTGTTGTTGGAAAAAACGGAGGCGAGCCTGGCGTTGTTGCAGGAACTGTCGCCGGAAGATTTGAAGCGGGTGCGGGAGGTTTTGGTGACGATCATCAGCGGGCAGGAGCTGGATCTATTGCGATTCGGAAGCTTGGGCGCGGCGGAATCGCGACCGGTGGAACAGAAGATTATCGCGCTGGAAACGGCGGTGGAGCTGGATGATTACACATATCGCGTGGCGGGTTGCGTGGGGGAATTTTGGACGAAGATCTGCCGGGCGCATCTGTTTCCGGAGGCGCGGCTGGAGGAAAAGCAATTGATCGCGGAGGGCATCCGTTTTGGCAAGGGGCTGCAACTGGTGAACATTTTGCGCGACCTGCCGGCGGACTTGCGGAACGGACGTTGTTATCTGCCGACGCAACGGTTGGACGAGGCGAAGCTGATGCCGGGCGTGCTGTTTTCGCCGGTGAACGCGGAGAAGTTCCGGACGCTGTTCGATGAATATCTCGACAAGGCGGAGGCGCACCTGGCGGCGGGGTGGCATTACACGAACATGCTGCCGTACGGGCAATTCCGGGTGCGGCTGGCGTGCGCGTGGCCGATTTTATTTGGAATGCGGACGATCGCGAAGTTGCGGGCGGCGGAGGGCGGGGAATTGCGGGCGCGGGTGAAGATCTCGCGCGGGGAGGTGTGGGGGATAATCGTGCGGTCGTTGCTGGCGAGCCCGGTGCCGTTCGTCTGGCGGCGATTGTTCGTGCCGACCCGAAAAGCAGTTGCTTCTAGCGGCAAATTGGCGTAAGAAAGTAAGAAATCGTATGCAATTTTCCAAAGTCTCCATCGTGATTTGCGCGCTCGCCATGGGCACAACCTTGACAATCCGTGCCGAAGACAATCCCGCGCAGGCCAAAGCGCGCGAGGCATTGGTCTCGAAGCTGTTTGAGATCAGCGAGCAGGCGCCCATCACGAACCCGCCCGCGGCGCCGACGGTGCCGGTGGTGGTCGCTCCCGCAACCGCTCCGTCGCCGGTGGCAAAGCAGGGCGACGAGCCCGCGATGATGCCGGTCAATGGCGATGCGAAGGCGCAAGCCAAAGCCGAAAAAGCGGCGAAGGCGGCGGAATTGAAAGCGCAGAAGGCGGCGGCGAAAGCCCAAGCCAAGGCGGATGCTGACAAGGCCGCCGCTGACCTAAAGGCGCAGAAGGCCGCAGCCAAGCAGGCCGCAGATCAAAAGGCGGCGGAAGTTGCCGCCGCCAAAAAGCAGGTCAAGTCCAACATGGATTCAACCAAGCCGGTCATGGTTCAAGGTGATATCGTCAGCGAGCCCGCCCCGGGCGGCGATACGCCGGCGCAAGCCAAGGCCCGCGAAACCATGGCACAAACCTTGTTCGACTCGGCGTCGTCGGTACCGTCAGTGAAAGCCGAACCGATTGTTGTGCAGCCCGCCCCGGCGCCCGTGGTCACCCCGGCGCCCGCAGTGAAGACGGTAATGGCATCCACACCGATCGGGATGGCGCCGCCGTTGCCCATCAGCGCAGACAAGCAACAGAAGCTTTCGGATTTGCTGGCGAAATACAAGATGGACCAAGTCACGCCGGACGAATATCAGAAGCAACGCGCGGCGATCTTGGCCGAGCCGTAAGCGGATATTTTTCAGGAGATTTTCCGAGCCCGCCGGATGTTCCGGCGGGCTTTTTATTTGGGGTCAACCGCGCGGGCTGTCCGGCATCATTTCTTCAAAGGTGCGGATGGGGTGCAGCGGCAGAAGCAAATATTTGGAGAACGGGAAATAGATGGGCGTGATCTTGGGGTCGGAAATCTGGCCGGTGACCTGGCATTCGAAGACCTTGCTGACCGGCCAGAGGATGGTGCTGACGATGGAGCCGATGACGGGCGTGTTGCGCAGAAGCTGGGCGGTGACGCGGGCGTTGGCGTTCTGTTCGAGATCCATGGTGCCGGAATATAACAGGCGCATGGTGCGCGTATGTATCTCCAACAGGTCGGAGCGTGCAACGCCGTTGGTCATGACAAATTTCATGGTGGCATCGGTGGCCCGGCTGTTGCCGAACCCGGGCGAAACGGTATTCAGCACAGGTGATGCAAAGCCAAAGAGGGGGATGCTCCAGAGGAGGCCATCATGGAGTTCGGCATCGCCATAACCGTTCCACGAGCGCCAGGTCCGGGTGTCGGCATCCGTGATGGCGATATGCCCGCTGAGCCGGCCCTCGATGAGGCTCGACTTGTTGGTGGTCAGGTCCAAGCCAAGCAGATGGACATCGGCATTGGTCATGAACACTTCAAATTGAAAATCACAATCGTAACCCACCGGGCGGAAATCGAAATGCGCATTGCCGCCGACTTTGCCGCTGTAAAAGTCCGCCTTCACATTGGTCAGGCACAGTTCCTGCCCGGTCCAGCGCACGGTGCCGGCGATGTTGGTAGTAGAAAGTTTTGACCATTGGAACGGTCCGCCTTGGAGGATTTCGAAGTTCATGTCCGTGCCGTCGAGATCGCTGCCGCGGTTGAGATCGCGCAGCGGCAACTGTCCGTTCACCCGGGCGGTGGGCGGCGAGGAGAAATGGTACGGCGCGATCAAGGCGGCGGTCTTGGGCCCGATGGCGCTCACGACTGCCATGGGATCGGTGGTGCTAAAACCGTTCTTGAAATAATACATGCCGGCATTCCAGTCCAACACCACGGAGTCGGCGGTCATGATCTGGGTGCCGTGGGCGCGAAGTGATTGCGGATGCAATATCTGCAGGACGCGGTTGGAGTAAACGACATCCGCCACGACGCTCTCATAGGCCTGTTCGCGGATTGAAACATTGGTGATCGCGACGTGCCCCGCAGCGGTGAGCGAATTCAGGTTCAGCAAATTACCGGCGGTGGTGAGATCCATGGCCACCGGCTCGCCCACCTTGACCAGCCGGAAGAGCGTGGCGGAAACATTCGTGGGCAGGAAGGGCCGGACGGTTTCAGCATCCAAGTTTCCGCGCAAGGCGGCACGGAGGTTTCCGGTGGCCGTGCTTTCCTGGCCGTTGATCTGAAGCTGCGTGCGGCCTTGGATGACGTGCAGGTCGGGCGCGCTCAAGATGAGATTGGCGTAGCTGAAATGGGTCTGAACGAGATCCACGGCAAGTCCGCGCACGACCGCATTGGTGCAGGCGAGTTCCCCGTGAAGCGTCGAGGCCTGCCCGGCGAGTCCGCGCCAGTCCACCATGCGATTGGTCCACGCCGGCCAGGTAAGCCGGCCATCCAGCGCGAGCGATGGCGGCTGGGTCCATAAGATGTCGGCCAGACGGTCACGGGCGGCTGCCGGCAGAAATGGTTTAAGGACGTGCGGGTCAAAAGCGGAGCTGTTGGTAAAATCCAGTTCGCGGGTGATCACGTCCAAGGCGGCGGCGAGGTTGATCTTGTCGCCGTTAGGATGGGCGGAAAATTGGGAGACCACCAGCCGCGGCGCACTCCAGGCACCAGCGCATTCAATTTTACCCGCGTCCAGGTTGGTCAGGCTCAACTGGGATGCGCGCGTGATCCAGGCGAGCCGGAACGGCAGGGCGTTCGTCCAGAAATCGAGGGAGGCATCAAAGTTCGTGGGCACATCGGCGGGCGCGGCGAGGCTGGCAGCGATCTGGAGTCCGCGTGCGGAAAACCACGGGGTGGCGACCGCCGGGGTGTTGGCATTGACGCGCAGAACAAAAGAATGCACATCACTGGCATCGCCTATGAGCGTTGCGTTGATCAGCGGCGGTTGCTCAAACCTGATTTTCGCCAGCGTGGTGGAAAAGTCTTGGAGCGGATGGGACAAGGCGCCCTGACTGCCGGTCTTTTGGCCGGAGAAGATCCGCCATTTCATTGCCTCAGGGGCGTGCGCCACTTGGGCGGCTAGCCGGATTTTTGCCCCGGAAAAATCCGCGCTAAATTCATCCAGCGACCATGTCTCATCCGGATGGAAATTCACTTCAGTCTGGATGTTCAACACCACCAGCCGGTTCGTGGGATTGACCGGGAGCGTGAAGATGCCGTCGCGCACCACCACGCCGGCGAGCCGAAATTTTCTGTGCGCCAATGCCTCGTAATCGAGGCGCAACTGGATCTGCCCGGCGGTAAACACGGGCTTGTCCGAGCGGATCTGGCGGTCGCCGATGATGACATTCTCAGCAACGATGCCATGGATGAAGCGCCAGCGTATCCGGGAAAATTCGAGGGACGATCCGCGTTCTTGCAGGGCGGCCGTCACGCGGTTCGTCACAAAGCCCGGGAATCCAATGACATTGATCCAAGCCAGTGCGAGCAACGCCAACAAGATGAGCAACCAGAGGCAATAGCGCACCCAGCGAAAGCAGATGCGACATTTTCGCCAAAAGCCGGGCATAATCAGGGCGCACCCGGCGGGGTTTTCAAGTACAGCTCCACGAGCTGGTAGATCGAAGGCGGGAAAACAAAAGTCCAACGGTCTCCATCCAGCGTCACGGCCGCGAACGCTGTCGGGGCGGATGCCGACGGGATTTCCTGTCCAAAATCCATGGTCGCTTTCTCACCGGACTTCAGATCAAACGTGATCTGAAAATTGTTGGTGTTAAAACCGTATTGCTCCGGCGTGGTCAGGCTAAAATTCCGGTCCAGCCAGTACTCGGTCACTAGCGAGCCAAACTGGTTGACAGATTCCTCCAGGCCCACGAGGTCGCCGATCATGCCTTGCGAACCGGGGGCGACCGACCATTTCTGAAAACCATCATGGATGAACTGCCGCGTCTTGCCGGCTTGGTGTAACGTAACCTGGGTGACGTTGGTCGGGGAAAAATTCCAGATGTGACGGTCGCGGAACTGCCAGCCGGCATGCGGGAGCTGGTTCACATCCGACAAGGCCAGCGCATAAACAAAATCCTCATCCCCGCGTTTGACGAAAACCTTGTTCGTCTCGGTGGTTGCGCCAAAAATGATGCTCGCGATCGCCGTATTGGTGTCGCCGGCCACGGATCGCAGCGTGATGCTGCGCGAATTCGTCGGCGCGAGACCGAAGCTCTGCAAGTCCGGTCCGGTGACCACGTCTTTCACGAATTCCGTGATTCGCATATTCGCCAGCAACCGCGCGAACAGTTGCAGGTTTTCCATGTCGATCGGAAATTTTTCACCGGCGACCGCCCACTGGTTCGACCCCTGTCGCTGGAGGGTGAAAGTATTTTCGCCGCGCACTTCGATCTCCGCGACGGATCCGTTGAAGGTGAGCAGATGCGGGTCGCGAAAATCATTTACGTCCCCGCGCCACGGTGCGAGCGCTTCTTTGGCGGCGGTCACGATGGAATGCCAGCCATCACGCCGGGCAAACAGTTGACCGGGATTTTCCGTGGAATCTTTTCCTGCCTGGACCCCGGCGATCAAGTTGGTGCCCTGCCCGAGCCACACATCAAGTTCTACCGGCTGCAGGCCATAGGCGCCAAGATCAGCCTTCGGATCATCGGTGACGAAGCGGGTGGCCTTTGCGGAGCGCAACTGTTGCAGGGCGGTGGTGATATAGGTGCTGTCCGCCCGTGCCTGCAAAGGACGGATCATCCGCCAAAGCCGGTTGGTGGGATCACGGCGAAGTTCGATGGCCTTGGCACCGTTGGTGATGACCAGCCAGTCAACCGCGCTGGCATCGGTCACGAGCGAAGTGTCGCGCCAGGCGTTGACATCATGCGGCAGCGATTGCAGCCACGCGACATCGGTCACATACAGTCCGGCACCGCCAACGAGGCGCACATAAACTCCGTCGCCGGGCGCGGTCCGGTTGCCGATCTTCAGGTGCCAGCTTTGTTCGCCGATATTGACATCCAAAGTGTACTGCGGGTTTTCAAAACCATATTCCGCGTCGGCATTTTTGTGCGAAGCCGTCTCGGCGGCGCTGAGACGCAAGACGGGCGTGAGTTTTTCCAGCGCGCTCAGAAGCGATTCAACGGCCGTGGCCGTTGCTGGATACGCGACCGGCCTTTCCAGATACCAGCCGTTATTGGTGCGGATGACGCTGATCTCGCGCCCGCCCGGCGGCGTGACTTGGATGGAGGTGATGTCTGCCGCGTGCAGGCCGGCGAGCAGCGCGTTGTCCGGTTGCGCGGCCGGTTGCAACCGCTTTTCCACAAACCAGACCGCGGCGGCGAGGATCGCCGCCAACACAAGCCAGAGGGTGGTGGTGTTAGATTTCATTTGCGGCGCACCAGCCAGACTAGCCAGCCAAGGATGAGCACGCCACCGGGCAGCGCCCCGAGCAGCAGCCAGCGGAGCTGTTTCATCTGGTGCTGGGAAAGGGTCAGGCGGAATTCCGTGACCGGTCGCGGCCCGATGCCGTTGAGCAGTTGTTCGCGGTCACAAAGCCAGTTCGCGGCGTAGTTGAGAAAATCACGGTTGGCCGCGCCCCCGATCAACTGGTTGTCCAGGAACATCCAGTCGCCCGCGACCAGGATGCGCATGTTGCCGCGCGGCACGGTGACTCCGGCAACCGGCTTTTGTTCGACCGTCGTGATCAACGGATAGCTGCGCGGCCCCGCGGCGCGGTTATTGGCGAGCGTCGAAGCATCGCTGGAACTGACCAGCGCATCGACCTGCGGTGCGCCGGCGGGCGTGGTCGTCGGACCAGTTCCCACCACGGGACGCGGCATGACCATCTCGAGTTCGAGTTCGCTCAGCGGATTGACAAAAGTTTTCTCGTTGAAATTGTGCACGATGACCACCTGGTCGCTGCCGGAGCTGCTGGTCGGATCGCTCACATAGTCAGTCAAGACATTGACTCCCCAGCGCCGCAAAAGCGCTTCGAGCCCGGTGGGCTGCCGCAGGGAGACCCCGCTGAACAGCGCCATCAGCTTGCCGCCCTCGGTCAGATAACGGTCGATTTTTTGCAGGTCGGGCTCATAGATTGCCCCGCCCGGTGCGGCGATGATCAACAGGCTGCAATCCGTCGGGACATCCGACACGCCGGATAATTCAAGGTTTTGCAACCCGATATCGTTTTGCGCGAGCTGCAACGCAAATTTTTGATAGCCGCCGTCATCCGTGTTCTCGAGCGAAGGTTCGCCGTGTCCTTTTAAATAATAAGCCTTGAGTGGCTGCGCATGCGACAGGGCCAGCAATTTGGAGGTGAACATCACCTCGCCATTGAAGGACACCGGCCGTTTCATGAACTGCATCCGTTTTTCCTTTGGATCAAAGCTCGGGTCATTTGCCGCGATAGGCTGCTTGATGAATTGGACGATCGCCTCGCCCGGGATGACGTTATGCCGCTCACCGCTGGCGAAGATGATCAGGTCCTTGGCTGGCGGCGCATTCGGTGTCGCGACCGAGCCGGGCAGGCCATATTGTTCCTTCACCTTCAACGCGGCGCCGGCATCGCGCTCATAATCCACGGTGCGCAGGGAAATGTTCTTGTTCACGTCCCGGTAGGCGTTGAGCAGTTCCACGATGTCCGGATAAAAATTTTCCGGGTCGTGGGTGTCATAATACAGCGTCACGTCGACGTGGTTGGTCAGCGAGCGCAGCACCGTGAGCGTGCGCGAGGAAAGTTCCACGCGCATCTGCCGGTCGAGATAGAACCGGTGGTAAAACTTCGCGCCCAGGAAATTCACCATCACCGCCACCGCGAGCACCAGCACGGTGCGCACCGCCACGTCCAGGCCGATCTTCCAGCGGCTGGCCGGCGAGAAACTGGTGCGGGATTTGGGGGCGGTGCTCATCTATTTCCAGCGGCGGCTTTCCACCACCCGCAAAGTCAGGAACAAAAACACAAACGTGGCCGTGACGTAGAAAATGACCGCCCGCGTGTCCACCACGCCGCGCGCAAAATCATGCATCTGGTTGAACAGGTTGAAATAGGCGATCACCTGCGTCGTCATGTCGGAACTCGCCGGCAGCGCCAGCGCCAGAAAACCCAGCGAGAATAGGCCGACGCCGAGGACAAAGCTGATCATCGCCGCCGCCATCTGGCTGCGCGTCAGCGACGACGCAAAGGTGCCGAGCGAGAGAAACAAGCTGCCGATCAGGAAAATTCCCAGGTACATCCCGCCCACGGTATGCGCGTCCAACGCGGCCACTTGCCGCGTGAAATGACGCACGATGAACAGGCAGCCCAGCAAGGGCAGCCACGCGACCATGTAAAAAAACAGCGCCGCCATGAATTTCGCCAGCACCACCTGTGCATCGCCCACGGACGTGGTCATCAGCGTTTCAAACGTGCCCGTGGCTTTCTCCAGCGCGAACAGGCGCATCGTGATCAGCGGCGTGGACAGCAGGAT
Source organism: Verrucomicrobiia bacterium (assembly GCA_035943555.1). Classification (GTDB taxonomy): domain Bacteria; phylum Verrucomicrobiota; class Verrucomicrobiia; order Limisphaerales; family UBA11358; genus UBA11358. Next base: position 20,174 of record DASZCA010000010.1, read on the forward strand.
GATCAGCCAAAAATAATAGGTTCCGTAAAACATCTCCGTCACCGGCACCGTCGTCGGGTCGTTGCCCAGGTTTTGCAGCAGCACGATGAAACTCATGCCCGTCAGCATCGTGACCGCCGCGATGATCACATAGCCCGTGATCGAAAAGAAAAAAGTCCCCAGTTCGCGCCGTAACAATGTCAGGAAGATGCTCATTCAACTTCCTCCGTCGCGGGCTTTGTTACTTGGACGTAAATATCCTCAAGCGAATGGCGGCTGCGGGTGAGTTCGCGCAAAGCCCAGCCGTTCTGGCGGGCCAGCGCAAATACGACCGGCCGCAAATCTTTGCCATCCTGCGGCGTGAGGGCGCAGCGGAAAAAATTCCCTTCCGCTGGCGTCAAATCGAACTGTATCACATCCGACAGGTTCTCCCACGCCGCGCGCAGATCTGCTTCCGGTGCGGCGATCTCCGCGATCACCTGGCTGCCGCCCGCCATGCGGCGCTGTAAATTCTCCGGCGTGTCCGAGGCCAGCACGCGACCGCCCAGCATGATCAGCACGCGACCGCACATCATCTCCACTTCCGGCAGGATATGGGTGGAGATCAAAACCGTATGCTTGCCCGCCAGGCTCTTGATGAGCGCGCGCACCGTGCGGATCTGATGCGGATCCAGGCCGATGGTCGGCTCATCCAGGATGATAAGCTCCGGCTCATGGACCAATGCATCCGCCAGACCGACGCGCTGCTTGTAACCCTTGGAAAGCTGGCCGATCACCCGACGGCCCACATCCGTGAGTCCGCATTGTTCCATGACGGTCTGCACGCGGTCGCGCGACCTTTTCCAGCCGAGCCCTTTGAGGCGCGCACGGTACTTCAGATATTCGCGCACCCGCATGTCCGGATAGAGCGGGTTGTTTTCCGGCATGTAGCCGATGCGCTTGCGCACCTCGTCCGAATCGTGAAAGACATCCAGCCCCGAGACCCGCACCGTCCCGCTGGTCGCGGGCATGAAACCGGAGAGCACGCGCATCGTCGTGCTTTTGCCCGCGCCGTTGGGGCCGAGCAGGCCCACGATTTCGCCACGCGCGACCGTGAACGAGATATCGTTCACCGCCGTGCGCCCGGCGTAGCGCTTGGTCAAATTGGAGACTTCAATCATCAAATTGGGCACCCCGTAAAAATCTCCGTCAGCATAGCCGGAAAAAGCCCGTTGCGGCGATTAAAAAGTGCGATGTACTTGTTCATATAACAGGCAAAAATCCAATCAGTTGCGTTCAAAAAAACTTTCCCTCTCCGCATCGCTGGGAAACCTCTCTGCCTCGCAATTTTGATTTTCATCACCCGCAAAAATTTTCGTTGGGAAATCATGGGATATCACAGGACTTTCGTGGTCGGAGCGGAATGGAGCGCAGGCGTTCCGTCAACGATCTGAACTTGTAGCCACCGCAAGTCGGCTCCAGCTTCTTCTCCGTGCCTCAAATACGCAACCGGGAAGCCGGACAAGGTGGACAATGTCGCGCTGCGACCTTGTCTGCCCGCGCAGCGGGCACTTTGCGACGTGACCAACCCTGCGTCACCCATCCATCCACAACCATCCGATAAACCTTCGACCGGAGCGCGGCTGTGTCCGCGTAGCGGATCAGCCGCAGCAATTTCACCTGCAATCAAAGCTCCCAATCCGCCCACGATCGCCTTTCCGAAAGCCAGCTCGTTGATCGTATATCCAGTATCGCAAATCGCCCTGGTTTTATCTGGCCTGATTTGGCTTAATTTTCGCGTTTTCATTGGCTTTTTATGAAATTTTAAATCTCAAATTTGCGATCAATTCGCGGTCATCATTTGGTTGGATTTACTTGGATTCGGTTGGAGTAGCTCAATTTTCGCAGTTAACGGCCGGTAAAACAGCGTCAGCGCTCTTAGCTTGTAGGAGACGACGCCAGGAGACTCCAACTTCTCCCTTCTGCGTCTAAATTCATCAGCCGCGCCGTAACGTCCATCCGCAGCCGGGTATAATTTGCATTTCATAAATTTTTTAGTCCGATTAGGTTGGATTTACCCGGATAACCTCGTCCATTAGACCTTTCATAAATTTTTTTGGTCCAACAAAGTCCAACAAGGCCCAACCAATGGGCGGCGGCGGCCTGTCCGCCATAGCCTTGGCGAAGGTGGATGTCTGGGAGCAAGGAACCAGCCGCAACGCGTGACCTGCAACCGGGCGCATTGAATCGTCCCGGCGCCGTCCAACCATCCATTCGTCATTCGACATGTGTCATTTTCATCTGACATGCCCCCTTATTAAATCATACCTTTTGAAAACCTGTATTCGTGTGGGGAATGTAACTAGCAGATTTATGTCATTTATTTTCATTTTTAGGGAGTGGGAAGGGGGTCCGACCAAAAAAATTCCAAGAAAATCATAATCTCATTATAAACACTGGCTATGATCCACGTTGCCACAAACGCGAAACATCCAAAATCCTCAAATTCCCCTGTAAATCACAACATTTTGAAAAATCAAAAAACAAGCTTCTCCATTCGACCTCCCATTCGCAAAACCCTATCTCGAACGTTAAAGTCCTCATCCACCAGCAATCCAACCATCCAGTACTCCATCAATCTACTCATCACGAACTAGCCTCCATTCGTTATTCGTCATTGTTCATTCTCCTGCCTTGACTTCCCACCCCCCAAAAAGCCTAAATCCGCCCATGGATTTCCGCGCCGATAACTTCTACGCCGCTTGGCGGGAGCGCAACCGGGCCGCCGCCGCCTTGCATGACGATGGCCCGATACCGCCCGAAAAACTCCTGCAAACCATCTGGCAACACCAACGCCTTCAGCGCGGCAGTCTTAAGACCTTGGATGGAAAGCCGCTGCGCATCTTGCACCCGGGTTTCATGAGCGTCGAAGGCGGACCGGACTTTCGCGGCGCCATCGTCCAAGTTGCCGATGCCAAACCCGTGGCCGGCGATGTGGAGATCGATCTCCAACCCGGCGGTTGGCGCGCTCACGGTCACGACCAAAATCCCGCGTTCAAAAACGTCATCCTGCATGTCATCTGGAGCGGGGAGTCCGGCACCAAATCAAAAAATCAGGGTCCGGACACGGTTCTCGCCCTCGAAAAATTTCTCGATGCACCCCTCGGCGAACTCGCCCGCGCTTTGGAAAATGAATCCGGCCTGCCCGAAGCCCTGCGCGGCAAATGTTGCGCTCCATTGCGTGAATTGTCGCCCGCTCAATTGTCCGGCCTCTTGCAATCCGCCGCCAAAGTGCGTTTCCAGAACAAAGCCGCCGCGATCCTCGCCCGCGCCAAACATTGCGGCTGGGAACAGGCCTTATGGGAAAATCTGTTTCGGGCCTTGGGATATAAAAATAATACCTGGCCCATGATCAATCTTGCGGAAACCCGGTCCCGCTGGGCTCAAGGCGCCGATTCCGCCTTTGCCCTGCAAGCCCGTCTGCTGGGTGTCAGCGGTTTGCTCCCGGCCGAACTCACGCGCTCCCAAAAGAATGCCGACACCTTTCTGCGCCGCGCCTGGGATGTGTGGTGGCGCGATCGCGATACGTTTGCCGACTGCACACTGCCCCGCACCGTTTGGAAATTCCACGGCCTGCGTCCTGCAAACAACCCGCAACGGCGGCTCGCCCTCGCCGCCCACTGGCTCGCCTCGGAAAATTTGGCCGGAAAGATTGAAAGCTGGATCGCGCACGAAATTCCGGACAAAACGTTGCTTGATTCCTTGCACCAGATATTTCAGGTGAAACGCGATGAGTTTTGGTCCTGGCACTGGACCTTCAAATCCGAACCCATGACCAAGCCGCAACCGCTCCTCGGCGAAGCGCGCATCACCGATCTGGCCGTAAACGTCGTCTTACCTTGGCTGTGGACGCGCGCCAACGAAGGCGGCAATGAAAAGATCCGCCAGGAAGTGGAGCGGAGATTTCTTGCATGGCCGTCATCCGAAGATAACTCGGTCCTAAAACTGGCCCGCCAACGCTTGCTAGGAACGGCCAACGTTCGCATCTTGAAAGGCGCGGCGCAACAGCAGGGCTTGATGCAGATTGTGCGGGATTTTTGCGAACACTCGAACGCGGTCTGCGCCGAGTGTAACTTTCCCGATCTGGTGCGCGGTTGGAGTCAGAAAGCTGCCGCTACAACTTGATCGAAAACCGAGCCTGATTAAATCAGGCTGCGGGTTTGATATCCAGATTCGCAAATGCGCTATTCAAGCCGTCGGTGGCAGGCTGTTCGCCCACGGGAATTTTTGCTTTATTCGGCACCGGTGACTGCGGTGGCTTCGGGGCGTGCGGTTTTGCCTCCGACGTTGAATCGCCGCCTTCATCTTCGATTGCCCGCGTCGTCTTTAGCGCTTTTGCTTTCGCTTCTGCTGCCGCGCCGCTGGCCTTGTGCTCTTCATCCGTCAAACGCGGGTTCTTCGCGCGTTTGTTACGGGGCAGGGGGCTGATCATCAGGTTGATCGCCTTGCCGATCAACTTGGGCTGAAAGTCAGGATGGCCGTACGGCTCGATGTCCGCGATGAACTTCTTGATCACCTCAAAACCGACTTCGGTATGCGCCATTTCGCGGCCGCGGAACTTGAGGGCGACTTTCACCTTCATGTCCTCACATAGAAAATCAATGGAATGCTGGAGCTTGATGCCCAGATCATGTGGATCGATGCGCGGGCTCAACTGCACTTCCTTCACCGTCGAGGCGTGCTGATGCTTCTTGGATTCCTTCTCGCGTTTTGCAAGCTCGTAACGGAACTTGCCGAAATCCACGAGGCGGCAGACGGGCGGGACGGCGTTCGGAGAAATTTCAACCAAGTCCACCCCATGCACGCGGGCGAGGTTTAGTGCTTCGGTAAGCTGGATGACACCCAGTTGCTTGCCATCGGGACCGATGACACGGACTTCACGGGCGCGAATCTTGCCGTTGACCCGGATGAACGACGCGGCGGAGTTGTTACCACGAGGAGTGAAAGGGCGACTCAAGCGACCCTCTCTGGTTGGAGCTTAACAATGATATATTGCATCAAAAACTAGTGCTTACGATGTACTTAATTAAGTCATGCCCGCGACCGCCGCAAGTAAATAATGGCGACAAATTCATGACGGTTTTATGACGGCTGGCGAAACGCCTGCACGCTGGCCACAAAATCATCCGGCACCCCGAAATCAAACCGCTGTGCCCCGGTCATCTCCAGCGCCAGATAACCATGCCGTTGCCGCTGGATTTCCTGTGCCCGGGTCAGTTGGAATTCCCCGTTATCGCGCACGTCATCGCGAATCATTTCATCGAGAATGTGATAGATGGAAGGCGCCAACAGGTGCATGCCGAACCAGCCCAGCCAAGTTTCCGGCGGCAGGCCGTCCACGTGCAATTTCTCCTGCGCCACCGCCACCGGCGGCTTCTCGATGATGAGCGAAATATCAATGAGCCGGGCATTTTCCACCCGCCGTTGCCCCGCAATGGTGCCATACCCTTTCAATTCCCCCGCCGAAATCCGATTCACCGCCGAAACGCTTTTTCCACCGGAAACCGCCGCCATGTCTGCGAGTTCTTTGTATGGAGAAACGCCCACACCTTGCGATTTCGCTGGCGTCATTCCCTCTCCCCCACCGGGGGAGAGGGTGGGGTGAGGGGGCGCCCCGCGAAACAGATGATCACCCAACCCCAGCAACACCATCTCGCCACCGGCAAAATTCTTCGTTTGATACACGGCATGGCCGTAGCCTTCCTGCTGGTGTTGCACGGCAAAACTGACGCGTTTGGCAAAACCGCGCATCTGCTCCGCCTCCTTCAACAACGCGGGATATTTGGCCAGCCGCTTGAGGTAGCCGTCATCCGGCCCGCGCAGATAATTCTTCACCACCGCATCTTCTCCGGGCTGCGTGATGATGCAGATCTGTTCAATCCCCGCTGCTTCCAGTTCTAACAGATGATAATGAAACAACGCCCGGGCGATCCCATCTTGCCCGACGACCGGAAACAATTCTTTCTTCACTGCGTGCGACGCGGGAAAATGCCGCGTGCCAAGGCCGGCAATGGGGATGACGGCTTTGCGGACAAGTGTCTTACTCATCATAATATTCACCTTCATCACCTTGAACCCGGGCTTGTAGCTTTGACGCTATCTGCCGCAACTTGGCCAAACATTCCTCGTCGGGATTCTTGATCGATATGTTGCCATCACAATACGAAAGCCAAACTAGCGACTGTTTAGTGGGGCGACGCCATTCAGTCAATAAGGGGCGATTGATGCGAATGATCTCTCCCGAAGGCGTCTTTAGTTCCGCAAAACCTGTGATCACTAATTCCGGATCAGAAGCAACGTACTTCTGCCAATCGTCTTCAGTAATGCGAGACCCGTTTTCATCAGACCACTCCACCCTGCGTGTAATGTGGACGTCGTAGCCCATAAATGTATCAGGCATCAAACCGCTTCCACCCCTGCGGCCCAAACGCATACCGTTTTGCTCCAAACTCGCTGGCCCCGGGCGAGGTGCCTTCAAAGATATCCGGCATCTGGCCCACGCGCCGCGAATACTCCGTGGCGATCTGCGGGATGTGTTCCTTGAGCGCGGAAATCTTGCCAAAGACGGCGACCGTGCCGCCCGTGCCGCCGCCGGTGATTTTTGCACCGTAAAGTCCGGCCTTCGCCCCGCGCTTCTGCACGGCTTCCACGAGAAAATTCACCTCCGGCACGGAAAGGTTGCAGTTATCCCGGTAGCTTTCATGCGCGCCATACATCAGCTCACCCGCCGCGATGAGGGCTTTTTCATCGCCCGTATTCGCCGTCTTCAGTGCGCTGATAAATTTCAACACCCGTTCATTCTCCGCCACCGGATGCCGCGTCGGGCCGACCACGCGATATGTCGCATCGGGCTGGATGATGGTCACCGGATCATCGTGCGTTTTGTACCGCGCGAGAAAATCAGAGCCGATAATTGTTTCTGGAATCTCTTTTTCGTACTCCGCCTTGAATTCCGCGGAAGAAATTTCCGTCAGATAATTCAACGCCGCGCGGCCGGTCTTGGCGCGGATTTCATTGACCATCTTCTTGCCCATGAAAGCGCCGATGCGGACGTTGCCATACGCATTGCCGGCGACGGAGTGGCGCACCATCGAGTTGATGCCGACAAAGCCGGTTCCCGGCGGGATCTCCACTTCGCCGACGATGGCACCGGGACGGCAAAGGATGTGCGTCAGCTTGCTCTCGCGTCCGCTCGCGACGGCGATCTGGTCCATGATGCCGCACGGCGCGCCCACGACATGATTTTCCGCCATCTGGCCCAGCCGCGCGATGCGCGCACCATCCAGCTTCAGTCCCAAATAAGCGTTGAGGCAGGATAGCGTGCCGATCTCCACCGCCGCTGAACTGCCGATACCCACATTCATCGGTACCGCGCTTAACAGCAGAAAGCTGAATCCATAAGGCAGTTCAACCGATTCCTCTTTTAGCAAAGTGAAAATACTGCCGCCGATGTAAGCCGCCCATGTCGAGATGGGATTCGCGTGGCACAATTCACGAAACTGCGCGTAATTGCCCAGCACTCCGCCGGACATGAAATAATCCAACGGGATGCGCGTCTCCACCGGCAGGCTGCGCGCCCCGGCTTGCGCGGAACGGATTCGCAACGTGCGGTCCGTGCGCGCTTGGATGGCCATCAACATGCCATGCCCGAGCACCGCTTCGCAGACATTCGCGCCGGAATAGTCGGCAATGCCGCCCATGACATCCAGCCGGGCGGGCACGCGGGCGACCCACACCTCGCCGCTGTTGAAGAATCCGGCAAAACCCGTCGGGTCGCTGTTCGGCTTGCGCAGGAGCTGCTCAAATTCCGAGACTTCGAACGGGAGCGCGGAGATCATAGTTCAATATGATGGGGATGGTGGTGCTTGATGATCCGGTCGCGGTTCTTGAACAGGTACCAGACGATGGCCACGTTGGCGATCAGCACCAGGGCGACGCTGATCTTCGGATGCAAAAAGAAATGCGGATGACTTTCAGTGGCTGGCGCATGGCGGCGCACCAGCTCGAACAGTTCGATCGGGATAAAAAAAGCGGATTCAGCGATGACCAGCCACACGACCCAGCTGACGCGCAATGCCAGCCCGACCGCTTGCAACAACATGAACAGGCCATAAACGACGGAGCCGACCGCCACCCACTTCAGATTGGTCGGGGTGATTTCGCCGATGCGGTCCGCGAGTTCCAGGAAAAATTTCTTTTCCGGATCGAGATGCAAAAATTCCAGCAACTTGCGGAATTCATCCGGCAGGTTGTTGTCCGTCAGGCTGTACGCGCCCAGGGCGAGCGACAGCGCCGCCAACCCCTTCAACAGCTTGAAGCCGACAATGAAATACAACGTCGGTGCCGGCTTGCGCGGCGGCTCGACCACAATGACCGGATTTTTTTGCGCGTCACTCATCAACGGGTCTTAGACAGCAAAAAGTCCCGAAGTTCAGATATTTTTAAACGTTCTTGCTTGCCGTCATCCCGGTAACGGATCGTCACGGTGTCGAGCAGCTCGGGTTTCTCGCCCAACGTGTCAAAATCGATGGTCAAACAGAACGGCGTCCCGGCCTCGTCCTGGCGGGCATAGCGTTTGCCGATGGAACCGCCATCGTCGTAATAAACATTCATCCACGGGCGCAACAGGTCGCGCACGGCGATGGCCTTGGCCACCAGTTCCGGCTTGTTCTTCAATAGCGGCAGGATGCCCACCTTGATGGGCGCGACGCGCGGATGAAATTTCATCACGTACGTCGTCTCGGTCTTGCCTTTATCGTCCGTCTTGCTGACTTCCGTGTAAGCGCTGGCCAACAGTGCAAGGATCAGGCGATCCACCCCCGCGCTCGGTTCGATGACATGCGGAACATACTGGCCCTTGGTAAGGCCGTTGGCATCTTCGGTCGCCTGCTTTTGTGCAGCTTCGGCTTCCACACCGGATTTCGTGAGATAGTTTTTACGATGATCGTAATAACGCTTCCACAGTTCATCCTGCTTTTCCTTTGGCAACTTGCCCCAGGCGGTGCGCAAGGCGTCATCAAAAACGCTCATGGGCTTGCCGGAGAAACGCTGGTGCTGGCTGAGGTCAAAATCGCCGCGCGCAGCAATGCCTTCCAATTCGTCACCCTTCACATTGCCCTGTTCGTCCTTCTTGCTGAACGGGAACTTGAACAGAATATCCGTGCAAGCGCGCGCATAATGCGCCAGTTCTTCAGGCGTCTGATGATGGAACCCGAGCATGTTGCGCGAAAGGCCGATGCCTTCGTAGAAACGCACCCGTTCTTCGACCCAATATTGGTGCCACGCCTGCCAGCCCCAGTTCGGCTGCGGTTCACCCGGATGACCGGTGGTGGGCACCGTCGCCACACTGCCGTGAAGGGCTTCGATGGCCTCATCCGGCTTGATGAAAAATTCCAGCTCCATCTGCTCAAACTCACGCGAGCGAAAAGTGTAATTGCGCGGTGTGACCTCGTTGCGGAAGGCCTTGCCAATCTGGCCGATGCCGAACGGCACCTGTTGGCGTGACGTTTCCATCACGTTCTTGAATTGTGCAAAGATCGCCTGCGCGGTTTCCGGACGGAGATAGGCGACGTTGTCCTCGCTCTCCACCGGGCCGACGTACGTTTTGAACATCAGGTTGAACGGACGCGGTTCCGTCAATTCCTTGGAATCGCAGTTGGTGCATTTCGCACCGGCCGGCAGGACGTATTTGCCATCCGCCGTCTTCGTGAGCGTGAGGCCTTGGTCTTCGCAAAGCTGGTCGGCGCGAAAGCGTTTTTTGCACTTTTTGCAATCACACATCGGGTCGCTGAACGTGTCCACATGTCCGCTCGCCCGCCAGATGGCCGGCGACATGATGATGGTGGCCTCCAGACCGGCGACATCTTCGCGTTCACGGGTCATGGCGTTCCACCAGAGCTCTTTAACGTTGCGCTTGAGCTCGGCGCCAAGCGGGCCGTAATCCCAAAAGCCGTTGATGCCGCCGTAAATCTCGGAAGACTGAAAAACAAACCCGCGGCGCTTGCAGAGCGACACGATTTTCTCCATCTGCAAATTTTCTTTTGGTTCGGCCATAGGGTCGGACAGTTTTCGTTAAAAATGAGGGGAAATCAATCCTCAAACGCGAGCCACGAAGCGGCGGGCGCGCTGCTGCTCGGGTTTTCGCCCCATTTCAATCGAGTTAAAATACAATACACCCGTTGGCCCTGATGCAAGCCAGCCGCCCCGTCTTATCGGTTTGTTTCACGCGGGATGTGCCTGCCTGGTCAGCCTCGTTCCTGCGGGGAATCGGAATTTACGGTTTGATATTGGAGTGAGGTCTATGATTTGATGCTGAAATGCTTGCTGCCAAACCGCTGCCGGACGGGAGGCGACGTTTTAAATTGCCATCGCCATCGCTCATCGGTTTTTTTCTGGTTGTGGTGACGGTCGTGACCTGCTGGCCGGTCGTTCATTGTGATTTCATACAGTTGGATGATGGCGATTATTTCACCGCCAACAGCCATGTCCAAACGGGCTTGAATGCGGCCAATCTGGGGTGGGCTTTCACGACCGGATTTACCGCGAACTGGCACCCGCTTACCTGGCTTTCCTTGATGTTGGACTCCCAGCTGTTCGGCCATGGCTCCTTCGGTCCGCATCTTACGAATCTGCTCCTGCATGCGGCCAACACGGGCCTGCTTTTTTTCCTGTTGCGAAAATTGACGGGCGCAACCTGGAAAAGTGCGCTGGTGGCGGCGTTGTTCGCCCTGCATCCGCTGCACGTTGAATCCGTGGCCTGGGTCGCCGAGCGCAAGGACGTCTTAAGCGCTTTTTTTGGTTTTATTTCCATTTGGGCGTATGCCCGCTATGCGCGTGAACGGCCGGCTTCCTCCCGTTCGGGACCTTTGGCTTATTTGGCCGCGTTGCTTTTTTTTGCGCTCGGCCTGATGTCCAAGCCCATGCTGGTGACGCTGCCGTGCGTGCTGTTGTTGCTGGATTGCTGGCCGCTGGAAAGACTCCATCTTGCCGGCGGGAAATCTGGGCTGGCCAGGCTGGTTTTGGAAAAGGTGCCATTTCTCTTTTTGAGCCTTCTCTCCTGTGTCGTGACCTTTCTAGTGCAGCAAAAGGGCGGGGCGGTCCAGGCTTTGACCAAATACTCTGTTCCCGGGCGCATTGAAAACGCCTTCGTTTCTTATGCCCGCTATCTTGGTAAAACATTCTGGCCGGCCAGCCTGGCCAATCCTTATCCCCATCCCGGCGCGTGGCCGGAACCGGTGGTGGTGTTCTCCGTCACCCTTTTCCTTTTGTTATGCGTGGCCGCCGTGGTCCTTGTCCGCAAATATTCTTTCGGTTTGGTTGGCTGGTTTTGGTTTGTCGGCATGCTGGTTCCCACGATCGGACTCGTCCAAGTGGGCGGCGCCTCCATGGCTGACCGTTACACGTATCTGCCCTTGATTGGCATTTTCATCATTTTGGCCTGGGTTTGCGGCGGCATTTCCGGACGGTGGCCCGGATCGCAACCGGTGGTGATTGTTTTTGCCGCCTTGATCCTCATTCTTTGTGCTTGGCGGACGCGTCTTCAGATCAGTTATTGGCAAAATACCGAGACTCTTTTTGCCCATGCCGTGGCCATGACAAAAAATAATTGCGCCGCGAGCAACGGCCTCGGCATCTGGCTGGCGAGCCACCAGCAACCTTCCTTGGCCTTGGATTGTTTCAGCGAGGCGCACCGGATTGACCCTGAGAATGCCGTGGTTCTTTACAATCTGGGCAATTCCCTTGCCAAAGCAGGCCAAAAAGATGAGGCAATAGACTGCTATCGACGGGCTTCGCAAATCGCGCCACCTACCGCCGACCTTTTAAGTAATTTGGGGTTCGCACTCGCGGCGAAAAAGGAATACGCCGAAGCCATCACAAATTTTGAGATGGCACTGGCTATGAAGCCCGATTCCGTTGGTGCACACAATAATTTGGCCACCGTTCTATTCAAGGAACATCGGTTTGCTGAATCCGCCCAGGAATTTCAGGAAGCACTGCGCTATTTGCCTGATAATTATGACCTTAGTGATATTGCGGCCAAGGCCCAAATCTACTCAAATCTTGGTGATGCATTGGCTCAACAAGGCAAAATCTCAGACGCAATGCAATGCTACCAGCAGGCGCTGCAACGGCAACCGGATAACCCTAAATTTCAGACAAAATTGCGGGCACTTGGCGCACCTTAAACTGGCACGATTTGGCGTTTTGGTCGTTTTAACCCTGCCCACCACCGAGAATTTATAACGCAATGAAGCAAATGCACCGCGAACAACCCGCGATTTGATAAAAATCATATCGTTGACGAATAACTTTTGGGCCGATGCGTGAAAATCACGCGTTATGCGTGAAAATTTCGCGCATAGGCACCCTGTTGGCTTGGGCAACCTAGTGATTTGCTGGGGTTTCAGTGAGTTTTTAGTTGGCATTGGCGCTGCTAAAGGTAAATGCAGAAATCCGATCGATATGACACGAAGTTTGAGTAAATTTCGTCATCTGTCTGCCGGACGACAAACCAAAACAACCTAAGCATATGAAAACACAAAACAAAAAAAGCGCCTTCACGCTGATCGAGTTGCTCGTCGTGATCGCGATCATCGCGATTCTCGCGGCCATGCTCTTGCCAGCGCTCGCGGCCGCCAAGAAAAAAGCCCAGAAAATCAGCTGCACCAACAACGTCAAGCAGGACATGCTCGCCGTCAAGGTTTGGGCTGGTGATAACAACGACCGTTATGCCAACCAGGTCACCGTCGCCGCCGGCGGCGCCAGTGATTATCTCGGTCACGGAACGACGACGACGACCCACTTGAACCCGGGCATGGTGTTTATGACCATGTCTAACGAACTGTCCACCCCCAAGGTTGCCTACTGCCCTTCGGACAGCTACAACCGCACCATTGCCTCGACCTTTGGTTACACCAACTTTGTCAAAGCACAGCCACCGAGCGGCACCACTTTGGCGGGTAACAGCACCGGCATCGGCGCTGCGAGCTATTTCTTCAACGGTGATGCCTCTGACACGGATCCGCAGATGATCGTCACTGGTGACGCCAACTGGGGTAATGCTGGCACTACGGCGAATTCCCCGGCACCCTTCGCTTTCATTGCGTCCGCAGCCTCCACCACCACCCCGCAGCAATCCGTTCAGAGCACTCTGAGCAGCGCTTCTTGGGCGGCGGCCACCACGGCCTGGGCCTGGACTGCAAACGAAAACCATGCCAAGACGGGCAATATCGGCCTGGCTGACGGCAGCGTGCAGGGTGTGACCGTTGCCGGTCTCCACACCTCCATGATGAACAGCACCAACACCACGGCGGTGCAGACGTTCAACTTCGCCTACTGAGATTAGTTTTTACAACAACGAGGCCATCGCAAGATGGCCTCGTTTTTTGTTTGGTCCGCGTGGCAAGTTTCCGCTGGTAATTTTCTGGGCTTTCCTTCAATCCAGATTGTGTTAAAAACCCCTTGTGTATCATGAGTTTTACGGATTAAGGCAGTCGCCGTTCGACATCACGCCGAATCCGCGCTTCCTTTTTCACAGCACCAAGCATCGCGAGGCGTTCAATCATCTCATCTACGGTGTCCGCGAACGGAAAGGTTTTGTGCAGCTTACGGGCGAGGTCGGGGCGGGCAAAACAACGCTCTGCCGCGCCTTTCTCGAGCAGCTCGACGGAAAGTTTTCCACCGCTTTGATTTTAAATCCCGTGTTAAATGCCGATGAGTTGATGCGGGCCATCGCCACAGAATTCGGCCTTGAAGTAAAAGGCCGTGACCGGCTGGCGACCATCGCGGCGATCAGCGATTTTTTGCTGAGACAGACGCTGGCCGGCAAAGAAACGGTTTTGATCATCGACGAGGCGCAAAATTTGACGGAAGACCTGCTCGAACAGGTGCGGCTGATTTCGAACATCGAGACCGATGACCGCAAGCTGCTGCAGATCGTCCTTATGGGCCAGCCGGAATTGCGCGACCGGCTGAACAGCCCGCGGTTGAAACAACTGCGCCAGCGCATTACGGTGCGTTATCATCTCGCGCCGTTGACGCGGGCCGAAGTCGGGCAGTATATTCAGCACCGGCTGGCGCTGGCCGGTTCGCGAGGCGCGCCGGCTTTCACGTTCCCGGCCGTCTGGCGGGTGTTCAATTACAGCGGGGGGATTCCCCGGCTCGTGAACGCCGTGTGCGACAAGGCGCTGCTGGCCGGGTTTGTGGAGCGCAGTTACCGGATTAATTACCGGATGGTGGGACGTGCCATCCGTGAGCTGGAAGGAAACATCAATACATGAGCCTGATCAATGACGCCCTGAAGCAGGCGCGGCAAGCCCCGCCGCGGAACAATCCGCCGAACTCGCTGCCGCCGCTCCAGCCTGCCCACAACGAATCCTCGCCCGCCGCTGTGTGGCTGGTGCCGGCCATCATCATCCTGCTCGTTTTCGCCGCGATCTTTTTCATCGGCTGGGCGGCGGCGCATCGCACCGTGCACAGCATCGTCTCCGCCCCGCCTGACCCCGAGACAACCCAGCAGGTTGATACCGTCACCGCCCCCGTGGTAGTGGCAGCCCCGGCACCCGCGCCGGTCGCCCCGGTGGATTTGCCCAAGTTGCAGGGCATTTTCTATTCACCCACCGCGCCCTCCGCCATCTTGGATGGGAAAAATGTCCGTCCTGGCGACCACTTCAAGCAATACAAGGTCAAATCAATCTCCAAGTACACCGTCATCCTCATCGATACGGACAAGAAAGAGATCAAGATCGGCATGGGTGACTGACCGATGTTTCTGCGAAAAACTTTATCCGTTTCCCCGGTCGTGGCGCGCGTTGCGCCCTTTCTCATCTTTGTCGCGCTCACCCTGGCGCAGGGAAAATGCGGCCCCGCCTCGGCCTACTGGTTCTACTTTGCCAAAACCCTCGTCGGCGTGTGGCTCATCTGCGAAATGCGGCCGCTGGTGGCGGAGATGCGCTGGGCGTTCAGTTGGGAGGCCGTCGCCGTCGGCATCGGCGTGTTTGCCGTATGGGTCGGCATCAATGGCGAATGGACCACGCAATCATCGCTCTGGGTGAAGCTCGGACTATCCCATGCGGCAGCAGCGGTGGCCCCGGTCTGGAATCCCAACGCGCAATTCGGCACGGGCTCTGCGTTGGCGTGGTTGTTCATCCTCACGCGCATCTTGGGTTCTGCGCTGATCGTGCCGCCGTTGGAGGAAGTTTTCTACCGTTCCTTTGTCTATCGCTACATTGCCAAGGTGGATTTCCTGTCCGTCCCCTTGAACCAATTTCTGCCCGGCCCCTTCATCGCGACCGTGCTGGTCTTCGGCTTCTCCCATAATGAATGGCTTGCCGGCATCCTCTGCGCCGCCGCGTATCAATGGCTGGTCATCCGCAAAAACCGCCTCGGCGATGCCATGACCGCGCACGCCATCACCAATTTTCTGCTCGGCGTCTGGGTCGTGTGGAAAGGCGCGTGGAACTTCTGGTAAAGAACGGGCTGCACCCAAGTGGAGTCCTCAAGCTTTCGATTTTGACTGGCGAAGGAATTTACGGCTGCACTTTGAAATCGATCTGCCGGCGTTCGAGGGTATTTCCTTCCTGCTGGGCGAGAGTAGCCAGCTCCTCATTGTAATTCGCCACTGCGCGGATTTCCTGTGAGCGGGCGGAAGTAAGGTTGTTCTGCAGTTGCAGCACGGTGAACGTGGTGCTTTTGCCCACCGCGTATTTTTTCTGCTCGGCATCAAGGGCGGCTTCCGCGTACACACGGGCCTCATGCGTGGCTTCCACGCTCTCCCAGTAGGATGCCGTCTGCTTCACCGCGTTGTCGATATCCACCATGACGGTCTGCTCCAACTGCTTGAGCTTGAGCAAAACTTGCTGCTCGGTGGCTTTGTTGCTCTTGTAGGAGCTGCGCGCCTTGAGGTTGCTCAACGGAACGGAAAACTGTGCGCCCACGGTATAGTAGGGCGCGTTGCCCTGGTTGACCTGCCCGATCGCATCGCTGTATTCCTTGCCCTGGCCGTAGAACCCGTAGCTGCCGGTCAAGTCGAGTTCGGGGAAAAGCTGGTTGAAAGAATACTTCAGGTTGAAGCCCTGCTGTTCCACGTCCAGCTTGGCCTGGATCATGTCCGGCCGCTGCACCAGCCCCTTGCTCCAACTGTCCTGCACATCCAAGAACTGTTGCACGGCCTCCATCGGGGCGGCCGGCATGATGTTCACGTCATGCCACTGGGAATAGTTGTCCGTCAACAGGCTTTTCAACGTGTTCTGGTCATTGGCCAGCGTGAACTGGGCGGCAATCAGGTTCGCACGGCTCTGGGCCACCTGCGCCTCGTCCTGTTGCACATCCAGCGGCGCCAGGCTGCCCACTTGGACGCGCTGTTGATCGTCACCATACTGCTTTTCCGCGAGTTCCAGCGCCTCCTTCTCCACCGTGACATTTTCGCGGGCGTAAATCAGTTCGTAATATGCGTTCTCCACCGCCGTGACAGTGGTGATGAGCTGTTGTCTTAATGTCTGCTCGGAATATTTCAACCGGTTCTTCGCCACGGAAATGGCCAGCCGGTTGTTGTCCGTCCAAAAATTTCTCAACAACGGCTGCGTCAGCTTCGCCTCGATGTTACCGCTCGTGCTCTCCGGGCTTTCCGAACTGGTCGTGTCTGAGATCGTCCCGCTGAAATCATATATCAGGCCGCTGGGTAACACCCCGCCGATGTCGGAACTAAAGGTGTCAGTCTTGGTCGTCCGCGCCGGGATCGGGTTGGTCGAAAACTGGTTGAATCCGCCGCCGGGCGTCACATTAAAAGCGTGGCTGCCCGAGAGGTTGAGCGTCGGATCGTAGCCGCCGTAGGCGGAATACAGGTCGTACAGCGAAAGCTTCGGGGTATAGACCTGGATCTGGATGTCGAGGTTGTGTTTCAACGCCTCCGCGAAACATGCCTGCAGCGACATCACCCGCACCGCGTTCGTCGCAATCATCGATGGCGGCACATTCGTCGTCACCGCCAGCGGCACCTGGTTGGTCGCCAGGCTGACCGATGGCACCGGCACCGTTGCGTTCGTGGAAAACGTGACCGTCGGCACCGCCACCGGCACCACGTTCGTCTGCGCGGAGGCGGACGCGATGGCGGCGGCAAACAGGACGATGGCGCTGATACGTTTCATTTCAACAGGGCAGACGCCGCCCGGGCTGCGGAGGTAACTCCAAGTTATGTAACCTTTTAGTTACTTGCCCTCAGGCGGCCGGTGCGGTTTCCGTGATGCTCGCATTTTTTTCCAGCAACTCCAGAACTTTTTCGTGGAGCACCTGCTCGTAAAGCTCGTTCACGCCGTTCCGCTTCTGCAGATCCTTGATGAACGCCTCGAACGGCATCTGGTACATCATCGCCAGTTGTTGCGCGCGGCGGATCACATCCTCCTGCGTCGCTTGCAGGTTTTCCTGCTGGGCGATCTTCGAGACGATGAACGCCAGGCGCACGCGCTCCTTGGCGTTGCCCGCCGCGGCCGCGTAGATCTGGTCCTTCTGCGTCTCGATCAGTTCGCGCGCGACCCCGCGCTGCGTGTTCTGGCGCACCAGGTCATAGACCACGTTGCGCGTCTCGTTCGCCACCGCCGATTCCGGCAGGTCGAAATTCAATTTCTCCAGCAACGACTGCACCACCTGCTGGCGGATCGCCTTCGATTTGGAATATTTCAGCTCGTTCTCCAGGTCCGTGCGGACGCCGGCGTTCAGCTTCTCGAGATTTTCCGCGCCAAACTTCTTGGCCAGTTCCTCGTCGAGCGCCGGGAGGACTTTTTCCTTCACCTCGACCACTTCGACTTCATAGACGCCCTTCTTGCCCTGCAATTCCTTCGTCACGAAATCCGCCGGGAAATCCACGTTCACCGTGCGCTTGTCGCCCGCCTTCGCGCCGATCAATTGCGCCGCAAAACCGGGGATGAATGAATTGTCCGTCGTCTCCACCCAGAAATCTTTTTGCTCCGTCAAACCCTTCGCCGTCGGGGCCAGTTCGGTGATCGGCTTGCCTTCGCAGGTGCCGGAGTAATTCACCACCGCCACATCGCCATTGGCGAGCGGGCGCGCCACCGTGTCAAACTTCGCGTGCTGGTTGCGCAGCAGGTCCAGCGCCTTCGTCACATCCGCGTCCGAAACTGATTTAGTTTCGATCTTCGCGGGCAAACCCTTGTATTCCGGCAGTTGAAATTCCGGCGCCGTTTCCACCGTCGCGGCAAAAATAAGGTTCTGGCCGCGGTCGAACTGGATCTCTTCGATATCGGGATAACCCACCGGCTGGATGTTCTTGTCTTTGATGGCCGCCTGGTAATTGTCACCGATCAGCTTGCGCTTCGCCTCGTCCTTGATCTCCGCGCCGTATTTTTTGAGCACCATGTCGCGGGGCGCCTTGCCCGGGCGGAAACCCGGCAGGCTGGCCTGCTTCTGGTAATCCTTCGTGATCGCATCAAAAGCCGAATCAACGGCGGTTGCGTCCAGTTCCACCCGTACGAGCTTTTTGCACGGGGCCAAATTTTCAACGGTAATATTCACGGTAAATGTCGGTTAAAACGAGCCGCCTAGAATAAATAACCCCCGCCCCGAAGGCAACCTGTTTTCCAAATCGATTTGATAGGGCATAAGGAAGGGCGGCAGGGTTCGCCCTCCTTCCCGTCCTCGAAAACATACCCGCCGTTAGCGCCAAAGGCGCGTTCCATACCAGCCTTGGGCAACGCCCAAGGACAAAATCACCAAAAAACATAAAGGGCTGAACGCCCGTCCCATCTAAAAATCCATCCACCCAATGACGGCAATTCCGCCCACCCAAATCGCACAATGACACCAGCCTACCCTTGTTACTTTGCCGCTTGGTTGTTAAATCTGTGTTCATTCGTGGTTAATTTTTTTAAAAAGTGATTTGATTCGGTTTGATTTGCTTTGATTAGATGGTGTTTTCTCTACAAACCTCCGTGCTCGCCGATTCCTCCGCCTGCCGCGTCGTAGCGCTTTGGCGAAGACGGGTGTGAGAAATCTTCCTTGGTGTCCTCATATTTTTTTTAGGCTAATAAGGGCTAATAAAGGCTAACGGACTTTGATTCCCGACCCCTTGCGTCGCAAACCACTTCCGCGCCGTTGCCATCCTCGGTACCTTCAAGTGATCGATCACATTCATAAATTTTTTAAAAAACGGGTGGAAAGCGGTAGAAAACGGTAGAAAGCAGTAGAAACGGGTAGAAATCGGTGGTGGCGGATTTGCCATAGCGGAGCGGGGACGGCCCGTCCCCGCAACCAGTCGGAACGCTGGTCTCCGCCCCGGTGGAACGCCGAGCACCAGCTCGGCAAGTCGGTTCCCGCTTCTGTGTCTATTTGTGTTCATTGTTGTCGATCATCGACCTGCGTTTAAATTTTTTAGGCCGGATTTACCCGGATTTACCCGG
>DASZCA010000011.1:0-6982 GCA_035943555.1 Verrucomicrobiia bacterium
AGCCGCCAGAAAACCGGCCGGGGCCACCCCAGTCGCAGCGTCAGACCCAACCAAAGATTTTTTTTCATGTCTCCTTTTATCACAGGGGGTTGGACATACGCTGTCCTACCCACCGATTTCCCGAAAGGCATTAGGTTTAAACCGGTGTTCACCCTCAACGTGTGGCAGCCGACGTGAGGAGGCTCCATCATCGCCATACCCCCACGGCCGCGAACTCTCCAAAAGGGCCAAAGGCCAGACCCCATAGCAACCAGGGACAACGCCCCAGGAAAAGCCCTCTTCTACGCAAGGGCTGAAGGCCCGATCGATGATTAAAATCCATTTCATAGTTC
The DNA here is from genome assembly GCA_035943555.1 of Verrucomicrobiia bacterium. Classification (GTDB taxonomy): domain Bacteria; phylum Verrucomicrobiota; class Verrucomicrobiia; order Limisphaerales; family UBA11358; genus UBA11358. The sequence continues at coordinate 333 of DASZCA010000011.1, forward strand.
TATGGTCGGATTTCGCCGGATTTCGCCGGAGCGCGATGACCAGTATGGTGAGGGGGGCGTACGCCAGTACCCGCCCGCAAGTGACCTTAACGAAGCTTCACGAAGCGTAACGGACATTAACCGCGAAACGACTGCCAGCCCGCCGACCTCCAATCCGGCAAAGGTAGGGCGCGTCGCTCCGCGCGCGCCGCCGGCCCGCCTATCAACTCTCGACCAACCACTATCAACTCGTTCCATCCCCTCGATTAAATCATAGGTCCCCAAAATCTGAATTCGTGTGGAGAATGTAACTGGCAGATTTATGCCATTTATTTTCAAAAAACCGGAGTGGGAAGGGGGTCCGACCTGGAAAATTCAAAAAAATCATAATCGCCCTGTGAACATTAGCGATAGTTGATGTGCCGAAAACAGTAGTCAGCCAAAAATCCGCATATTTGCCAAGAAATCGCCAGATTCCTAAAAAACAAAATTTGGTGAGGCATGACCTGCCCTCTGTCCAAACCTCGACCACAACCAGCTTGTCGCGCCGAAGTCATACGTAGGCGGAAGCCATGGCGAAGGTGGACGCAGCAAAGTTCTGGCCTCCCGCCCCCCTTTCCATTCGTGTAAATTTGCGCAATTCGCGTCACGTCTTTCGTCCTCCCATCCGTGGTAAAAAATCCCCAGCCTCAGATTTGTGTTCTCTGCATCCTTTGCGGTTAACCCACATTTCCCCGCCTGTCCTCTTTACGTGACGTTTTTCTGGCTCCGTCGCCGCGTTCCCTCTCCCAAAAGTGGCCGTGCGCCAGCACCTTTAGCAATTTTCTCAAATAGTTTGGCGTTTAAAACATCACCCAAACCACTAAAATGAGGTACATGTATAAGACCCAAACGAAACCAATGCGCTTGCGCCCCGTGATTGCCCGTCCCCGACGGGCCATCGTCTTTGCGACGATGGCCTCCGTATTGGCTTTCGCCGCGACCGTTCTTGGCCAAACCAACGCGGGACACAACACGCTCGTTCCTGTCCAAGCCGCCGGCTTCCGGCTGGGGGGCCACGACTCGGTGACCGATGGCACCAACCGCTTGAAAATCGAGTTGGATAATGTCGCCGTCTGGCCTTTCACCCAATCCGCCATCAAGCAAGACTCCGAACCTGCACTGTACGGCCCGAACCCGAACAAACCCTATTTCACCGTCCGCTTCGCGCTGCCCGTGCCGCCAGAAAATGCGACTAACAATGTCGCCGCCCTGGCCGGTCTCGATCCGCAAGTGTTCACGCACAATCATTCGCCCGGGTTCGAGATTCTGCCCAATGGCGATGCGCTCGCCATCTATTTCAGCACGCCGCCCGGCCTCGCCGAGGCCGACCCCGCCACCTCCTTCATCCAAGCGCGCCTGCGCTACGGTTCCGAAGATTGGGATCTGCCGGAATTGTTTTTAAAGACTGAAGGCTACAACGATCAGTCCGGTCTGCTCTGGAACGATGGCGGCCGCATCCGCTTCTTTGGCGGTGGCCGTGCGCTGTCTGATTCCGCGCCATTCAAGATGACCACCTCTTTCGATAACGGCGCCACCTGGACACTCTCGCTTCCGCAACTCGCCCAGCCTGCGGAAAATTTTACCGCGCAACCCATCACCAGCGCCTTCCGCGCGCCCAATGGCGCGATCTATTTCGCCATGGATGGTGAAGGCGCCAGCAGCCTCCTCTGGCGCAGTACCGATGACGGCGTCAGTTGGCGCGACATGGGCGGTCGCACCGGCGGTCGCCATTCCGTGATCGTTCCGCTCGATAACCGGGGCGGATTGCTTTCCATCGGTGGCAAAAATAATTCCATAAACGGTTGGTCGCCGGAGAACATCTCCACCAACTGGGGGGCGACGTGGAGCAGCAACACCGCCTCGCCGTTCCCGCCGCTCGGCAGCGCGCAACGTCCCTCGCTCATCAAGCTCGCCGATGGCAATTTGTTCTTCGTCAGCGATGCGTGGTTGCAAAAGAAAGACCAAGCCCCGCCCGCCGGTTGGACCAATGGCAACGGCTGCTTCGTCGCCCTCTCCACGAATCAAGGCGTTTCATGGCGCATCAAGCAACTGCCCGTGCAATTGCCGAATCATCAATATCGCAAATACGGCACCGTTGGCTATGTCACCGCGCGGCAGGCGCCCAACGGCGTCATCCATGTGCTAACCACGGAAACCCAGCCCTGCCTCCACTACGAATTGAACGAGGCTTGGATTTTCTCCGATGCCGGCGACATCGCTCCCGAAATTTCCGGCGGCCAGACTAAAAAATTCACCGAAGAATATTCCAACGGCCATACCCGTTCCACGTGGGGCGCGCGCCTCTGCCCCGATGGTCGCTACCTGCTCAACGGCAAAGAAACCGATTTCTATCCCAGCGGCGCCAAACAGCATCAAGTCACCTACGTGAACGGCCGCAAAACTGGCGACGAAACATTTTGGGCTCCCGAAGGCACCGTCATCTGGCACTGGTCCCACGACCTCAAAAATAACCGCGCCGTCTGGACGCAGTACTGGCCGGATGGAAAAAAGAAACTCGAATCCAACTGGAATACCAAACCCGCCGCCCGCGATCTCACCCGCAGTTTTTTCGGCCTCGTCGCTGATGGCCCCGCAACACAGTGGAACGAAGACGGCACGCTCAGTTCAAAAGCCACCTTTGCGAATGGAGCGCTAACCCCATGAGCCACCACGCCACCATTTCGCCAGTGTGCGACAACCGGCGTTCCCTCTCCCCTCCGAGGGGAGAGGGTAGGGTGAGGGGTGCCCGAAGCGCTCAGAAGGTATCGCGCTTCGCTCACGCGAACCAAACCGTCACCATATTGCCAGCACGCTGGAACCAATTCCCCCTCTCCCCGGGGGAGAGGGCGAGCGTTAAACAAATTATCCCAAGAGCTTTGAACTGTTTGCGGGTTCGGGAAAGAGGTGTCTCCTCATGAACACCCTCCGCCCCTTGGATCTCCTCGTCATCGCGATTTACTTCATCGCGGTGGCCGCCATCGGCCTGCGCTTCGCGCGGCGCCAGACCAATACCGAAACCTATTTCGTCGCCAGCCGTTCCATCCCGTTTTGGGCGATGGGCCTGTCCATCTTCGCCACCATCATCAGCAGCATCACCTTCATCGCCTATCCCGGCGCGGCCTACAGCGGCGATTGGAACCAGCTCGTCCCCGGCTTCATGGCGGTGGGCATCCTGTTGTTGCTCGGCACCACGTTGATCTCGTTCTTCCGCCACGCCGTCGGCATGAGCGCGTATGAATATTTTGAAAAACGCTTCGGCTACGGGGCGCGCGCGTACAGTGCGCTGGCGTTCTCGGCGGGCCATTTTTCCAAGATGGGTTTCGTCCTGTTCACCATCACCACCGCCATCTGCGGCATGACCGGCTGGAATCCCTATCAAGTCATCATCATCGTCGGCCTCCTGACCATCGCGTACACCCTCGTCGGCGGCTTGCAGGCGGTCATCTGGACGGAAGTGTTGCAGGGCATTATCAAATTGATCGGCATCGCGGTCGTCATTGGCGTGTTGCTGAACATCATGCCCGGCGGCGGTAGCGCGGCGTTCCATCTTGCATCCGATAACAACAAATTCAGCCTCGGCCATTTTAATTTTGACCTGTCCGATGACAAAAATTTCTGGGTCATGATCCTCTTCGGCGCCTTCTGGTATCTGCAAAAATACGCGGCCGATCAGACGCTCGTGCAACGCTACCTCGTCGCCAAAAGTGATCGCGCCGCCCTGAAGGGCGTTGTGCTCGGCGCGGTGCTGTGCATCCCCGCGTGGACCGCCTTCATGCTCATCGGCACCTTGTTGTGGGCATACTACAAACTCTCCGGCGAAACCTTTGCGCCTTGGCTGTATGACGCCTCCGGCAAGCTCAATCCCGGTTATGTTTTTCCATTTTTCCTCACGACAAAAATTCCCGCCGGTCTCGCCGGCATTTTCATCGCCGCCCTTTTTTCCGCCGCCATGTCCACGATGTCCTCCGATCTGAACTGTCTCTCCGCCGTCGGCGTGGAAGATTATTACCGCCGCCTCCGCCCGCAGTCGACCGACCGCCAGCGCCTGTTCATCGGGAAAATGATCATCGCCATTTGCGGCTCCATCGCCGTGGCCATCGGTTCCTTCATCGCGTGGAAAGGCGATAACGCGCTGACATTATATTACGCGGCCGCTTCCATTTTGGGCGGTGGTCTGGCAGGCATGTTTCTGTTGGCCTTCTTTACACGGCGCGCCAACCGCCAAGGCTTGTGGATTGGTCTGATCGCCGCGTTAATATTTACCGCGTGGGCGTCCCTGACCTGTAAAAAATATCACATCATCGTCCTGCCCGCGTGGAATTACACCTGGCCTGACGTGATGATCGGCGTCATCGCCCACGTCATCGTGCTCGTCGTCGGTTACGGCGCCAGCCTGTGCTTCCCCGCGGACTTGAACGTGAAAAGCGAATGGACGTTCTGGGGCTGGTTGGAAAAACGGAAAACAGTGGGCGATAAAATGATGATGCCCCCCACGGCGGCGGAGGTGAACCCATGAGCATGATCACGCTCCTCCAACCCGCCCGCATCGTTTTCGGCAACGGTTGCGCCGTGAATTGCGTCGAGATCTTCGCCCAGCGCGGCGCCAAGCGTGTGCTGCTCGTCACGAGCAAATCCGTCCGCCCGCAGCTTGATTTCATCGTCACCGCCTTGAAGCAAGCCGGTTGCGCGGTGATCGAAGGCCAGCCCGTTCCGCCCGAACCTTCCCGCGAATTTTTCGAAACCGCCCTCGCCGCCGCCCGCGGTGAAAACATCGATGCCGTCCTCGCCATCGGCGGCGGCAGCGCGATCGATGTCGCCAAACTCATCGCCGCCCTCGCGCGCAGCCAGCAAACCCTCGCGGAAGTGTTCGGCATCAATCTGTTGTCCTCACGCGAACTACCGCTCGTCTGCCTGCCTACGACGGCGGGCACTGGCGCGGAAGTCTCGCCGAACGCCATTTTGTTGGATACGGCGGATGAATTAAAAAAAGGCGTCATCAGCCCGCATCTCGTGCCGGACGCCGCCTTCATCGACCCGCTGCTGTCGCTCTCCGTTCCGCCCGATGTCACCGCCGCCACCGGCCTTGATGCCCTCACGCATTGCATCGAAGCCTACGCGAACAAATTTGCCCACCCGATCACCGACACCTACGCCACGCGCGGCATCGAATTGATCTCCGCCAACCTGTTGGCCGCAGTGAAAGATGGCCAAAACGTCGCCGCTCGCACCGCGCTCGCATTGGGCAGCCTGTACGGTGGTCTGTGCCTCGGCCCGGTGAACACCGCCGCAGTGCATGCGCTGTCGTATCCGCTCGGCGGCCGTTTCCATATCGCACACGGCGTGGCGAATGCGCTGCTGTTGCCGCATGTGTCCCGCTTTAATTTTTCCGCCGCACCGGAACGCTACGCGGACATTTCCGTGGCCCTTGGCGTCGCCCGCAATGGCTCATCTCACACCACGGCGGAACACGGTGTGGAATTTCTAGCGAAACTTTCCCGCGATTGCGGCGTTCCACAAAAACTTTCCGAGCTGGCCATCCCGCGCACCGCGATTCCCGCCATGGCGAAATCTGCGATGCAAGTGACCCGGCTCCTGAAAAACAACCTCCGCCCGGTCACAGAAGCCGACGCGGTGGCGATATACGAGGCAACCTTTTGAACATGAAAAACGGATCGAAATATCACGGGGCGGTCGTACCGCTGGTCACGCCGTTCACGGCGCAGGGAACGCTCGACGGGGCGGCGCTGAACCGGCTGGTGGATTCGCAGATCGCCGGCGGCGTTGAGGGCATTTTCGTGCTCGGCACCACGGGCGAAGGCGCCTATGTCCCGCGCGCCTTGCATAAAAAATTGGTCGAACTCACCGTCAAGCGCGCCAACAAACGCACTCTTATTTTCGTCGGCCTCGGTGATGTCCGGCTCGCGGAAATGGATCGCGTGAACGAATTTTTCCAGGTCGGCGCCGATGGCGTCGTCGCCCATCCGCCCATTTCGGAAAAAGTGCCGCTGGAAAAATTGGGCGGCTGGTTCAAAACGTTGCTGGACCGCGTCGCCGGCCCGCTGCTCATCTACAACATGCCCGCAACGACCGGTGTTTCCATTCCCTTGGACGCCGTCGAAAGCTTGCTTGGCCACCCACGTCTTGCCGGCATCAAGGATTCCGAGAACAACCCCCAACGTGTGGAAGAATTGCTAAAACGCTTTGGCGGCAAAAAAGATTTCTCCGTGTTCATCGGCGTCGGTGCGCTCATGGAAAAAGGTCTGAAGCTCGGCGCGGATGGCATCGTCCCCAGCGTCGGCAACTTGATTCCCGAGGTCTGCCATCAACTCTGTGTCGCCGCGCAAACGGCCGACTGGGGCGCGGTAGAATCGCACTATGCCCGTATGAGCGCCGTCGCCGCGCTGTATCAGAAAGGCCGCACGTTGAACGAATCGCTCGCCGCCTTGAAAGCCGCCGTCCATTGCCGCGGCCTTTGCACGCCGGACGTTCTGCCGCCGCTGCTCTCGCTGCCGAAACTCGAAGTGGAAAAAATCCGCACCCAGATGGCGGAATTGCAGTTGTTGAACGGAAGAGCATGAGCGTCACCCAACCAGCCCTCGGCCTGACCCTAGGCGACCCGGCCGGTATCG
>DASZCA010000012.1:0-13591 GCA_035943555.1 Verrucomicrobiia bacterium
CGGACCGGCATCATCCTGCATCGGCGTGCAGATGAAGGTGCATTGCTCCACGCGTGCGACGTCGTTGGAATTGGAACGATGGTAGTAGCAGCCCGGCAATTTTTCCTGGTTCAGTTTGACGAGGATGCCCTGGGCCACGGCCTCGGCGGTCAACGCTTCCTTTTCCGTCTCCGAGCCGTCGCACCAATAAACGCGGTCCGGCTGGCAGAGTTTGACCTGGGCTTCGACCCAGCGGATGACCGTCTGATTGGCTGTGTTACAACTGCCGGACGTGCGTTCGCTCATAAATTGATTCGGACAGGTTTTGGTTGCCACCTTGCCGGGCCAGTTTAGAGGCACGGCGGGCGCTTGGCAAATCTTGGCATCGCGCCAATGAAAAAGGCCGGCTTGCGCCGGCCTTTGTTCAAGTTTGAGCAAAGTTCACTGGCCGGGCGGGCGCCCCATCATGCCATTGCCGCCCATTTGTTTCATCATCACGGCCTGCACCATCTCCTGCGGAGTGGCGTATTTGGTGAAACCGGCGGGTATCTCAAAATTGCCCGCGTCCGGCTTGCTGAAGGTGACGTTTTTGAACGTCATCACAGTTTTGCGCCCCTGTTCGGTGGATTCGATCTTCACCGGGAATTTTTTCAGGTCCGTCGCATCCCACACGGTGGATTCATGTTTGTTACCGTCCTTGTCCGAGACCACGACCTTGTTTTTCACGCAATCATGGCCGTCCACGGTTTCTTTGCCGAGTTCCGTGATCTCAGTCTTGAAATCATCCGCCGTGGCGGTGTCAGTGGCATCCGTCAGCGGAGTTTCCACATAGCTCTGCATGCCGGTATAGATGATGTAAGCGGTTTTTTTGTCCGGGCGGGAGATGGTCACCATCGTATCCATGCCCATGGCTTTCATCTGGGCGGCGGCTTCGGGCGGCATCTTGGAGCCCTTGATGTCGGAAAGGTTCATTTCGAAACGGGATTTGCCGGTATCAAAGCTCATTTTCCCGGGCACCGTCATGGTGTGACCGGAAGCGGGGGAACTTGGATCGGCGGTTTCAAATTCCATCTGGGCGGTGAAGGTCTGGTTGTCACCGAACAGTTTGGCCAGGGCGGCGCCGAAATGCGGGCCGCCGGTGGAGCCGCCACGGTGGGGTTGGGGTTGGGGTTGGGCTTGGGCGGTGGCCAGCGTCAAGAGCGTCAAGGCGGTCAGGGCGAATATTTTTTTCATTTCAAGGTGATGTTGTGACCTTCAAATGCGCCAAAATTTACGGCAAGTCCAGTAAAAACTATTTCGTCGCACCTGTGTCATTCCTATGCTACTAATGAAGCGATGAGTTCAGGCCAAAAACAGGAACCGGGGCATGCCCACGGGCATGGCGACGGCTGCCTGGCGCGTTCCGTCACCGATACATTGGCGGAGGAATCCGCGCTGGAAGCGGTGACGTTTGATGCCGCCCATAAGAAACTTTCCGTCGCCACGTTGGGGCGTGCCGATGTCGAAAAGCTCGCGCAACGTCTGACCGGAAAAATCCAGTCGGCGCAGAATGCCAATCCCGACCACGCCTGCTCGTTACTTTCCAGCGGGGGTGATTGCGACACCTGCGGCTCGCCGCTGTCCGAGGCGGAACGGAAACGTTTCACCATCCGCCGCGACGGTGATGCCACGACCATCGCCCGCGTGACCTGCCCGACCGCGCCCAAATTTTGGCGCTGGCGCGATTTGCCGTTTCCGCGCATCGAGGTGCGCACGATGGAGATCCCGGATCACGACGACCACGATCATGATCCGGATGAATGGAAGATGCAGATGGTCGCGGCGGTCCTCTGCGGCGGGCTTGGCCTGCTCGCGGCGTTCGCCTTGCCGGTACATTACAAGGTGTTTGCTTTTGCCGCCGCCTATCTGGCCGGTGGATTTTATCCGGCAGAAGAAGTTTGGGAACGTTTGCAAAAGCGCGTGCTGGATGTGCATTTCCTGATGCTGGCCGTGGCCGTGGGCGCGGCATGCATCGGTGCGTGGGCGGAGGGTGCGACGTTGCTGTTCTTGTTCTCCTTTTCCGGCGCGCTGGAACATTACGCGTTGGGCCGTACGCAAAAAGAAATCCGTTCCCTGTTCCGGGATGCTCCGAAAACGGCGACGACGATCGATGCCAATGGGAACGAGAAGGAAGTTCCGGTGGAAAGCCTTCGTCCCGGCGCACGTCTACTCATCAAACCCGGCTCACAATTTCCGGTGGATGCGGAAATCTTCAAGGGTGCCACGGCAGCGGATGAATCCAATTTGACCGGTGAGGCGGCGCCGGTGGAAAAAATAGCGGGTGATGGTGTGTTTGCCGGCACCATCAGTCTTTGGGGCGCAGTGGAAGTCATCGTCACCAAACCCGCCGCCGAAAGCTCGTTGCAAAAGATCATCACGTTGATCAAGGAGGCGCAGCATCAAAAAGCGCCGGCCCAGCGCTTCGCGGACAAGTTCAGCACGTATTACACCTACGGCGCGCTTGGCCTGTCGTTGACGATGTTCTTTGTCTGGTGGCTGGGATTCGGGCTGGCGGCGTTCGCGTCGACGGCGGTGGTGCACAGCGCATTTTACCGGACGATGACGTTACTCGTCGTTTCTTCGCCTTGCGCCTTGGTGCTTTCCATTCCGAGCGCGGTGCTGGCGGCGATCGCGTGGAGCGCCCGGAATGGCATTTTGTTTCGTGGCGGCGCGGCGGTGGAAAAACTAGCCGCAGTGGACATTGTTTGTCTGGATAAGACCGGTACGCTGACCACGGGCGAACTGCGGGTGGAGAAAATTGAAAGCTTTCCGGCCGGTCGCGAAAACGAAATCGCCCGGCTGGCATACTCGCTAGAAAAACTGTCCACGCATCCGCTGGCCCGCGCCATCACGTTGCACGGCAAGCGGCAGGGATTGACGGTGATTGAATTTCCCAAGTTTGAATCTGTCACCGGGCAAGGCTTGCAGGCCAAGCATGAGGGGCGGGATGTGTTTCTCGGCAAACGCGCCTGGGTATTGGAACGCCAAACTTTGACCGGGAGCGAATCTTTGGCTGATGCAGAGACTGGTGCGCAAACAAGCGCACCAAATGCAGTCGGCACTTCAGAAGTGTGGGTGGCGGCGGGCGATTTGCTGGGGCGCATCGTTTTGCGCGATGATATCCGTCCGCAGGCCGCATCAGTTATCGAAGATTTGCGGCATGAAGGTTTAAAGTCGGTTGTATTGACCGGCGATAACCGCGCGGCGGCTGAACATCTGCGGTCGGAATTGAAACTGGATGACGTGCGCGCCGGGCTGAAACCCGAGGAAAAGGTCGCCGCCATCCGCGAATTAAGCGGGCAGGGCAAGCGCGTGGCGATGATCGGTGATGGCGTGAACGATGCGCCGAGTCTGGCAGTTGCGCACATCGGCGTGGCCATGGGCGCGCGCGGTTCCGACGCAGCGCTGGAGCAAGCGGACGTGGTGCTGATGCATGACCGTTTGGAAAATTTTCTGGCCGCTTTTCGCCTGAGCCAGCGGGCCAGCCGGGTCATCAAGCAAAACCTGTTCATCTCGCTCGGTACCGTGGTGGTGCTGGTGACGTTTGCGATGCTGGGAAAAATTCCGCTGACCATCGGCGTGGTGGGACATGAGGGCAGCACGGTGATTGTGGTGATGAACAGTTTAAGGTTGTTGTTTGGGAAAGCTCCAAAAAACAACATCCAAGCTTCCGCCTTTGCCAAGGCTTCGGCGTGACAGGCCAGAGAAACTTCAAATCTCAAGCTCCAAAAAGTAGCAGGCTGCATGGGTGTTCAAAAATCCAAGTGCAATCCATCCCTTCCTTGTTTAAAATAAAACCATGAAGGAGCAATTTATGCGGGCGGCCATCCGGCTGTCGCTTTCCAAGATGCGGGCCAATTGCGGCGGACCGTTTGGTGCGGTCGTGGTGCGCAAAGGCAAAATCGTCGGGCGCGGTTGGAACCAGGTCACGTCCTCCAACGATCCGACGGCGCACGCCGAAGTCACGGCGATCCGCGATGCCTGCCGTCGGCTGAAAACGTTTCAGCTCGACGACTGCGAGCTCTACACCAGCTGCGAGCCGTGCCCCATGTGCCTCTCGGCCATCTATTGGGCGCGTTTTCAAAAAGTTTATTACGCGAACACCCGCAAGGACGCGGCGAAAATCGCTTTTGACGACGACCTGATCTACCGTGAGGTGGCAAAGCCGATCTCAAAGCGGCTCATCCCGATGAAACAACTGCTGCGCCCGGAGGCGTTGAAGGTATTCACTGAATGGCAAACGAAAGCGGATAAGGTCCGGTATTGAACCGGTGTACGCCTTGGCGAGGCGGATGTTGTGAACTGGAAGCAAATATTCCAGCTCCCCATTTGCGCTGGAGCAGAGCTGGATACACGATTTTATTCTGCGCAGACAGATCGTCCGGTTCGGCCGGCGACGTTTTGAATCCGGCATCCGCGGGCGGAACAAGCGTTGCTCTGAATGCCGGGAGAACATTCATGACCGGGCTCCCAGCGTTTCCAGACGCGTGATTATGGCGTTCTTGCTCGCGACACCGACGAACTGGTCGTGGATCAGGCCGTTGTGGTAGTACACGAGAGTCGGGATGGATTGCACATGATGTTGCTCGGCGAGCGCGGGATTTTCATCCACGTTGACCTTGGCGACCTTCACGCGGCCGCCGTGTTCTTGGGCGATCTCTTCAAGCACCGGCGTGAGCGCCTTGCACGGTCCACACCACGCCGCCCAGAAATCAACGACGACGGGCTGACTGGCTTCCAAGACTTCGCGTCGGAAATTATCCGAATTGACGTCGACAATTTTCATCATTTGTTGGCGGTTGAGGTGGCCAGGGCGGTGCTGCGGGTGCTGGAACTGGCGAACACCTGTTGTTCGCTCCAGCCGCCGCCGAGGGACTTGATGAGTTGCACAGTGGCGATGAGGCGCTGGCCGGCGAGTTGGGCGTTGGCACGTTCGGCGGCGAGGGCGTCACGATTGGCATCCACCACCGAGAGGTAGGCGACGATGCCGGAGCGATAACGTTCGTCGGCGAGGTCGGCGGCCTGGCGGGCAAAGACCACGGCGCGGGATTGCGCGGCCGACTGGTCGCCGAGATGGCGGATGCCGGACAGGCTGTTTTCTACATCGCCAAAGGCGACGAGCACTTGCTGACGATAGAGGGCGACGGATTCGTCGTAGGCAGATTTCGCGTGCTTCAGGTTCGCCAGATTGCGGCCACCGGCAAAAATCGGGAGGGACACGCTGGGTCCGAAAGACCACGCGCGGCTGCCCCAATTGAACAGGCTTTCGACATCGCCGCTCAGGTAACCACCGGAACCGGTGAGCGTGACGACGGGGAAGAACGAACCCTTGGCGACACCGATCTTGGCATTGGCGGAAGCGAGGTTGCGCTCGGCGGCGGCCACGTCCGGGCGACGTTCAAGCAAGTCGGCGGGCAGGCCGGCGGGGATGGCGGGCGGCTGGGGATTCCATTTCTTGTCCGCTTCGGGCAGGGCGGCGAGGCGGAAGTCCGCCGGATTTTCGCCGACGAGGATGGCGATGGCGTTTTCCATCTGGTCGCGTTTCTGCGCGAGCGAGGCGGCTTCGGCTTCGGTCGTGGCGAGTTCGGTTTCCGCCTGGGCGACATCCAACTGGTTGCCGATGCCACTGTCAAAACGGTCGTGCACCAGCTTCACCTGTTCTTTACGCAGGGCCACGGTGCCGTCGACGGTGGCGATCTCCGCGTCCAAAGAGCGCAGCGAGAAATAGTTCTGCGCGACATCGGACTGGAGCGTGAGCAATACGTTGAAGTAGGTGGCGATGGACGCTTGCGCATCGGCGCGGGCGCTTTCAAAGCCGCGGCGGACGCGGCCCCAGAGATCGACTTCGTAACTCAAATCCAGCGGGGTGCTGAACGTGTTGGCCGTGATGGCGCCGAAGCTGGGATTGGCGTTCGGCGAGTAACGCTGGCGGACATAGCTCGGGTCCGCCGAGAGGCTGGGCAACAGGTCGGCCCGCGCGACACGGGCGGTGGCGCGCGCCTGATCCACCCGGGCGATGGCGGCCTGGAGTTCCTGGTTGGAATGCGCGGCTTGCGATTCCAAGGTGTTCAAGGTGTCATCGCCGAACACCGTCCACCAATCGCCCTTGGTCACGCCATCGAGCGGCTGGCCGACTTTCCAATTGCCCAAATCCGCCGCCTTGTAGCTGGTCGGAACGGAATTGCTCGGCGCCTTGTAATCCGGGCCGACCGTCAGGATGCCGGCTTGTGCGGAGGCGAAGCTGAGGAGCAGAACGGCGGTGATGATGCCGACGGTTGCCGTGCTGGCGCCGGGCAGAGTGGCTTTATTGCTTTTATGTTCCGGAGTCGTGGCCGCTTTTTTCTTCGCACCGAGCTTCATCAAGGTGACATAGAACACCGGCGTGAGGAACAGGCCAAACAGCGTGACCCCGATCATACCGGAGAACACGGCGACACCCATCGCCTGGCGCATTTCGGCACCGGCACCGCTGGCGACGACGAGCGGGAACACACCCGCGATGAACGCGATGCTGGTCATCAAGATGGGGCGCAAGCGCAAGCGGCACGCCTCGATGGCGGCGGCGAAGGGTGTCATACCTTCGTCTTGTTTCTGCTTGGCGAATTCGACGATCAGGATGGCGTTCTTGCACGCGAGGCCGACCAACACGATAAGGCCGATCTGCGTGAAGATGTTGTTATCGCCGCCCTTGAGCCAGACGCCGGTGATGGCGAACAGCAAGCACATCGGCACGATCAAGATGATGGCCAACGGCAAGCGGAAGCTTTCATACAATGCCGCGAGCACGAGGAACACGAGCAGCAAACATAGCGGGTAGACCAACAGGGCTGCGTTGCCCGCGAGGATTCGCTGGTAGGTGAGTTCCGTCCACTCATACGTCATGCCGCGCGGCAGGTTGTCCGTGGCAAGCTTGGACATGAGCGCTTCGGCCTGGCCGGAACTGTAGCCGGGCGCGGGACCACCGTTGATCTCCGCTGCCGGATAACCGTTGTAGCGCATCACGCGGTCGGGACCGTGTGTTTCGGTGACTTTGACGATGGCGCCGAGCGGGACCATATCGCCTTTGTCATTGCGTGTTTTGAGGCGGGTGATGTCCTCGGCATGGGCGCGGAAGGGAGCGTCCGCTTGCGCGATGACTTCATAGGTGCGTCCGAATTTATTGAAGTCGTTCACATACAGCGAACCGAGATAGATCTGCATGGTCTCGAAGAGATTTTGCAACGGCACGCCCTGGAGCTTGGCTTTCACACGGTCGACGTCTGCATCCAACTGCGGCACGTTCACGGTAAAGCCTGAGAAGGTTCCCGCGAGGCCGGGAGTGGCCCGGCTCTTGCCGATGACACCCTGCAGATTTTGATACAGCGCGTCGTAGCCGACATCGGCCCGATCTTCCACATACAATTTAAAACCACCGATCGTGCCGAGACCCATGACGGCGGGCGGTGGCACGGCGAGGACGAACGCATCTTTGATGACGCTCAGTTTCTGATTCAACGCGGCGGTGATGGCCGGGCCGCTCAAGTTCGCGCTTTTGCGTTCATCAAAGGGTTTCAAGGTGAAGAAGACAATGCCTGCATTGGGAGCCACGCTGAACCCGCTGATGCTCAAGCCGGGGAAGGCGACTGCGCTTTCGATGCCGGGCAACTTCATGCCGATGTCCGACATATTGCGGATGACGGCTTCCGTGCGATCCAGCGAGGAACCGTCCGGCAATTGCGCGAAGGCCACAAGGTATTGCTTGTCCTGCGTGGGCACGAAACCGGTCGGAATCTTGTTGAAGCTCCAGCCGGTCAGGAAGACCAGGCCGCCGTAAACAATCAGGGCGATGACGCTTTTGCGCAGCACCGTGGCGACGCCGGCGGAATATTTTTCACCGGCCCAGGCGAACACGCGGTTGAACGGATTGAAGAACCAGCCGAGGCCTTTCTCCATGATGCGTGAAACCACGTCCTTGGGGGCGTGATGATCTTTCAGCAAGACCGCGCAGAGGGCGGGGGAGAGCGTGAGTGAATTGAACGCGGAGATCACCGTCGAGATGGCGATGGTCAGCGCGAACTGCTTGTAGAACTGGCCGGTGAGGCCGGTGATGAATGCCGTCGGCACGAACACCGCGCACAGCACGAGCGCCGTGGCCACGATGGGGCCGGTGACTTCGCGCATCGCTTGCCGGGCGGCGTCGAATGCCGAAAGGCCGCGGGCGATGTTGCGTTCCACGTTTTCGACGACGACGATGGCGTCATCCACCACGATGCCGATGGCCAGCACGAGGCCGAACAGGGAGAGCGCGTTGATGCTGAAGCCGAACGCGTGCATGACCGTGAACGTACCGATGAGCGATACCGGCACGGCGGCCAGCGGAATGATCGCCGCACGCCAGGTTTGCAAGAAGATGATGACGACGATCACGACGAGGAGGATCGCCTCCAGCAACGTGTGGATCACTGCCTCGATGGAGTGGCGGACGAACACGGTCGGGTCATACACCACGTCGTAGTCCAAGCCTTCGGGGAAGCTCTTTTTCAATTCCACCATCTTGGCGCGAACATTCTTGGAGAGGTCCAACGCATTGGCGCCGGGCGTCTGGAAGATGGGGATCGCCACGGCGGTCTTGTTGTTCAGCAAGGATTGCAAGGCATAGCTGCCGGCACCGAGTTCGATGCGGGCGACATCTTTGAGCAGGGTCTTTTCACCGTTCTCACCGGTCTTGATGACGATGTTGCCAAATTCTTCCTCGGAGATGAGGCGGCCTTTGACATTCACCTGCATCTCGAAGTTCACCGGGGCGCTGAGCGGCTGCTGGCCGATCACACCGCCGGCGACCTGCACGTTTTGTTCGCGGATGGCGGCGACGACATCGCTGGCCGTCAGATTGCGCGCGGCGACCTTGTCCGGGTTGAGCCAGATACGCATGGCGTAATCGCCGGAGCCGAACAGTTCGACATCACCGGCGCCGGGGATGCGGGCCAGGGCGTCCTTGATCTGCAAGGTGGCGTAGTTGCGGATATAGACCTTGTCGTAACGGTTATCCGGCGAGAACAAGTGGACGACCATCGTGAGATCGGGAGATTGCTTGGTGGTGGTGACGCCGAGGTCGCGGACTTCTTCTGGCAATTTGGGCAATGCTTGCGACACGCGGTTTTGCACCTGCACCTGGGCTTTGTCGGGATCGGTGCCGAGGGCAAAGGTGACGGTGAGCGTCATGACGCCATCGCCGGTCGCTTGGGAGAACATGTAGAGCGAGCCTTCGACGCCGTTGACGGCCTGTTCGAGCGGCGAAGCGACGGTTTCGGCGATGGTCTTCGGCGTGGCGCCGGGGTAGGTCGCCCGCACGACAATGGTCGGCGGCACGACTTCGGGGTATTCGCTGATCGGCAGGGCGAAGAGCGCGATGAGGCCCATCACAAAAATGGCGATGGAGAGGACGCCGGCAAAGATGGGACGTCTAATGAAGTAATCGGAAAAGTTCATACTTCTAACAGGTTCAGGTTGGATTGGGTTTTTAGGGCAGGGAAGCTCAGCGCTGGGCGAGCTTTTGCGGGACGGGTTTCACGGCGGCCACCGGTTCCGGTTCGGGCGTCACGGGCATGCCGGGGCGAACGCGTTGGAGACCATTCACGACGATTTTTTCGCCGGCGGAGAGGCCGGAACGCACGATGCGTTTGCCATCGGCCAGCGGTCCGAGTTCCACCTGACGGTAAGCGACCGTATTGGTGGCGGTGACGGTGAGGACGAATTTCTGCGCCTGATCGGTGCCGATGGCGCGTTCATCGACCAGCACCACGTCATGACGTTCGCTCAGCGGAATGCGGATGTGCGCGAAGAGTCCGGGCACGAGGCGGTCGTTCTCATTGGTGAACACGGCGCGCACGAGGATGCTGCCGGTGTTCGGGTCCAGGCGGTTGTCGAAGGACTCGATGTAGCCCTGGTGCGAGAACTCGGTTTCATCAGCGAGTTGAAGTTGAACCGGCACATGGCCGTCGCTATCGGCATCCAGCTTTTGAGCGTGAACGAGATTGTTGTATTTCAGATAGGAATCTTCATCGATGGTCGCGTAGACATAGACGGGGTCGACGGAGACGAGCGTGGTCAGCAGCGAGGCGGCACCGGCGATCCCGCTGACATAATTACCCTCGGTCAACAGCGCGCGGCTGACGCGTCCGCTGATCGGCGCGCGGACTTCGGTGTATTCCAGGTCGAGCTTGGCGGATTCCAGATCGGCCTTGGCGGCGAGGTAGCGGGCTTGGCGCGCGCCGGCTTCTTCCTTGGAAATGGCGTTGTTCTTGAGCAGGTTTTCGGTGCGGTCGTTCTCGCTCTTGGCCTGTTCGTACACCGCTTCGCGTTGATCATAGGCGGCCTGGTTGAAACGAGGGTCGATGATGAAGAGGACATCGCCCTTGGTGACCAACTGGCCAGATTTGAAGCGCACTTCCTGGATGTAGCCAGAAACGCGCGGGCGGATATCGACGGATTCAACCGGCTCGGTGCGGCCGGTGAATTCGCTCCACTCAACAATCTGTTTTTGCTGCGCGGCGGCGACCGTCACGGACGGCGGCGGCGGGGGCTGCGATTGGGCCACGGCGTGGCTGCAGCCGGTGACGAAACCGGCGGCGACCGTGGCGGTGAGGGCGAGCAACAAGGGACGGACAAAATTCTGGTTCATGGTTTTGTGGTGGGTGATAGGTTTTGGTTTGGGTCAGGGCCGCAGCCCGGTTCACGCCGCGAAGGCGTAGACCGGGGAGCTTTGCCGCACATAGTGCTGGCGTGACTGCCGGTAGGCGGCGGCCTGAAGTTTCTCGGTGGCGAGGACGGGGAAGAGCAGGTGCGGATATTCCGTCTGCCGGGCGAGGGCATCTGCCTCGGCAATGGCGAACTGAAGGGTGAGTTCCTGGTTTTGGAACGCGCCCTTGAATTCGGCGACGAGGCTGTCCTTGGCTTGGCCAATCTGCTTGGCAATCTTCTCGCAAGCGCCGAGGCAGGCGGCGGTGAAGGTTTTTCCGTTGGTTAAGCTATTCTTGTTTTCGGTGGTGGTCGTATTCATATTTGTTTTAATAGTTGTCTATTTAGTAAAGTATCGGTTCAAAAAAAATCTAAAATCAAACGGTCGTGGTTTCGGTCTCTTTAACACCCAGCAAACTGAACAGGCCGGGGGCCATTTCACGCAACGTTTCCAAGTTATTCTGAATGCGCGCCTGCGTCATCAGGCCTTGGAGATATGCCATCGCCATGCGGGCCATTTTTGCCGGATCAGATACATTTAGCAGGCCGGCGGCATTGGCGTCACGGATGGCCGACTCAATGTACTTGTGTTTGTAATCCATGATCGACTGGATTTTCTTCTGCAACGCATCTTCCTGGGTGCAGACTTCGCAACCCAAAGAAACCTGCGGGCAACCGAGCACCCGGCCATACTGGGCTTTGATTTCGCCCTGAACCCGGTAGTTGAACTCGCAGTATTTCTGCAAACGTTCCAACGGGGGAACGATGGCCGAAAAAATCTGATCCAGCTCAACCCGGCGATCCTGCCAGCTTGCATCCAAGGCTTCGGCGGCCAGTTGGGCTTTGGAATCGAAAAAATAGTAAAAGCTGCCCTTTTTGACACCGGCCTTGTCGCAGATGTGATCAATGGTCGTGGTGCCATAGGAACCGGTCCAGATCAGCTCCAGAACGGCATCCATCAATTTTACTTTGGCATCGCTTACACGGCCCATAATCTATTAGTTGGTTAAGAAGTGGCATCAGTGCCGCTTCCATGTAGACACAATAACATAGTGGACTAGACGGTCAACTATTATTTAAATAATTTTTCGAAAGGGTGCAAAACCGGTAAAATGCGATGTTTTTTCGATGAAATTCGCCAAAATTTCAATCCGGTTTGCAGAAAATGGAAATACACCGGGCGGTGCTGGCGGCTACCATTGGGCATGAAATTCAAAGTTTTTCTCCTCGCTGCGGCCTTGATGTGTTCTTTTGGCGCGCTGGCGGCGGATGAGGCCAAGCCGGCGAAGGTCAAAATCATCTTGGTGGGCGATTCGACGGTGAATGACCGGACAGGCTGGGGCACGGGTTTTAAGAAATTGCTGACGGACAAGGCGGAATGCATCAATACCGCGGCGAACGGACGCAGTTCAAAAAGTTTCATGGCCGAGGGGCGGTGGACGAATGCGCTGGCGTTGAAGGGAGATTATTATCTCATCCAGTTCGGCCACAATGACGAGCCGGGCAAGGGGCCGGACCGCGAGACGCAGCCGGAGACGACGTATCGCGCCAACATGATGCGTTATGTGGACGAGACGCGGGCCATCGGCGCCAAGCCGGTGCTGGTGACATCACTGGTCCGGCGGTCATGGGACAAGAATGGCGATGGCAAAATCACCTCCAGCCTGGTGCCTTATGTGGAGGTGGTGAAGCAGATCGCGGCGGAGAAAAATGTGCCATTGATCGATCTGCACGCCAGCAGCAAGGAATTGTGCGAGCAACTGGGGCGCGAGAAGTGCAACGAGTTGAGCGCGGTGGTCACGGGGACCAACGTGATGGACAAGGTTGATAACACGCACCTGAATGCGAAGGGGAGCGTGGTTTTCGCGAAGCTGGTGGTTACGGGGCTGGCGAAGGCGGTGCCGGAATTGGCGCCGTGTTTTAAGACGGAGGAGGCGGGGAAGTGAATGTCCGATGCCCCATGAACTTGGGAAGTCAAAAGCGTTTTTGGAAGGAGGGCTTTCGGGTTTGACGGTGATCTGGTTGGCAAGCGACGGCGCGCGCGGAGCGACGCGCCCTACCTTGCATCATTGTGGGTGGAATTTTTGGTTGCTTGGACAGTTCTGTTCCGTCGCCTGACGCTAGGCTCGGCGACGGGTTTTTCGCATCCGCCTTCGCCAGCTACGGCGCGACAGGGCTCGAAAAACACCACCAATGCGGATTCCCGCGATGTCTTTATCAGAATCAGTTCAACTGGGGCGGGCGCGGAGTGAAGATTTTTAGAGTCAGGCCGTCGCTGGCGGAACTGCCGGTGAAGACGGACATGTAAAAATACTTCGAGACGGCGTCAAAGTCCGGCAGCAGGGAGAAATCAGCCCATTGGCGCAGTTCCAGCGGGATCATCTTCATGGTCGGGTCCGTGGTCATCGCGTTTTTGAACAGTTTGAAGGAGATGCGGACGCTTTCGCGCTGGTTCTGGTAGCTGAAGAGGCCGGTGCCGGTGCCACCCACGTGCGCGGCGGCATCGCTGAGGCCGGCGGTTTCCCGCAACGGTTTCGTGCTGGAGTCCGCACTGCGCAGATATTCTTCCAAGATGCCCGCATCGGTGGTGAAGGCGACGTAGCCGTTGGCGGAACTCAAGAGCAATGGCGGTTGCGGAATGCTGCCGCCACCGGCCGTGCGCTGGGCGCGCATGGCGATCGTAAAGATTTTGTGGCCGTGAAAATCGCGCGGTTTGAGGGAGGAATCCTGCGGGGCGATCAGCGAACCGACGACCGTGGCGGCCTGGATCATCTGGTCGGGATTGGGCGTGCCGACCAGGATGATGTCGGGCGGATTGGCCATGGCTTTCAACGAATCGCTGATGGGAGCCTTGGAA
>DASZCA010000013.1:0-30667 GCA_035943555.1 Verrucomicrobiia bacterium
AGCGACTTTGGATGTCTGACGGAATTCACGGCTGCGGTATTCCACACGCAGCTTTTCGGTTTTAAGAATGACGTTCATTTTACTCTACGGGAAACCTTCCAGACCTGCTGACGTTAAGAAAAGACATATTTCACCGCAATAAAAATCAGGTCATTTCGCAAACGTTTCGCGCCACGCCACATGGTTTTGATATTGGTCCAGCCGCGCTTGCATGGCGGCGGCATCGCCATTCGTCCCGGACGGCAGCGCCAGGGTCACCGCCTGCTGCTCGGCCTGCACCGCCTCCGCGAAGCGCCCGGACTCGGCCAGCGCCATCGCCAGCGTGTCCAGCACGAGCGGATGAGGGCTGCCCGCAATTTTGCGGGCCTGGTCTGCCAGCGCCAACGCCGTGGCCCCGTCACGCACCTGCGGATTCTGATCAGATGACAACACGCGCCCGGTGAAGATCACCAGTTGAAAATTATCCGGAGCCAGTTTTAACGCGGCTTGGAGCGACGGCAATGCGGCGAGATCGTTTCCCTGCCTCAGATATGTCCGGCCCGCCATAAAATGCGCGGGGACATTGTCCGCATCCAAACGCAGGGCCTCGGAAAACTCAGCCTGGGCCTCGTCAAAGCGCCTTAATTCAGAAAAGACAATGCCTAGGCTGGTGTGCAAGGACGGCGAACGCGGATTGAGCCGCACGGCGGCCCGGGAATATTCCAGGGCGGCTTCCGGGCGGCCTTCATCGGTCAGGATGCGGGCGATGTTGTTATATGACTCCTGCCGGGCGGGCGACAGCCGGATGACTTCCTGGTATTGCACCAATGCCTCCGCCGGGCGTTGTTCTTCCTGCAACGCCTCGCCCAGATTGAGATGGGCCAACGCATTGTTTTTCGTAACGGCCAATGCATGGGTGAAAAGCGTTTCACTGTTGCGCCAATATCTCAATTGAACCGTTGTCAACGCCAGGCAGGCCAGCAGGACGGCCCCGGCGATTGCGGCTAGCACCACCTTTGAGATTTGAGAATGGACAGCTTTTTCTTTAATGAAAAATGTTACCGCCAAAAAAATGCCGATCAGCGGAAAGTAGGTATAACGATCCGCCATCGCCTGATCACCAACTTGGACCAGCCCGATCACCGGCACCAGCGTCCCCAAATACCAGAGCCAGCCCACGAGCAAATACGGGCGTTGTCGCACCACGCCAACCGCAAGGATCGAAATGAAAATCAACACCGCCCCCGCCGCAACGACCGCCGGCCACGCAATGGCATCCGGCAACGGATAAAAAACCGCCAGCTTCGCCGGCCAGAAAGCCTTTTGTAGATAGCCCACGTAGGCCATCATCACATTTTCCAGCCGCAGTCCGGGCGGACATTTTGTGAATGAAGCCATCGCCTCCTGCCTTTGTGCAAAGACGGTGACAACGCAAGTCGCGACGGATAATGCAAAAAAAGGCAGTTTTTCCAGGCCAACACCGGATAAACGCAAGGGCCGGCGCAGCGGCCAAAAATCCAGCAGCAACATCACAAACGGCAGCGTCACTAGCATCGGCTTGGACATCAGGCTGCATGCAAAATACATCAGGGCCAGCCAGTAAGACCGGTCCCGATAAAAAACGCCGCCCGGTGCGGATGAAACTACTCCGGATGTACTTTCCGCCTTTTGTCCCCGGGCATAACCCGCGTATGACAGCAAGGCGAGGAGCGCAAAAAATGTGCTCAACACATCCTTGCGTTCGGAAACCCACGCCACAGATTCCACATGCAAGGGATGCCACGCGAACAGCGCGGCGATGAATGCCGCCGGCCACAGATCAGCCGTCAGGCGCCGCCATAGGATAAACAGCAGGACGGCATTGATGGCGTGGAGAAAAAGGTTGCCCAGATGATGGCCGGCCGGGTTCAACCGGAACAGTTCACAATCCGCCATGTGCGAAAGCCAGGTGAGCGGATGCCAGTTGCTCGCATGCCACATGGTGAAAGCCCACCGGCAGCCCGGCCAGGTCAGGCCTTGTTGGACGGCTTGATTTTCTGTGACGTAATCATTGTCATCATAATTGATGAAGCCGTTCTGCAACACCGGAAGGTAAACCCCCAGTGTGATCAGAAAGAGGAGCAAACCGGTCATCCGCAGCCTGGACATCCGGGGTTTGTAGGCGATTTTCGCGTGCCGGAAAAGAAATAAAAAAAAGCGCGGGAGCTTCCCCGCGCTTGTGATTTTAAAGATCCGCCTATTGTTGCACGTGCGGTGGATTCACCGTCGTGCCGATCGAACAAATTGCGGATGGCACCGTACCCACCGTGTTCAAGGTATAAGTGCCGCCCGACGGGCATGGCGGTATGATTCCTTGCCGGTTCAGCTTGATGTACGGCGTCAGGTCGTCGGGATAAGTGACAGTATCTCCGACGTGTTTTCCAGCCTCGACCGCAAATTGCTGGATGGCTGTATCAATTTGGCGCAAATTGTTGATACAGGTGGTGGCTTGGGAACGGGCGCCCGCTTTGAGGAGGTTAGGAATCGCGATCGCCGCCAACAGACTGATAATGGCGACCACAATCATGATTTCCACGAGCGTAAATCCGCCCAAACCGTTTGTCCGGGTGGCTTTCATTGTTTTTCTGAAACGGCGTGAACCTCCGACAAGCGGGTTTTATATATATAAGTACGATTATTGTTCACAAATTGCTTGCTGGAACCGTTGAACCATAATTTAGCATCTGTGATGCCAAACTCCCAACGGCTTGGGCCACCATAAAAAATAAAAACCCAAGGCTTTCGCCTTGGGTTTGAAGTTGAACCGTCCGATTACGGGAGGACGTGCTGAGGAGTGACCGTGGTGCTCAGCGAGCAGGTCGGAGGCGTACCGACGGCCGTGCAGGAGTAGGTACCACCGGCCGGGCACGGCGGGATCAAGTTCGCGGAGTTGAGCTTGATGTAAGGCGTGAGATCCGAGGTCAGCGTGATGCCGGTACCGGAGGTCTTGCCTTTTTCCAGCGCGAACTGGTTGGCCGCCGCGTCAATCTGGCGGAGGTTGTTGATGCAAGCATTGGCCTGCGAGGTGGCGCGCGCTTTCACGAAGTTCGGGATCGCGATCGCAGCCAACAGACCGATGATGGCCACAACGATCATGATTTCAACCAGCGTGAAACCCGCGGAGCGGATGTTTTTGTTCGTTTTCATTTTTAGCGTTTGTTTTCTTTTGTCACGGCGTGAACGAACAGCAGGCGGGTTTATATAATTACGTCTTTGTTCACTTCATTGCCTGCTGCAACCCTGACAGCATGGTTTTAGCACGCTCAATGCCAATGTCCAGAGTATTTATTCACATTCTATTCACAATGCCCAATATTGGTTAAAAAGCCTAAAAAATGGGTTTTTTTGGCCTTTTAGAAGATTTTTGACATTTGAAACGGTATTAGAACCTGCTTTTGGCCAGTTCAAAGGCCCATTAATAGGACACTGCCTCATATATGTCCGGCAGAACAGGACAGTTTACGGGTAAAAATGTCACCAAACTGGATTTAGCCCCCACCTTCCCTACATTCTGCCTGCCTTTGGCATTAAGTCTTGCCGATGATCAATATGGGAAATTTTATCTTCACATAATTGTCACGAAGCTAAAGGGCGAATTAACTTGTCATTCAATTTGTCCGGCCCAAAATGGCCGCCGCTCGGTTTTGTAACACATACGTCCAGCCTCGTTTTTGATACAAACCACCTTTGCGCCACGCCGGCTGTTTAATGACAGGCTGGAACCGGGTACGCAATCTTTCAAGCCAGTTTAGCTCAGTGGTAGAGCAACGGTTTTGTAAACCGTCGGTCGTCGGTTCAAGTCCGACAACTGGCTCCATTTTCAATTTGGCGTGTGCCGTCGCAGTTTAAAGACCTCCACCCAACCGCCCTCAGCTTGTGATCCCAAAGCCATCAGGCGGACCTTAACGTTGCTGGGCGGCTGGATTGAAATCCAAAGAATATTGCCACCGCGCGCCATCGCCGACACGCCGTTTGGGCCATTTCAAAATTTCCACATCACATCCGCCATGAAATGGAAGGTGGCGCTGGTTTTGCCGTCGGCGACCAGCGGGTCGCCCAGGATGCCATCGTGGCTGATCAGATCGTTGATGAAACAGGTCGCGGTGAAAGTGAGCGAGTCCGTGAAGGAGTAATTGAACTTGATCATGTGGCCTTTGATGTTGGTGCCGCCGAAATAGCCAAACGTGCTGTTTGAGGTAGGCACATCGCCGGGATAAAACGCGCCGTTGTCATCATCAACCAACTGATCATACCAGGCATCCGCCTCGAGGCGTTCGTAGCGGTAGGTGATGTCCCAAGTCTTTTTTGTTCCCGATTTGCCAAAGGTCACGCCTGCCCAGAAACCCTGGTTATTTTTGTTTGCTTCCGTATTTTGCATGAACTCACCCCCGACTTTGATGGGAAACGTGCCATTGTACAGGGGAAATGAATTCAGCGTATAGGTTGCGCTGGCATCAAGGATCACCGGTGCGAACTGGTCTTGCAAAACATAGAGCGCCTGGACCGTGTTGTTCGGCGGCACCGCCTCGTTGACGAGTTTGCGGGTATTACCTTGGTTGATGTAAGGCACGTTGGCCGTGTTCAATTGCCCGCCACCGACAATCTTGAAGGCACCGGCTCCCAGCGAGGTTGAGAATTTTTCCGTCCATTTGGCGTTCCACAAGAACTGGCCGCCGTACATGAAAGGATCGTTGGCGGAATACTGCTCTTCATCCAGCACAAAAGCCCCGCCGGTCAACGAAAGGGAATGTTTGTCGTTGATGACCCAGGAGGATTGTACCACCGCCCCTTCCGGGGTGAGGTCGGGATCGAAGACCATGGGAGTGAAGGAAAACGGGTTATCCATTTTCCCGGCCGTGGCGGATACCAGCCACCCGCCAGAATTGACCGGCGTCCATTTGCCGTAGGCGGTGTCAATATAGATGTTTTTTTTGCTGAAGTTATCCTGCAGGGTGCTATTGGCAGAAAGCGAATTGCCAGCCGCGCCCTTGGGATCGCCCGAAGCCAAGCGGAAGCCGGCTTCCAAGTTGTCGAGCATGTTGACGGTGATGCCGAAACGCAGGCGGTAACGGAACCGTTCCCGCTCGGCAAAGGCGGCGTTATCGCTGCTCAGATGATCATACCGCGCGCGGAAATCCCCGCTGATCTTGTAACCCGTGACCCAGTCAGGCATTCCCAGCTTGGACTGCACCGCAGTGGAGAAATTTTTATCCGCCTCGTCGCGCAGATCCTGCGCTTCGCGCACGCTGAGGATTCCTTTCTCCACCAGCTTGTCGATCAGCGCATCGGCCGATTGGGCACGGGCATGGTTGGTCAATGTCAGCATGGCCGCGCCGGCAAGCAGAGCTTTGCCGAAAATATATTTGGGAGACTTGGGATTTTTCATGAGTCGAATCAAATGTTCGCCAGAGTGTGCGGGACTGGTTACATCAGCACGGCGGAGTGGTGACGTTTCAGTGACAAGCGGCCGCAGTCACATGGCCGACAAGTGTCATCGCCGTTTGCGTCGTGGAAAAAATAAATTACCAAGGCGCCTGGTTGAAACGCCCCGGTTTCGTGTCACGTTTTTGTTACGCCCCCACCCGCAATCTCTCCGTCCGCAACGGAGACCACCGGACGCCTTTGATATCAGCTTGAATGTAATTTCCCGCCGCCGGAGCGCCGGCGGCGCAAAACTGTGTGTGCTTGTCCCTAAAGCGAGGGTTCTCCGGGAACCTTTCCCCTAAAGTTTGCGGGCATGACAAAATTCAATCATTTGAAATCCTCTAAAGCACTTGGACTCGCCCTGTTGACCGCCGTATTGGGAAGTGAACTGACAGCCGCAACCTTCGGTTATGCCAATGGAAATGTTTTGATCTGCTTTCGCCGCGCCAACACCGGCCCGACTGATCTGATTGCCAACGTCGGTAATATTTCGACTTTTACCAATCTCGCTCCCAACACCAAGATCACCATCACGGGATTTACCGGTCAGCAACTGGGCTACATCGGCACCAACAATATCGCGTGGACCGCCCTGGCTTATTATGACAATTCCGCCACCCCCGCCGCCATCCGCAACACGCTCTATCTGAGCAGCCCCCGGGCCGGTCTGAACATCCAGACCGATCCTTATTATTCCGATACCGCCTCGGGACAGGGACAGGTCATCAGCAAATTGAACGCCATCATCTTGGGAGCCCAAAATAATGGAAATTATTCCACGACCAACACTGCGACGGCGATTTTGGAACCGGAAAGTTATAATCAAAACAATTCAGCGGTCAGCTATTACATCGGCCTGGGTAATAATCTGAATTTCAATGACACGTTCCAATCCCAACCCGAGCAGGTCACGCCGGCGAATTTCACCACCGGCAGCACAGCGGTGCGGGCGGATTTTTATTGGATGCCACCGGCCACCGGCGCACCCAATGGCATCTACCTGGGTTATTTTGAATTGAGCCCCAACGGAACCATGACTTATACGGCCTATCCTTCGGCCACGGTGACCACGCCGGTCATCACGTCATTTGTCCGCAAGGGAACGACCAACCTGGTCACGTTCACAACCGGCAGCACCGGCACTTACACGTTGCGCGGCACGAACGCCGCCGGCTTCACCACCCCGCGCACCAACTGGCCGGCCGTGAGTTTCGTGCTTGGCGATGGCGGCAGCCACACCTTGCAGGAGTCCAACAATGTCCCTAACAAGTTCTACGTCATCACCGCCCAATAATTTTTTGTCCGTCAAAAAAACAAAACCCATAAAAGGAGTCCCATGAAGAAATTAAAAATCATCACGTCTGCGATGGCAGCCCTCGTGTTATACGGGGTCACTGCCCAGGCTCAAACCTACAACTATCAGTCAGGCGATCTGCTGGCCGCATTTCGCAGCACCAGCGGGTCCAAAGATGTCATCGTCGATCTCGGGAGCGCCGCCAGCTTCCAGAGCGGAAGCAGCCTCAGCCTGAATCTGAATCCGGTGCTTAGTGACGCATTCGGCACCACGAGCGGCCTTTATTGGTCGGTCTTTGGCTATGTCAACACCACCGGCAGCGCGTTGGGCGCCAAGAACACCCTGTTCGTGACCGACCCACGTTCAGACATCTCCACTGCGAATGATCCCAACTCTTCGTTGACCTCCAGCGGCCAGGGCCAAGTGGTGAGCAAGATGACCGCCATCGCCAACGGGGCCACCTTCGGTACGTCCGTCATCTTCGCCAACCAGATGGTCGAAGTGGACAAGAGCCTGAACGTCGGCGGCAACCCGGTCTCCTACACGGTCGGCGTGGGCAGTTTGGGCGACTTCAACGGCACCTGGGCGCCGGATGTCGAAAACCTCTCCACGGGAGGAAACACGACGTCTGACCTGTTCGAGCAAGATCCGGGGGCGGCGAATAACGGCATTTATCTCGGATCAGTCACCTTGAATGGCGGCACCCTGTCGTTCAGCCCTGTGCCCGAACCTTCAACGTGGATGATGATCGGCTCCGGGGCGCTCGCGCTCCTCGCCCTCCGTCGCCGCAAATAAAAAGCTGTTCCCTAATTAAAACAATTACACAAACCAAAAATCCAAAATAAAACGACATGAAAAAAACAATGCTTCTCTCCTTGGCCCTCGGTCTGGCCAGCGCCGCGCCGGTCATGGCGGTCAACTATGACTTGTACATCAGCGGTTCCACGGCTTTCCGCGCCAACGCGCACGACGCCTGCTCAAAGCTGTTTGATACCGTCCAGGCCGGCAACAACGGCACCGGGACTGCCGCCGTCAACAGCGATTCCCGCTGGACGATGACCGGCACCTGCGTGACTTCCGGGCTGACCTCGGGTGCGGACACGCTGACGATCCACGCCCTCTGGACCGGTTCCGTCCAGGGCTTGAGCGCCATGCTGAACAAAGATCAACTGGTCTTTTTGGCCAGCGGCACCGTGGGCTCGACCACCTTGGTCACCAACTCTTCCAGCGTGGCGTTCTCGGACGTTTTCTCGGCCCCAACGCTGGATCCGCTCCCGTCAGGTTCCTTCACTGAAAAGAAAGTGGCCGTGCAACCGTTCGTTTTTGTGCGCAGCCAGGGTGTGGGCGGCGTTCAAGCCATCAAGAATGTAACCTGGCAGCAGTTGAACACGCTGCTCGGTTCCTCCGGCGGCTCGGCTCCGTTGTCCTACTTCACGGGCAAGCAAGGTGATGCCACCACGAACATCTACTTCGTGCACCGCTCCTTGGACTCCGGCACGCGTGTGACCACGGTGCAGGAAGGCAAATACATCGGTTCCGTGCTGGTCAATTATTATGACCCGACCTCGGACGGTTATTCGCCCGCGACCACCAACATCGGACCGGCGGCCTTCGGCCCCGGTTATGTGGGTGGCAGCGATGTCAAAGGCGTCCTGAACTTTGCCACCGCCGGTAATCAAGCCATCGGTTATCTGTCGTTCTCTGATGCCAAAGGGGTCGGCCCGGCCAACTGGGCGAACATCCTTTCTTTCAACGGCGAATACCCACTCATCAACTACACGAACGGGGTTACGGCGCCGACGACCAATGACTTCCAGAACGTCTATACTGGCAAATACAGCTTCTGGGCCTTTGAAGTGCTGGATTCTCCGAAATCCGGCCAATGGGGTACCTACACCGATCAGAACCTGTCCTTCAGCCAGTTGACCACCATCCTCAACAAACTGACCGGCACCGGTGTCGGCAGCATCGACAATGAAATTGCGACGTCTGGCGCCGCCCGTACAGCCATCCGCCTGAATGAAATGACGGTCAGCCGCTCGGCGGTTGGCGGTGTCATCGCTCCTTGATCGTCGGTCTTTAAGCCAGGCCGGTGCGGAATGTTCCGCACCGGCCTTTTGCCATCAAACATGAAAATAAAATCCGGTCAGATCCTAACTTTTTTGCTGCTCGGCAGCGCCGTGGCCGGACGCGCCGAAACGGTCGAACTGACCGGCATGGCCTCCTTGTTCGGCCAAAAAATGGCGTTGCTGGCAATTCATCAGCCGGCGCAAAGCAAGCCCCTCGATGTCACCCTTTCCGAGGGTGAAACCAGCGGTGGCATCCAGTTGCTGGCCATTGATTTTTCTCTGCGTACAGTTCAAATCCTGAATGCCGGTCAACGGCAAACTCTCCATATTTGCGGCGCGGCATTGGCGACGATCGTCACCAATGGAGGCCGCGTGGCGGCGAACGGCATCACCGTCTATCATGCGGATGGTTCCTATGAATTTCTGGCCAATACCACCGGCGTTGCGGGAACCGCCGGTTTGGCGGTGCCCCCGAATCCTGCTGGCGGTGCCCCCGGAAATGGCGTTGATCCGGCAACTCCATCCAAAACGGATAGCAATTTGAATGACGACAGCGCCTCGCCACCAGAACAGGCCAAGACGTACCAATGGTGGGTGAAGGAAGCTGAAAAAATTGAACGGGCGCGCACCGAAACTGCCGCGCGCGTCAAGACGGGTGAATGGCAACCCTACCCCCGCACTCCCCTGACTCCCGATAACACCCCGGCAGAACTGGTCAGTGCGGACGAGGTATTCATGGATCATGGCCCGGGCATCGTGATTCCTGACAACTAAAAATTAATTTTCGCCCGGACCGCCAAAGAGGCGCATGGTCCGTAAGGGGATCGGCGGGAATTTTCTCCGTAGAAAGCAGCCGACACTTTCCGGACTTCCCGCTGTGCTTCTTGTTTCCAAATCGTGACGTGCCCGAAACCTGACAGCCGCAATGCTCCTGCATTCTCACCGCCTTGTTAAGCGTGGAACGACATTTGATTATCCAAGAACTGGCATTACGGCCCTCCGGCGAGTGGCAGCCGGAAGCGCGCGGCTGGACGGTCATCCGCGTGGCGGAAGGCGCAGGCTATTGTCTCCAGGGCGCGGGCGCACGCGAGTTGAACCCCGGTGACATGCTCGTCTGCGGTCCGGCCGCCCGCATCATCATTCGCGCCAGCCAGTTGGGGATTGTGAAGCTGGAATTTTTTCTGGTGCTGCCCCAGTACCTGAACGGTTTGCTGACGGTCACCGAATGGCGGCAATTGGAGGATGCATCCAAAGATTCCGCCCCGCACGTTTTGCATTTCCCCGCCAACGAACCGACGGCCCAAAAATTTACCCGGATTGCCGGCCAAAAGCAGCGCGACTGCCTGTCTTCCCGCTCGGCCATGTTGCAGCTTTGGGCCTCCGCCATCAACAGCTTGCTGCCCATGCATGACGCGGCGGGTGGCGGAGTGCAGTTACGCGACCGTTTTCGTGAATTCATCGGCAAGATGTCGGAATCGGAACTGGCCACCCGTTCGCTCTCCGAGCTGGCCGGGCAATTGCATTGCAGCGAACGGCATTTCAGCCGGCTGTTCCGCGAGGAATTCAACATCTCGCTGCGTTCGCGCCAAACGGAACTGCGCTTGCAGCGCGCCCGCCAGTTGCTCGCCGCGACGAACTCCAAGATCATCAACGTGGCTTACGAAAGCGGCTACCGTCACCTCGGCCTGTTCAACCAGATGTTCAAACGCCGTTTTGGCCTGACCCCGAGCGCGTGGCGGCAGAAAAACATCACGGCGTCCGCAGGCAGCTTTACCGGCCGCGGCGGCGGCATGGTCGTGGCCGGTTTGCTGCTCTTGCTGCAGGTTTTTTTTTCGACTGGTGTAAACGCTGAAACCGTCGGCACTCCACCGGTGACGAATGCCGCCCCCAAGTTCAAGGTTGAAAAATATCTCGTCTCCGGCAACACCATCCTGCCGGCGGACAAGCTGGGCAGTCTTTTCACAAATGTTCCCGAATCTTTCGGCACCAATGTGACCTTCACGGAAATCCGCTCCGCGCTCGGACAATTACAGACGGCCTATCGCGAGCGCGGCTTTGTGACAGTATCCGTGGTCCTCCCTCCGCAGAAACTGACGAACGCCACCGTGAAGGTACGCGTTACCGAAGGCCGGTTGGCCGATATCAAGGTGCAAGGCAACAATTGGTTCAGCACGCCGAACGTCTTGCGCTCGTTGCCCAGCCTGCACACAAACATGCTCCTGAACTCGCATGTTTTTCAGCGCGAACTGGATCTGGCCAATGCCAACAGCGACCGCCAGATCTATCCGGTCATCGGACCCGGTTTCGAACCCGGCACCAGCGAACTCACGTTGAAGGTCAAAGACCGTTTCCCGTTTCATTCCCGGGTGGAATACAATAACTCGGGCACGCCAGGCACGCCGGATGACCGTGTCAGTTTCAACGCCTCTTATGGCAACCTCTGGCAGTTGGAACATCAGGTCGGTTTGCAATATGGCTTTTCACCGCTCGGCTATGCCACCGCACAGGATTTTAACCGTTCACCATTTGATATGCCGAGCGTGGCCAATTACAGCGGTTATTACCGTTTGCCTTTGGGGCGTCCTACTTCGGTGCAACAACAGGTGGATACGAGCAATGGCCGTTTCGGGTACAATGAAGTCACCCATCAATTTCAGATGCCGCCGCCCTCCGGCCGCCCGGAACTGACCCTCTACGCCAGCCGCTCGCGCAATGATACCGGGGTGGTTCCCGGCCTGGCTTCGACAGTTGTCTCGACACCGCTCCTGACGATTGTTTCGCAGGACACGGGCCAAAACATCACTTTAAATGAAGGCGTCGGAGCAAAGGTAACCGTGCCGTTGCCGCAGTTGGGCAGGCTGGCTTCAACGCTTTCATTCGGCGTGGACTACAAACATTTTCAACAGAACAGCTACAATTCAAATAATTTTTACGCGACGACTTCCATCACCAATTCGGATGGCTCGGTGCAGAAAATATCTTCCACGGTCAGCTCAGGCCAGCCGCCGTTGCAATCCCAGGTGAATTATTTTCCGCTTAATATCGGGATCAGCGGTTCCGCGCCGGACGCGTGGGGTTCGACGTTCTTCAATGCGCAGGCGAATTTCAATTTTGCGACCATCGGCGGCTATACAAAAGTCGGCACGAACAATCCTGTGCCCAATGGGCTCGCGGGAGTGGCGGGCTCGCCCCACGTTCACGACGACTATATTACGGTACAACTGGGCGCGGACCGATTACAGCGGCTTTACAAAGATTGGACGGTAAAAATCCATGCGGACGGCCAGTGGGCGGATGGCCGGCTGTTCAGCAATGAACAGTTTGGCATGGGCGGGCTGGCCGGCGTGCGCGGGTATGCCGAAGGCCAAGCTTATGGCGATGCGGGCTGGCGATTTTCCGTTGAGCCGCAAACACCGCTCGTCAATATCGGCATGGTGGATGATGACATCCCCTTTTGGATGCGCGCCTCCATGTTCCTGGATTACGGCCAGATTTATGGGATGGACGGCGGGGTTTTCAATTCCGTTCCTGGCGCTCCGTCACATTTGGATTTTCTTGGCACCGGCTGGAGCCTGACGGCCAACATCGGCAGCCATCTGGATGCCCGGCTGGCGATGGCGTTTCCACTCCTCAATCCGCTTGAGACGAGCGGTTGGTCGCCACTGCATGACTTGCATATTTACTTTGCTGTCGGAGGCCAGTTTTAAAGCCTATGAAAGCGAAAAATCTCCTGAACAAATTCATTTTTACGCTGGGCCATCTGATGCCGGGGGCGGCATTGTTCCTGTTCACGCGTCCGGCCGCGGCCAATCCAACCGGGCCGACCGTGCAAAGCGGAACCGCCTCCTTCTCCGTCAACGGTTCGCAATACACCGTCACCGTCGGCAACAATGCTCAGTTGAACTGGCAAAGCTTCAACATCGCCTCCGGTGAGAAAACTATTTTTAACCAGCCTTCGGCCTCTTCCGTGGTGTGGAACCGCATCAATGATCCCAATCCGTCGCAGATCTACGGCAGCTTGCAGGCGAACGGTGTCGTGGTGTTGCTCAACTCATCAGGATTTTATTTCGGACCGAATTCATTCGTCAGCGCCGCCGGATTGGTGGTTTCCACCGCCAATTATCAGCCGCCGCAGAATGCTGGCGGAGCGTGGGTGTTCAATGGTCCGCCCTCCTTGGCCAGCATCGTGAACTACGGCCAGATCAAGATCGGCAACGGTGGCGACTGTTTCTTTATCGCCAACCAAGTTGAAAATCACGGCAGCGTGGAGGCCCCGGGTGGAAGCATCGGTTTTGCCGCCGGTCAGACGGTGACTTTGAGCGAGCGGCCGGACGGGCGCGGCATGAGCATGAACGTCGTACTGCCGCAAGGTTCCGTGGACAATTATGGCAATGTGATCGCGGACGGGGGCGTCATCGCGCTCAACGCCAAGGTCGTGAATCAAAACGGCATGGTGCAGGCGAATTCAGTGCAGGATAAAAACGGGGTGATCGAGCTGGTTGCGGCCGATGAATTGAACCTCGGGACGGCGTCACAGATCTCTGCAGCGGGTGACGGTTCGGCGGGTGGCAGCGCCGGTGGCGATGTCGTCCTCAAATCTGGGAATATTTTTAGCGATACGGCAGGCAGCACGGTTGTTACCACCGGCGGGCTGAACGGTGGTGATGGCGGAAACGTGGAGGTGAGTGCCCCAAACATCCAATCGTTGAACTCGGCTATGGACGCGAGTGCGAAGACCGGTTCCAAGGGCGGTCAATTTTTGCTCGATCCGGACAGCATCTCCCTCGGCACATCCGGCACCGGCGTGGTTCCCGATGACGGCACCGTGGACGCCAGCGATCCGGGTACGTTGAACCTGAACGTGAACACGGCGTTCGCGAACAAAAATTTTTCCGCGATCCTGCTGCAAGCCACGGGTGATATCACCGTGAAAGCCAACGCCACCTGGAACTTGGGCGCCAGCACCGGAGAAAATCAAGGCCAGGTGACCTTGGAGGCGGGTGGCAATATCATCTTCAATAGCAACGCGAAAATCACCGATTCTCAAAACTGGTCGCTGTCTCTGCTGGCCGGTTATGATTTCGTGAACAGCGTCGTGGCCTACGGCGGTGGCAACATTTATTTGAACGGCGGCGATGGCCTGTCGGGGAACGGGGCGATCCAACTGGCGAAGGGCAATCTGAACATGCTGGCCGGACAGGATATATTGATCGGTTCTGGCTATGCCCGGACCAGCGCCGGCGGCGGCATCACCGCCGAGGCCTTGGCTGGCAATATTGACACCGGCACATACGCCCACGGATATGTCTTCAACTCCACCAAGACGTTGGGAAGTTCTTTTTATAAAGTGGATCCGGTCAACGGCACCGGTGGCATCAGCACCATGGCAGGCGGCGATGTCTCCATCGTCGCCGGCGGCAATGTGACCAGCTTCATGCCGTCAGGTAACGACGCCAGCTCCATCGGTGGTGACGCCGGCAGCGGGGCTTTCGGGCCGCAGGCTGGCAACGTAAGCGTGGTCGCCGGCGGGAATGTGTCGGGACACTTCATTGAAGCCAACGGTACCGGGCACATTTACGCAGGAGTCAAACTTAATGCCGAAGGTTATCCGGTGGATGCGGATGGCAATCCCGTCAAAGACAGCGGAAAAAACTATGTGCTCGATCCTGCGTCTGGTGGCGATGCAGGCACACCGGACGCCAAACTGGCATTGAGCCTGGTTTCTGGCGGTTGGACGGTGGATGCCGCCCAAGACATCAACTTGCAGGAACTCCGTAATCCGAATGGAATTTTCAACCGCTTTACCAGCGGTGTAACCACTCCTCCGACCTATCACTATTTTGATTATTCAGCCGGGGCATACTTGAATCTAATGGCCGGCAATGGAGTGAACCTGGGAGATGGTGCCTCTTCACTGCCGCGTGACGATGCGGACGGCATCGATGTCCCCTTCATCTACGCCCCCATCTTGAACATCATCGCCGGCAAGGGCGGAGTGACAATGGGCGGTGATGGCGATCCTTACAATAAATTGATTTTGTTTCCGTCACCGCAAGGCAGCCTGACCATCGTGACCAGCGGACACGGGTCTTTGAGCGGCAGCCTTCCGCCTAACAGTGACGGTTCACCCTCCATCTTCGACCTCATCGTTTCGGACAGCGGACAGACGCAATATTATGATTCGGGGCTCGACTTGTTTGGGCTAAACGACCACGCCAGCACGCCGGTACACGAAGGCAGTCCCA
Source organism: Verrucomicrobiia bacterium (assembly GCA_035943555.1). GTDB lineage: Bacteria > Verrucomicrobiota > Verrucomicrobiia > Limisphaerales > UBA11358 > UBA11358. The sequence goes on from DASZCA010000013.1 coordinate 15,051, forward strand.
CTCCCATTTACTTGAACATCGCCGGCGATATGAACGGCATCCAGTTGGGTGCGCCCGAGGCGGCGCAAATCACCATCGGCGGTGACATGGTCAACAGCCGTTTTCAGGGCATGAATCTGTCCGGCAGCGATGTGACTTCCATCCACGTCACGGGAGACATCAAGAACCGGAGCGAATTCACGACCATCGACGGAGTGGACACCGCGCCTGATCTCAGCTTGCTGACCCAGGCTTTCCCTGCCAATGCACTGGCCGCAAACCTGGCCAAGTCCATTTTTTACGATTCAAAAACGAAAGAGCTGACGATTCAGGGCGCGGTCACCGCCCAGGTCCTGGCCTTGTTGCAAAACCTGCAGATCCAGGTCTACAAGAACGGCGTGCCGCAATTTAAGACTGACGGCTCACCGCAGTTGGCGACGGTTTCCGTGATCGATGGCGACACGGCAACCAAGCTGCAAAACCAGTATGCCACGGATGGCCCGGTGCCAACCACCCGCGACTCAGGGTATCTCATCGGCGGCGGCGGGAAGTTCGATATTTCCGCCCGCAACATCGATCTGGGCACGACGCTCGGCATCCAGGCGCAGGGCGTCGGGTTTGATCTGGTAGCCACAACCGATGCGGGCGGCAACACCCAGCTTAGCTATCCGCTGGCAAAATATTTTAATCAAGGGGCGGATATCCATGTCCATGCGGACAACGGTCTGGAAATGTTTTCCACGACGATCTCCTCGCTGAACGGCAGCAGTGTTTTGGTGGATGCGGGAGGCCAAATAGATGTCGGTTCGGCCATCTTCACGGGCAACAGCGCCGCCGCGCGCGGAATTTTCACCACCGGCCTGGGTGATGTACAAGTGGTGGCCGGTGGTGATATCAATGTAAACGGGTCGCGCATAGCGGCCTACGACGGCGGCAATGTCACGGTTGAATCCTTGTCTGGCGACATCAATGCCGGTACGGGCGGTTCCGGCTATGTGGTCGTCAACTCGTTCTCCGTTGATCCGAAGACGCACGACGTCACCAGCGTTGCTCCGACGATTCCGGGCAGCGGCATTTTGGCGACCAGCTTTCCTCAAGATCCGACACGCAAAGTGGGAAACATTCTGGTCGAGACGCCCAATGGCAACATCAGCGCCAGCTCGGGCGGTATCGTGCAACTGCCGCTGAACAATGCGGATAATTCGCAGGCCGTCGTCGCGGTTCTGGCCGGTTACGAAATGCGCGATGGCCAGGGCAACCGGGTTGATGCGGGGCATCTCGGCGGCGCAACGCCCGTGCCGATATTGAGCGATCAAAATCTGGTGGCTTTTGGCACGCCCATACAAGTTGTACCTGCGGGCAGTATTCTACCGGTTCAATTGATTCCGGTTTTGGATGTTCATGGTCAGCCGCTCCTGAGCAATGGCTCTCCGTTATATGTGCAGGGGTCCGATAAAACGCAGCAGGTCGTCACCTTTGATCTCACCGATAATAAAATCAAACCTTACCTTGCCGAGGGGAATGACGTGAACATCAACACGCTGAAGGATGAAAAGGGAAATCCGATCGCCACCGTGCTGGGCCGGAACATCGACGCCAGCGGTTCCGGCATCATCGCCGGCACCGCCAAGCTGGCCGGCACGGGCAACATCCTCGGGGTGATTTTTGCGCGGCAGAACATCGACCTTGCCGCCGTCGGCAACGTGAACGTGACGGCGCTGGCCCAAGGCAGCGTGAACGTCAACTCCGGCGGCAGCATCTCCGGCACGATCATCGGTGTCGGCGGCATCAATGCCAGCGGCGGCAGCATCGACGCCAATCTTGAATCCAACAGCGGGATCGCCGGTGACACCAGCGGCACCAAAGGTTTCGCCCAAGGCACCACTGCAAACAGCGCCAGCACGGCCGCCTCCGCCGAAAACACGGATACCACCACCACTAAAAAAACTGACGATCAGGAAGAAGACCCGATGAAAAAGAAAAAGGGCATCGCCCTCGCACAGAAGGTGAGTCGCGTGACAGTGATCTTGCCCAAGAAAGACTGAAGACCTAAACCCCACATAATTTATGACCACATTGCTCCATCCATTTCTGGCGTCCAACGCCCTGCAATTTGCCTTTGAGAAAGCGACGCCGGAAGGCAAGACGACCATCAGCGTGCTGTTCCTGCTGTCGATGTTTAGTTGGACGATCATCATCACGAAGTTCCGGCAATTATGGATCGCGCGGGCCGCTTCGAAAAAATTCTACGCCGCCTATTCTGGCACGCGCGACCCGATGGACATCCACAAGCGCGGCGAGGAGTTTGAGGGCGCCCCGGCCTATCAGCTCTACTCACGCGGCGCGGAAGAGGTTGACTACCATCTAAAAAACAACCCCGTGGAAGTGAAAGCTGTTGCCATCCAAAGCCACGGTGACGGCAACACCGATCACTTCGCGCGAGCCACAACAACCAAGATTAGCACCGCTTCCTACGAAGCCGCCAAGGTGGTGCTGGAAGAGGCGGCGGCGGCGCAGGCGATGTCGTTGGAGAAAGGGATGATCGTGCTGTCCACGGCGGTGGCGGGCGGGCCGTTCATCGGATTGCTGGGAACGGTGTGGGGGGTGATGGAGACGTTCGCCGGCATCGCCAAGGCGAACCAGGCGAGTTTGACCACGATGGCGCCCGGCGTGGCCGGGGCACTCATCGCCACGGTGACGGGTCTGCTGGTGGCGATCCCGGCGATGTTCGCATACAACTTCATGGTGACGACCATCCGGCATATCACGCAGGAATTGGACGGCTTCGCCGCCCGTTACGCCAACCAGATCGAGCACACCTACGTGGACAACCGGGACATCGAGGACAAGATCGCCGGAGCCCTGAAACGGCACGAAGCGGCATGAAGAAGTGTTCCCAAAGCGCGCACGAGTCCCTGACGGAGCTGAACATCACGCCGTTGCTGGACCTGGCGTTTGTGTTGCTGGTGATCTTCATCATCACGACGATTCCGCCGGTCGAGAACAAGGACCTGAAGCTGCCCATGGCGAGCAAAAGCCTGAAAGACCCGCCGCGCAAGGCCAACTACATCTCCTTGCAGTCCGACGGGAAGCTCTTCCTCAACCGGGACGAGATCAAGATGGCGGAGTTGCTGGGCAAGCTGATCAGCCTGCGGACGGATGACCCGGACCTGAACATCATCGTGCGCGGGGACGGGAAGACGAAGTACAAGGGCATCCGGGCGGTGCTGGACCTGTGCCAGCAGGCCAACGTGCCGAAGCTCGAACTGGCGACGGAAGTGCCCAAATGATCCCCCAATCCCAACCCAAGCAGCCGAAGAACTCGTCGAAGGCCAACCTGACGATCTCCGCGATCGTGCATGGGGTCATCATCATCGCCCTGATCTACTTCGCGGCCCGGGAGGGCTATCTGGGCAAGAAGATCCAGACCATTACGGTGACGAAGGTGGAAGAGAAGAAGAAAGAACCGGAAAAGCCGAAGGAAGAACCCAAACCGGAACCCCCGAAGGTGGAGCAACCGAAGCTGGAGACCCCCAAGGTGGAAACGGCCAAAGTCGCTCCCCCAACCGTGGCCCCGCCCGTGGTAGCCCCCGCCGCGGCGGATGTGCCGAGCTTTGACTTTGCCGGGGGGAAGACGGTGTTATCCGAGAGCGATCCCGTGCAACTATACAAAGGGTACATCGAGTACACCTTGCGTTCGAAGTGGAACCGGCCGGAAGACCTGGCGGATGACAGCTATGTGGCCGAGGTGAAGGTCAACGTGGATCCGCAAGGCAAGCTGAGCCAGTCCCAGTGGTTAAAAGGCAGCGGCGATGCGAAGTGGGACCAGACGGTGAAGGACGTGTTTAAAACGGTCAGCCAGATCGACCGGCGACCGCCGACGAACTTCCCGGACCACGTGACGATCCGGTTTGATGTGCAAGAAGAAACGGAGCCCGTACTACAATGAGCCTGAAGAAAACAACGCGGCGGGGTCATGGGACGATGACGGAACTGAACATCACGCCGTTGCTGGACCTGGTGTTCGTGTTGCTGGTGATCTTCATCATCACGACCCCGCAGTTGATGAACAATCTGGAGATCAACCTGCCGTCGGGGAAGCCACCGCAACAGAAGCCCAAGGTGGAACCCACGCGGATTGAAGTCAGCGGCCAAGGACAGATCACGCTGGATCAAAAGCCGGTCACCGCCACGGAACTCAAGGAGAAGCTGGCGACGCTGAAGGCGGCGGACCCGGAGCTGGGCGTGGTGGTCAAAGGGGCGGATGACACGGATTACCAGATCATGGTCGGCGTCCTCGACACCCTCCGCCAGCTCGATATCACCAAAATGGGCATGGCCACGGATTAAGCGCAGATAATTTCAAAAAAGAGTTGACTGATTTTAAATAACGACTTAATGTGTCGTCGTTAATTGAAGATTGAATACGAAGCAACAAAACATTTCAGATAAAGAGGAAACATTTTTTAATCTTAATAACGACTAATCATATCGTATATAAATCAGGTAATATAAGTACCTGATTCGAACAAAGGCTGACCGGACAACTGGAGGTTTTAATGAAAATAAATAACCGCCATGTCCATTCGCCAACAACCAGCCAGTGTCCGGCCCCTCGCCGTTTCTCCGACCCCCGACCGCTTGCTGTTGTTCTGCCGGTTTGACTTCAGCCAGAGAAGTTGGGGGATTTCCGCGCCCGAGATTTTCCAAGGAGCCCATTCAATTTCCCCCGAGGGTCAGGCGACGTTGGCGCGCGAAATCGCGCGAAGCCTTCCAGCTTTGAATCGTTCCCTTGGTGGTCATCAATCTGAAACTATCGCGCCATGATCAAAAACCTGTTAGGTAAAATTTTAGTTCCGCGTGACCCGGAATGGGAGCGCGAACGCGAAGCCGCCCTGATCATGACGGCAATACTTTTCATCCTGGTTTCCGTCGGCATCACCGGGCTGGTGATCTACTGGCGCAACACGCTGGGCCGTTAATTTTTTCAGACCATGCCAACCCGGTTTTTCAAACCCAAAGGAGCCGGCGCACGGGTGGCGGATCTTCGCCGCCGCCCGTGAGCCAAGCTCGCAGACATATCATCAAAAAATAAATATGAAAACATCGAGCCAATCCAAATCCAACCATGCCTCCGCCAATCCGTCCGGCTCGCGCAGCGCCGGCATCCAGCCGCATTCCGCCCGCGCCCTGGAGCACCGCTATGAGCGGCGAAAAATCCGCGAACAATTGCGCCGGCAGGACTGGACGTTGAACCAGGATGACGAATTTTTCGCCTGACACACGTTGACATATGCGGGGGCGAACGGGTTTCGGGCGCAGCGAGCGTGGCGTGCCGGAAGCCCGGACAGTTTTCCATATTACAAATGAAGATCGCAAACATACTGACACCGGAAACAGCAAACCCTGTTCCGTCCGGCACCCCGTCGGCGGATGCCGCCGATGTCCAACTGGCGGCGCGTCCCGGCTTCGAGGAAAAGTTTTACGACCAGTTCGTGCCTGAACTGCTCACTTCCTACGCGGCGACGGGCGGCTTGAACAACCGCGACGCGCATAACATGCCGTCCACCCGCGCCGTGGGACAGATCTGCGAAGCCCTGTTGCAACTGCTCTTTCCCGGCTTTCATGATGATGACGCCGTCCATCATGGCACACTGGCGGAGCTGACCCGCGAACGGCTTTCCGCAGTTGGCATCCTGTTGGAGGATCAGGTGCGCAAGAGCGTGCGCATCGGCCACCCGCAGAAACCGACCGGGCGCACGCCGCCGATATTGCGGCAATTTTTCCATTCATTCGCGGGCGTACGCGAGGTGTTGCGCACGGATATCGAGGCGGCTTACGAAGGTGATCCGGCGGCGCAATACAGCGAGGAGATCATTTTGTCGTATCCGTTCATCGAGGCCATCGCCATCCAGCGGCTGGCGCATATCCTGTATCTGGCGGGCGCGCCGATCATTCCGCGCATGATGACCGAGTGGGCGCACAGCCGCACAGGCATCGACATCCATCCGGGGGCGCGGATTGGTTCGCATTTTTTCATCGATCACGGCACCGGCGTCGTCATCGGCGAGACCTGCAAGATCGGCAATCATGTGAAGATCTATCACGGCGTCACGCTGGGGGCGCGGAGTTTTGTGAAGGATGAGGAAGGTCACATTGTGAAAGGTGGCAAGCGCCACCCGGATGTGGGCGACCATGTGACGATCTATCCGAATTCAACGATCTTGGGCGGCAAAACGTTCATCGGTGCCAACTCCACAATCGGTGCAAATGTGTTCCTGATGAACAGCGTGCCGGCGGATTCGTTGGTGGTTTATGAGGAAAAGCAACTGGTCATCCGCGACAAATCCGAACGGAAAAAGAACGTTCCGCACGACTGGATTATTTAGGCAACAGGATTGACAACCCGCCCCGGCCAACTAGCATTTCAGTCAAGCAGGCGTCAACGCCGCTGCCAGACAGTTCCCATCTCACGGCGCTCACCGGTCCACTGGAAGCTTCCCTGAAAACGAAAGTGTGTATCCATGTCGGGTCATGTTCAAAAGCCGGGTGTAGTGTGGAAATTGTTTTTTTGATTTTCCAACCCGCTCCCGGTATGGACACATCCCTTTCGTGACCGGCGCCGGAACGGCGTTGGAACCAATTTAACCGCAACCAAAAATATGAGCAAAGATCATCAAAAAAACCTGAGCCTGAGCGCCGCCGCCGCGCGCAACCTTGCCACCGCCACCGTGACCGTGCCGCAGTTCACGGAGATCACGCCGCGTTGGTTGCATAAATTGCTGCCGTGGGTGGATGTGGATGGCGGCGTGTACCGCGTCAACCGCGTGGCGAAGGCCGCGAAGGGCGAGCCGGCGAACGAATTCGGCGAGGTCAAGGTGGACCTGATCAACGTGGCCGGCGGCGAACCGAAATTGCCCACGACCTTCGTGGATTACGACCAGGACCCGCGCGAATATCACCTGAGCACCATCCAGACGGTGCTGCGCACGCATACGCGCGTGACCGATCTTTACAGCAACAAGATTGACCAATTGCGCGAACAGATCCGCCTCACCGTGGAAGCCGTGAAGGAACGCGAAGAATGGGAAATCATCAACAGCCCGGACTTCGGCCTGCTCAAGGAAGTGGACGCCTCCCAGACGATCAAGACCCGCAAAGGTGCACCGGCGCCCGATGACCTCGATGAATTGCTGAACCTGGTCTGGAAGAAGCCGGCATTTTTTCTCGCGCATCCCAAGGCGATCGTCGCGTTCGGCCGCGAATGCACGCGCCGTGGTGTGCCGCCGCCGACCGTGCAACTGTTCGGCACCCCGTTCATCACCTGGCGCGGCGTCCCGCTGATCCCGAGCAACAAGCTGGAAATTAAAAATAACACCTCCAGCATTCTCCTGCTGCGCGTGGGGGAAGCGGAGCAGGGCGTGGTGGGATTGCAGAAGACCGGTGTCACCGGCGAAGTGGAACCCGGCCTGTCCGTGCGCTACATGGGCACGAATGAAAACTCCATCGCCTCGCACCTCGTCACACGCTACTTCTCGTCGGCGGTGCTGACGACGGATGCCATCGCGCGTCTCGATAATGTCGTGGTGAACAATTACTATGACTACGGCTCCAAATAGCGAAGCGAGCCTGCCGGAGGCGGCAGGCGAGCCCGCGCATAACGATTTGGTGGCGAAGCTGGTGGCGGAGGCGTTCTCGGGGCTGGCCCGGGGCGCACGGCCATCGGCTCCATCCGTACCGGCAGAAATTCCCGGCCTTGCAAAACTGCCGGACTTTTCAGCCGCGGAGGCATCTTCGGGCGTGCCGCCGGTGCATTCGACCGCGCAACCGGCCGCGCCGAAACTGGCGGAGCCGCAGACGACGTCTTCAGGCGGTCATGCCCCGGATTCTGGCGGGACGTATGCGTTCGGTGAACCGCGCTGCAATGACGCCTACCGTCCGCAAGGCAACCGGCCGGAGACGAAAACGAAAAACGAAAACCCGCTGCTGGGTCTGGGTGATTCTGAACCGGCAACCCCGGAATATTATTTTCTCCAAGGTGGAAACCCCTCGGGAAAAACACCGGCGTCCTGCCAGTCCTATCCCAAAAACGCCACGCCCGTTCCGAAGTTCGACATCGAAGGCGTGCGACGTGATTTTCCGGCCTTGCACCAGATCGTTAACGGCAAGCCGCTTATCTGGCTGGACAACGCCGCCACCACGCACAAGCCGCAGGCGGTGATCGATGCGACCTCGCAATTTTACGGACGGGATAACTCTAACATCCACCGCGCAGCCCATGCCTTGGCGGCACGGTCCACGGAATTGTTCGAAGCCGGACGCGAGAAGGTTCGCAAGTTTTTGGGTGCGGGCGATGCGAAAGAAATCATTTTTGTCCGGGGCACGACCGAGGGCATCAACTTGGTCGCGCAAAGTTACGGGCGTAAAAATATTGGCGCCGGTGACGAGATCATCGTCAGCGAACTGGAACATCATGCGAACATCGTGCCGTGGAAGCTGCTCGCGGAGCAGGTCGGCGCGGTGATCCGGGTGATCCCGATCAATGACCGCGGCGAATTGATCCTCGAGGAATACGTCAAGCTGCTGGGGCCGAAGACGAAATTTGTCTCCGTGGCGCACGTTTCCAATTCATTGGGCACGATCAATCCGGTCGAGCAGATCATCGCGCTGGCCCATGCGCACGGCGCGCCTGTGCTGATCGATGGCGCGCAATCCACGCCGCACATGCCGGTGAATGTCACCGGGCTGGACGCGGACTTTTACGTTTTCTCCGGTCACAAGATTTTTGCCCCGACGGGCATTGGCGCCCTCTACGGAAAAGCGCCGTTGCTGGAGGCCATGCCGCCGTGGCAGGGCGGGGGACACATGATCAAGGACGTCCGTTTTGAGAAAACGGTTTATCAGAACGCGCCGGAAAAATTTGAGGCGGGTACGCCGGACATCGCCGGGGTGGTCGGACTCGGGGCGGCGATCGATTATCTGTTCAAGGTGGGCATCCCCGCGATCGCGACGTATGAGCATGCTCTGCTGGAATACGCGCAGCAGGCGTTGTCGACGATTCCCGGATTGCGTCCCATCGGCACGGCGACGGCCAAGGCGAGCGTTTTATCCTTCGTCATCCCCGGCGTTCCGAACGAAAATATCGCCCGGCATCTGGACAAGAACGGCATCGCCGTCCGGGCCGGCCATCACTGCGCGCAGCCGGCCATCCGTCATTTCGGATTGGAAAGCAGCGTGCGCCCCTCGCTGGCGTTTTACAACACGCGGGAAGAAGTGGATACGCTGGTGCGGACGTTACGTTCGCTGAAACGGAATTGACCGATCGAAGCATGAAAACCATTTCACCCGTCGAACTGCAAAAAATTCTCACCGCCCAGCCGGGCGCGGCGGTCATCGATGTGCGTACGCCGGTGGAGTATGCGGAAGTTCATGTGCCGGCGGCGCAAAGCGTGCCGTTGGATGAACTGAAGCCGGGTTCGTTGCCGCTGCCGAAAGATCAACCGGTCTATCTGCTGTGCCGCAGCGGCCAGCGGGCCACGAAGGCGGCGGAAAAATTGGCGAAAGAAGGTTTTACCCAACCGGTGGTCATCGAAGGTGGCACGCTGGCGTGGATCGAGGCGAATCTGCCGGTGACCCGCAGCGCGGTCAAAGTGATGAGCCTGGAGCGGCAGGTGCGCATCGTGGCCGGAGCGATCGTCTTCACGGGCGTGCTGCTGGCGCGTTTTGTGGATCCGCGGTTTATCTGGCTTTCCGGCTTCGTGGGCGCGGGGTTGGTGTTTGCAGGTGTGTCCGATTTTTGCGGCATGGGATTGTTGCTGGCGAGAATGCCTTGGAATAAAAGACGCAGCAGCTAGCCGCGCTCCCGCAGCATTTGCGGGGAGCATTGGGGATGTTTGAAGCGCGGTTTATTTTGAACGGTAATCCTCCGTTCATGCTCCAAAGACCAAACCCAATCTCCCCGATGCTTTTATTACGCTCCGCGGTGTTCATTTGCTGCACGGCTTTCACAGTTGCCGCCGGAAATCTGCTGGTCAATGGCGACTTTGAGGGCGGTAACACCGGCTTCAGCAGCGATTATGCCTACGTGCCGGGTCATCTGGATCAGTCGGTTTATGACATTGTGCCCAGCCCGCGTGTTTCCCATCCGTATGGCGCTAATTTTCCCGATCACACGTCAGGACATGGCTTTATGCTCGCGGCCAACGGGAGCGATGACAGCCACAAGGCGGTCTGGCGGCAGACCGTCGCGGTGAATCCATTTCAAGAATACGCGTTTTCCGGCTGGGCGGCCTCGTGGGGCATGGATTGGGGCCGCGTTCGGACCGATGATCTGGGGTTGGACGTCTGTCCCTCCCAATTGCGGATCAGCATCAACGGGGTAGATTGCGGCAGCCTCGTTCAACTGTCGGCGACCAACGGACAATGGAAGTTTTTTGCGCGCGTCTGGAATTCCGGTGCGGCCACATCCGCCAACATAGAAATCCGGCTGGCCACGACGGATGCCAACGGCAATGACATGGTGCTGGATGACTTAGCTTTCAGTCCTGGCACGAGCACGCAGACACCGGCACAACGCACGCTCTCCACGCCCGGCGGGACTGATGGAACCGGCGCGGGAAACGTGTCTGCGGAAGCCTCCGTGGTGGCAGCCACCCCTAATCCGGTTGCCGGGGTGCAGATTTACCGCGCGGTGGAGATCGCGTGGCCCTCCGTCTCCAACCAGGTATATCAAGTGCAATGGAGCAGTGACATGAGCGGGTCCAACTGGGCTGATTTCCAAAATCCGGTCATCGGCAATGGGACGACCAATGTTGTTTTCGACACGGTTGGTGCCCAGGTGAACCGGTTTTACCGGGTGATGTCGTTTTAGCAGCCCCTCATTTTAGAAGCGGGTTAGTCGGCGGACTGGCCTGATTCACGATAGGGCTTATGGTGTGAATACAGATCAAGGCGTTGGAGAACGCCAGCCCGGTTTTTTGCGGGAATACCATCCATTTCGGCGGCCTGCTTTTGATATTTCAACGCGGAATCAAAGTCGCCCGTTTCGGCATACGCGGCGGCCAAGGTGTCGATATCGGCGTATCGTTTCCACTTGGACAGGTTGCAGGCCTTGGTCGCCAAGGTGATCGCCTTGGCGCCGTTGCGCACGACGTCATCTGGGCAGGTGGCCAGCAGCCAGGCCAGTTCATTGTAGGTGGTAACCTGCTTTGGTTTCAAACGGATGACCGTCGCAAATCCGCCGGCGGCTTCCGCGTACCGGCCGCCTTTGTAGAGAATAAAACTGCGCGCGTACAAGGCGGTCGTGTCTTCAGGATCGATGCGCAGGGCCGCATCAAAGTCCGCCGTCGCCCAGGCCACTTGTTTCTGTTGGTAAAAACACTGGCCGCGGTCGTCGTAAATCTCCGCATCGTTCGTTTCAAACTGGAGGGCTTTTGTCAGGTCGATGAGGGCGTTGGTGTAGTCGCGCCGCCAGTAAAAAGCTTTGCCGCGCATCTTCAAGACGCGGACATTGTCAGGCTCCATCCCGAGAACGGTATTATAGTCGCTCAAGGCTTTGGCCTGCTCGTCCTTTCCAAAATAAGCGTACCCGCGCATTTCGTAGGCGGTGGCGTTGGTGGGATCGAGCCGGATGGCCCGGCTCAAATCCGAGATGCCCCGGTCAAACTCGCCGGTGATGACGAATGCGGTCCCGCGCTGGAGATGAGCCTCGACCGATTTTGAGTCCAGCTTGAGGACTTCGGAATAATCCCGGATGGCTTCCGGATAATTCTCGTTATCCTGCGCCTCCGTCCCGGCATCCAATAATTCATGGATCTTTTGCTGATGGCCGCAACCGGTGGCCAACAGCAGCGCGGTGGCGAGGGCGAGAAAACTGAATGGTTTAAATGTCATTTATTCCGTTTCTGCAGAATTCCGCCAAGGTCTGGCGCACGACGTTGCGGGCAAGGGTTGGTGAGTTTGGGCGAGGATTCAAGCTCATTCAGGCAGTTTCGCCCTACTATTCACACCCGGCCCGGAAACCAGCGGTCACGGAGTTTTAACGCGGGGATTTCAACCAGGCGGCCTATCAATCTCCGGCCGCGCCAAAAAAACGCGCATGGTTGATGATTACCAGCGAGGTCGCCACGAACCGCAACACATCCAACCCCGCCATCCGGTCGCTTGGTTTGGGTTGCCCGTTCACCGGCACAAGTTAGAAGGCAAAGGGGATTGGTCAAGTGTCAACGGTGGGCTGGATGATTGAATCCCGGTGAGATTCACAGAGGGAGCAAATATTGTTATTTGTTCGTGTGATAGGGTTTGTTGTCCTCGAACAAATGAAGCTCTTTGCGTGCCTGTGGCATATCCTTTTCAGGCAGGCCGATAAGGATGCATTTGCTTTCCCATTTGACTGCGTTGGTGAAATCACCCACCTCGGCGCAGGCGGCGGCAAGTGTTCCGAGAGAATAAGGTTCTTTCCACGAGGTCAATTCACAGGCATGGGTAGCGTATGCTACGGCTTTTTGCCCATCTCGTAGTTTTGGCGTCGGAGCCGTTGAAAGCAGCCATGCGAGGTTATTGCAAGCGAGAAAGCAATTTGTATCCAATGATATGCCTATATAGCAATCAGCTATCCCGCCTTTGAAGTCACCGATACGGGATTTGACCAGACCCCTGTTAGCAAAGGTCACCGCGCTCTTGGGATCAAGCTGGATTGACCGGTCAAAATCTTTGATGGTAGCTGTATAATTGTTTAACTGGGAATAAGCCAACGCCCGGGCGCCATACAGCCAATCATCATTGGGATTTAGTTGTATGGCTGCGTCATAAGCTGTAATCGCTTTATCGTATTTTTGCTGCCGATATAAAGCCGTTGCTTTGTACCGATATGCGTCTGCGCAATCCGGGTCCAGCGAAATCGCCATGTTACAATCGATGATTGAAAGATCATAATGACCACTCAAGTTGTAGGCATAGGCACGATTGACATACGCCAGCGGAAATGAGGGGTTGATCTGGGCAGATTTGCTGAAATCATCCACAGCCTTGTCATAATTTGTCACTTGCTCAAAAAAACAACCTCGCATCAGATAAGAATAACTCGAAGATACGTTATTCGTAGAACGCTCGATGGCTCTGGTTAAATCACTTTCCGCCTCTTTATATTGATTCAAGTTTCCATGTGCGGCGGCACTTCCCCAATAAGCGGGGAGATTATTGGTATCCACAGCCATGGCCTTGTTAAAATATTCGAGGGCCTGCTTGAAGTCTTTTTGTTTATATGCCTCGGTGGCATTCGCCAAAAGGTTTGAAATGTCTTCAGCGAACAAACACGGAGTTGCGGATAGCGTCAAAGCCATCAAAAATGCGGAAACCCAAACAGCTACGTGGCGGTTAATGAACCATACAAACGTCATTTAAATCCATTTCACTTATCCCGTTTCAATAAAAACTCCGCCAAGGCTTCGAGGGCGACGGCTTGGCCTTTGAAAATCTTCAGGGCGGCGAAGGCTTTGCCGGTGAGGTCGGCGGCGATTTTGCGGGATTTTTCGAGGCCGACGATGGAGGGGTAGGTGGCTTTTTGGACGGCGACGTCTTTGCCGGCGGTTTTGCCGAGCTGTTCGGTGGTCTGGGTGACATCGAGGATGTCATCGATCACTTGGAAGGCGAGGCCGACATTGTAGCCGAAAGTGGTGAGGGCGGCGAGCTGGGCGGCGGTGCAATTCGCGCTCATGCCGCCGAGGCGCACGGAGCAGCAGAGCAGGGCGGAGGTCTTGCGTTCGTGGATGTAGCGAAGCTCGGCGACGGAGAGTTTTTTGTTTTCGCCTTCCAGATCGGCGACCTGGCCGCCGACGAGTTGCAGGGAGCCGGAGGCTCGGGCGATCTCGAGGACGAGGTCGCGGTGCGAGTAGCGCGGCCAGCCTTTGGCGAGCGCGGCGATCTCGAAGGCCTGCGTCAGGAGGGCGTCACCGGCGAGGACGGCGATGCCTTCGCCGAAGACTTTGTGGTTGGTGGGTTTGCCGCGGCGGAAATCGTCGTTATCCATGGCGGGGAGATCGTCATGGATGAGGGAGTAGGTGTGGATACATTCGACGGCGCAGGCGAGGGGCAGGGCGTCGGCTTCCTTGCCGCCACAGGCGGCGGCGGCGGCGAGCAGGACGGCGGGGCGCATGCGTTTGCCGCCGGCGAAGAGAGAATAGCGCATGGCCTTGTGGATGGTGGCCGGCTTGGTCTTTTCCGAAGGGATAAATTTATCCATGGCCGCATCGACGGTCTTGGTGCGGGTGGCGAGGAACTGGTTCAGATCAAAAGGTTTTTGGGCGGCCATATAAATGTGGGAAGAAAATGCCGGAAAGAGGGGCGGGTTAGAAGATTTTATTTTAGCCGCGAAAGACGCGGAGCATGCGAAAAGGGGGGCGGCCGGAGCGGTTCGAGGGCGAGAAAGATATTTTGGGTTGGACCGTATATGTCCAACCGGGGGTGGTAGGGTGAAGGTGATGAAGCTGGAAAAGCGTAATGCGAGAAAGCGGTCCTTGCGGACGGCCACCGGGGAAAATGGCAATGCGATGCCGTGGGCGCAGGCGGCCTGTCATCCGATCAACACGCGGGCGGGCCGCCCGCGCTCCGCCCATGAAAGTCCTGTGATATCCCACGAAATACCAATGGAAGAGCATCGAGGTTTGCGGGTGGTGCTGTTTTCGAGTTTGCGATTCGTGGTTGCAGGCGAAAGCGGCAGAGGGCTGCTGCACTCCAAGACGCTTCGCGCAGGTTGGAAATTGCGGGTATTCGACATGTCACGGGACGGCTGGGAGGGTGCTGGTTCTCAAAAAAACGAAATTACGAAACGAACCCAACTAGGGAATGCGAAAATCGCTTGGTTTTACCGATGCAAAACAGCGGTTTTGACCTTTAAAAAACGAACCCAAAAAAGCCACGAAAAGCCACTAAAAACCCAATTTAAACCCACTTTTCGCCAGTTTGGAGGATGGTAAAGCCAAACGAACCCATGGTGGATGGGCGTGTTTTTGAGGCTTGCCGGGCTGGAGGCCAGCTTTCCGTGGAGGGGCTGGCTGGCCGATTTTTAAGATTGCTTTAGGGTGGGGAAAGCGTATTCTGACCCGCTCGATTTTAGACTTTTATAAATGAACGCTGAACTTTGCAAAAAGGCCCTGGAAAAAGTGGGCAACCCGAACGTGCTCATCAACATCATTTCGCGCCGCGTGCGCCAGTTGAACGCCGGTGGTGGCGGTTGGGGTCGCCCGCTGGTGGACGTGCCCGCGAGCATGGGTTTGGCGGACATCGCCCTGACCGAGATCATCGAAGAGAAGATGAGCTGGGATTTGCCGGAAGAAGTGGCGGCGGTCCGCCTGATTCCGAAGAAGCGCAAGAAGCACTGAGCGCCCGCCCGAACAACTTTCAAAGCCGGAGGAATTTTTCTTCCGGCTTTTTTATTTCCTAAAATCGGGTACATTGACCGAATCAATTTGGCATGGCCGACATCGTCACCAACCACAAAGCCCGGCGCGATTACTTCATCCTCGAGACCTTCGAGGCGGGGATCGTCTTGCATGGCACGGAGGTGAAGTCGTTGCGCGCGGGCAAGGGGCAGATCGCCGATGCCTTCGCGCGCATCGAGAAGGAGGAGGCGTGGCTCTACA
>DASZCA010000014.1:0-2525 GCA_035943555.1 Verrucomicrobiia bacterium
CGACACGCCCAAGGAACGGCAGACCGTTTTCTTCTCGGCCACCATGCCGAAGCCCATCCGCGATCTCATCGAAAAAAGCGCCCGTGAACCGGAGACCGTCAAGATCGAGCAGAAGGCCATGACCGTCCCCACGGTCGATCAGGTTTATTACGAAGTTGACCGCCGCTACAAGATGGAGTTGCTCACGCGCCTCATCGATATCCACGACCTCAAGCTCGGCATCATTTTCTGCAACACCAAACGTATGGTCGATGATCTCGTCGATCACCTCGAAGCCGCCGGCTATCAGGCCGACCGCCTCCATGGCGACATGACGCAGGCGCAACGCGATCGCGTCATGAACAAGTTCCGCAAGTCCGGCCTCGAATTCCTCGTCGCCACCGACATCGCCGCGCGCGGCATCGATGTCGATGACATCCAGGTCGTGTTCAACTACGATCTCCCCTACGACCCGGAAGATTACGTCCACCGCATCGGCCGTACCGGTCGCGCCGGTCGTAGCGGTCGTGCCATCTCCCTCGTGCCCGGACGCGAAATGTTCCAGATCCGCAACATCGAGCGCTTCACCAATATGCGCATCCAGCGCGGCAAGATTCCGACCGCCGACGAAGTCGTCTCCGCACGCGAAAATGTTTTCATCGATAAACTCCGCGCCCTCCTGACCGGCGGCGAATATCAAAAACACGACCAGGTCATCGAACGCCTGCTCGAAGAAGGTTTCAGTTCCACCGACATCGCCTCGGCGTTGATTCATTTGTTGCAATCCGGTGAAGTCGCCAAGACCGCTCCGAAAGTCGAAAACTACGACCGCCCGGAACGCGATGAGCGTCCCCCCGCCCGCTTCGATGATCGCCGTGACGACCGTCGCGACCGCCCGTCCTATCGCGATGATCGCGGAGGCGACCGTGGAAATTTCCGCGATGACCGCCGCGAACAACCACGCCGCTTCGAAGACCGTCCGCCGCGCTCCGCCGCACCCGTCCCCGCACCGTTCCGTCCCAAGACCGTGACGCCCCGCGCCGACGTCGCCTTTGCCGATCCGAAGAAAAGCAAAGCTCCCACCTTTCCGAAACCGGAAGGTAAGGCAGCCAGTCCCCAGCCTGCCGCCGTGGAAAAGCCGGTGAGCGTTACGCCCAAAGAAACGCCTCCTGCCATCACGCCCAAGGCGGAACCTGTAAAAACCTACTCGGACGAGGAAATCCTCGCCTCAGTAAAATCACCGGAAGCCAAACCGGCCTCCAAACTTTTCATCAAGCCCAAGCCCGAGCCCGCCGCTGCGCCGAAACCCAAAGCCAGCCGCGCCACCCCGGCCGATCAAACCCGTCTCTGGATGAGCGTGGGCGAGGCCCAAGGCGTGACTCCCATTGACGTAGTCAACAGCGTGGCCGGCGAAACCGGCCTGCCCGGCAAAGTCGTCGGCACCGTCGACGTGCGTGAAAAACACCTCTTCGTGGACGTCGCCGCCGAACACGCCAACAGCATCATCGCCAAACTGAACCGCGCCGAAATCAAAGGCCACAAAGTTAAAGTCAAAATCGCGTGATCAGAAACTCGACAGGTAGGGACACCGCGCTGCGGTGTCCCCGTCGCCGAGCGAAGCGTCAGGCGACGGAATTAAGCCGCTCGTCCAACCCGCGATACCCGTTTCAAAAGACGCTGCGAGCGTTTCTCCCTCTCCTCGGAGGAGCAACGGCAGCGGCTATGGCGGGTGAGGGCGGTCGTTCCTTTAACTTTAGTTCTAACATCCTCCCATGAGCGAAACCAACGAGCCAACCCCGCCCCACCCCGTCGAACGCCTCTTCCCCTTCGTCCAAAAGACGCGTGCCCTCCTCGTCGGACGCGACACGTTACGCGCCAACAAGGGCAAGCTCCACTTCGTGCTCATCACCGAAGACATCGCCGAAGCCAGCCGCGAAGAAGTCCTGAAAGATTTCACCCACTACCCCGTGGTGCAGCATTTTACCGCTGCCGACTTTGAAAGATTTTTCAACGTCAAAGGCGCCAAGGCCGTCGGCTTCACCAAATCCGGCCTGGCCCAATCCATCTACGCCGAGTTGAAACAGCACCGCATCAATCAGCCTTTGCATCCGGCGAAGCCGCCTTCAGCGCCTCCAACTCCTCCCAGCGAACAAACAGCTTCTTGAGCGTTTCCTTTTCCGACTCGAGTTCCGCCATCAGTTGATCCGTCTGCGTCGCGTGCGAGCGATGAAAATCCGGCGAGGCAAACAGGTTCTCGATGCGCTCAACCTCCGCCTCCACCGTCTGGATATGCACCTCCATCCCGGCCAGTTCATGCAATTCTTTGAACGATAGCTTGCGTCCCTTGGCCTTCGCCTTTTCCGGCGCGGCCGCTTTGGCGGCATCGGCGGCATACTTGGCTGCCAGTTCCCGCGCCGCCGTTTCCTGTGCCTTGGCGACCTTCTTTTTCTTCTCCAGGTAGTAATCGTAATTGCCAACGCTGTGATGAATCTTGCCATCGCCTTCGAACGCCAAAATATCCGTGCAGACCCGGTTCAAGAAGTAGC
>DASZCA010000015.1:0-17050 GCA_035943555.1 Verrucomicrobiia bacterium
GCCGTTCATTGTGGAAGCCGGCGACCATCTGGTCCGCGCCGGTTTTGTCGATGCGCTGGATGGCGGGAACTTTCTTCATGCCACCCTTACCATCCGGAATCAGTGCTGGCGACGGATGATCGCCAAACGGCGCGATCATCGCCCAGCCATCGGCACCGATGCTGATTTCGTTGCTGAAGGCGACCAGCGTGGCGGTGGAGACGTTGGCAAAAATGGTTTCGGCTTTTCTGATTGCGCCGATGCGATGATGGTTTCATTGGCGCGAATTCTCATTTCCAAAAGGATGCAATCCGAAAAAAGTTCAAATATTGTTTTCATGCGGTTTGATTGACGATGCCGTTGGCGAGGTTCGCAGACAAAACTTTGTAGATGGCGTTGGCCACGGCCGGATCGCGGTCGAGATTGGCTTTTAACTGGTCCAGATCCGCGAGGATCGTGGCGAGCTTCTGCTTTTGCAGATCGCCATCATCCATCGAGGTGACGGCATCGAGCCGGTCATTGATGGATTTGAAATCCGACAATAGCGCCTCGATGACGAGCGCGTGACTTTTCTGATCAAGAACGTTGGAGTTGGCAAATTCCGGATTCTTATCGTCCTGGCCCGGCGGGACGACGGGTTTGCCGACCAATGCTGGCGGCGGCGTGACGGTGAGCGTGTCTTCGCCAGCCTTTGGGAGGGACCGTGAATAGCGTTCCAAAGTTTCCGTCGTGCCCAGCAACGTCTTGCCCTCGTCATCTTTGAAGCCGGACAGGAAGGTATCGACGGCGAGGTCATCCTGGATGTTGCGGCGGGGCGTCGTGCGCAGTTTTATATAAGCGAGCTGCGGGGCGTCCGGACCAAACTTCCACGCCAGGGCAAACTTGCTCACCTTGGCCTCAAGCGTTTCCTCCATGACCTTGGCGTCGTCCGTCTCCAAAATTTCGGATTCATCCGCTTGCAGGCTGGCGCCGGTCGCGCCCTTGCCGCTGGAGGTACCGAGATCGCCACCGCGCCAGAGCTGCGTGATGGCGCGATCGAACACCGCGAGAAACTTTTCAAAGCCGGCTTCGCCGCTGGCCTTGGCTTCCACCAGAGACAGATCAGCATTACGATTGGTGACTGCGCTCCATTCCTGGGCGAAATCTTCCACGGCCGCTACAAAATCATTCCACTCCGGCGAATCTTTGACCGCATCCGTTTTGCCGTGAATACCAGGCATGCCGAACTTGTCGAGATAGGCGAGGCCGGATTTCAACACGAGCGACTTCATCAGGTAGACAACGCTGCACGCTTCCATGATGCCGTCGCCACAGGTCACCAGCCATTCACCCGGCTGCATCTCATTGCCGTAGATCTGAAACTCGCTGGGGAGGAAGCGGAGTTTGCCGCGAGTGCCCTCAAACCACCAGATCGGGCAAAAGATGAATTTGGCCGTCAGGGTGCCATCCGGCAACGGCTGCCAGATGATTTCATGGACCGCATAATATTTACCCACCGCGTCCATCATTTGTCGGACCAAGAGCGAGAAGCCGCCCTCTTCATCCGGATTCAATGCGGTCGTGGCCGTGGCGTTGCCGTAAAATTGGCTGAGAAAATCTTTTTGCTGGTTGGCCAGGTCTGTTTGCGAATCTTCGACGTCATCCCGGATCAGGATGTCATACCCGTGACGGGCCACGCTCTTCATCCGCTTGGGACGGACGATCTGCAATTGATATTCCCGGCGCTCCATCGTGTCCCACGCCATGCCGGCCGCCCGGAAGAAACCTTGGCGCCACTGGTCCAGATAACCGACCAGGCGATCAAAGGTCAGCCCTTTGATCGGATTATTGCGCATCCGGACGGATAATGTGACGCGGGCCGGGGTGATGCTGGAATCCGGCGCATCCTTAAATTGACCCGGTTGGTTACGATCCTGCCGGAAATAGTCCGCCTGATCCGGCGACGGTGTGCCGTTTTGGCTGGTAGCCGGCACCTGATCCGCCCCGCGAGATTGCCGGGAAGGGTTGCCCAGCTTGGGATTGGTGGGGAAACCATCCGAAACGGCGTTGGCAAACCGGCGCTGATCGGCGGAGGGCAAGCTCCGGAACTTGGAAATGACCGCCTGAAGGCCAGTGTCCAGGTAGGAAATTGCCTTTTTTTTGCCGGATCGGGTTTTGGAAGGTGTTTTAGACATGCGAAACCTCCGGTCTGGCGGAAACTTTTAACGGGGCATTAACGGCCCGCGCTGGGCGCACGGCGCGACGGCACCGGCCTGAGCCATGGACGGAGGGCCAAAACCGCCCTGCGGCCTGCCAGCGGGCTTCCTGGGTGGGTTGGGAAGTGATGGGGTTCATCCGAGCAATCCTTTGGTTTTTCCCATGCCGTTACGACCCGGCAATTTGATTTTGGTGTAGGCAAACTTCCCGCTGCCGCCGCCCGTGCCGCAGACCTCCGCCAAACCGCTATATGTATCTGCCAGGAGAAAATGGTTATCGCACTTGTCGACGTAGTCGCCCAGTTCGCCAGTCTTCTCTTCCTTGGCCCGCTGGCTGCCGGTGAGCAGATGCTCATCCAAGGCTTCCAAGATGCCGGGCGAGCCGGGAACGCGGACCGGCAGGCGCATGGTGGGTAGCTGGCGCACGGTGCGCTTGCCCCCGATCTCCACGACCTCGATGACATTCTCCGAAGGCGTCAAAAATTCCTTAACGACCCGGTCGATCGATTCAAAACGGTTGCAAGCGATCATCGGGACAAACTTGGTCTGGCCGCCTTCGGTGAACTCCACGGCACCTTGCTCGATGCCCATGCCTAGCTGCTTTTTGGAGAAACGCACCACGGCGCATTTGAGTCCGCGCCATTGTTGACGGCTGCCGTCCCAGGACAAACCGCCCATCGAGAAACTGGAATCCTTGGATTTGAAATCCACACGCGGCCAGTTTTTCAATTCAGCCAGGCCATTAAAGATCAGCGCCAAGGTGCGCGCCTCATCGACAGCTGGGTTTTCATCGATCATCAGTGCCGAGAGGCCACGCGCTTGCCAGAGCAATTGCACACGGGCGACGAGATCGCCCAGGGCAATCTTGTCCACCGCCACGCAACGCTTTTCGGACGGGCTGTGGATCTCCCGCGTATAGAGCCAGCAACGACCGCCAGTATCGAGGCCGGCCACGCGGACCTTGCCATCAGTCATCTGGCCGAAGTTGAACGGCGTGACAGACCGAGCGCGATTCAAGATCATGGGGGAGAGACTTTGCGCCGCGCTCTTCGGCATCGCCTTGCGATCGCAACAGAAGGAAATCATTTCCTCGTCATCCATTACCGCCCGGGTCCAATGCGACACGATCTGCGCGAGGTCGATGGCCGGCGTGCCGATCTGGGCAACGCGCAGAGACCAGCGCCGTTGCTTGATGCGATCCGGCTGGCGGTAATGGACCGCCGTAAAATGGGCGTCCAATTCCTCACCCGTTTCGGGATGCGCATAATAGTATTTGCCGTCCGGCTGGTAAGAGGCGGCAACGTCGTTTGAACCGGGCTGGCGGAAATCGCCCTCGTACGTAAGGCGCGGATCGGCGGGCGACGGCTTCGATCCAAGTTGCACGCGGCAGATCTGGGGCCAGTTTTCTTCTGGGTTCACAAAGCCGGGCGGAACACTGGAAACGACGACGCACGTCTCTCCGGCCGTCGCCGTGATCAGTTTCGGCGAAATCTTGGCACCGACCGGACCGATGAGCTTCACGCCCTGGCTGCCCGCTTCAAATTGTTTGTTCTGGCCGGCCCCGTGGACGCGCATCGTGCCGACAATGATCTGCAAGCGCAGTTGCGAGGCGGTCATGCGCCCGGAGAGAAACTTCGCGTTCGCACGCGGGATATCGTCTTCCTCGTCGCGGATCACCACGTCAGCAGAAAATGTGGTGGGAACTTTTTTCAACCCACGGAACATGCCGGAAGCTTTGCGCTTACCATCGGTGACGATGAACGCGCCCTTGGTGTTCACGCTCTTGCCGGACTTGTTCACGGCCTTCCCGATCTGCGTCATCTGTGAGAGCCAGCCGATGTTGTCCAGGACAACGGGCCGGAACTTCATATCGACGATGCCATCCGCCAAACCATCATCCGGCAGGTAGACGCCAACATTCAAAAACCGTTGGGAGGTGATGTACGCCGCGAGATACAGTTCGAGGATCGTTTTGCCGAACTGCGCACCGCCGCAGAGCGCGAACGTGGAATCTTTCAACGGCTCGCCATCGTCGCTGCCCAAGATCTGATCGAGCACGCGGCAGGCTTCGAGGAGGATTTCGCGGCCGGAGAATGAAAACGGGTCGAACTCGCCCGCCCGTTTGAAATCGGAGGTCGGCACCCTGGCTTGCTGCAACAGAAAATCCCGGAAACTGCGGATCTCCGGGATCGACATCGCATTGATGGCGGTCGCGAGATTCTTTTTTAATGTCGCCAGGGGATTCATTTGGTCGATTCCGCAATCGTTTTCTCGAAGGCTTCGAAAGCCGCCTGGGCCGCCGCACTGCCCTTGATATGTTCCGCCAACGAGGCCAGGCCAGATTCCAGTTTTGTCCGCAGACCTTCCTTGAACTTGTTTTCGTCCAGAGCGATTTTCTTCACGTTCAGATCCTGCACGATCGTTTTGCGGCCGCTGGTCCAGTCGCCCGTCGCGATCGCCCGCTTGTAACTGCGCTTGATCACTTCCTCGCGAATCTGATCCAAGGTCCAGTCTTCCCCAAACTCTTCCCTGATCCGTTCCTCGTCGTTCGCTTGCTGCTCCGCTTCCAGATCGAGGATCGCCTGCATCTCCGCCCACTGGCGGAAGGCATTGAGCTGCTTGTCGAACCGCAGGTTGACCTGCAATTTCTTCAGGAGCTGGCTGCGGATGTCCGCTTGCGAGATGTCCGAAACAAAGAGTTCCGACCAGAACGAGCGCGCATCGTCCGACAAACCGCGCCACTTGGCCTTGAGCTTGGTTAATTCGCTCTCCGGGCCGGCCCGTAATTTTTTGGGTGCGCTCATTCACAAATAAACGTGACGTTTAATCCAGTTTTTCAGTTCAACCGCAAGCGGGCGGCTTCGCCCGCGTCGCTGATGCTCCATTTCATCTTGCCGCTGGCGAAGCCAGGCGTGCCGACGATCCATTGCCGCGCATCCATGCTCTTCACGATGCTCTCGACTTCGCTCGCACTGGGCTTGGGGATGACGGCGACATCCCGCAAGATGGCGGCGTGGACCTGGAGCTCGCTCACTTGTGCGCCTTCGAGCGAATGGAGGAAATCGAGGGCGGACCTGGCGAGATCGGCTTCGCGTTGGGTGAGATGGTTCATGTTATTGGTGGGCCTTCTTTTGCAGGCGGTCAAAGAGGTCGAGCGTGGCCTTGAGCTGTTCGATCATCTTTTGCGGCAATTCATCGATCCGGCTGTCGAGCGCTTCGATCAGCGAGGTGAGATGCTGTTCGCGGGTCTGGCCGGCGCTGAGAATGGTCTGGTTCTCGCGGGAGATCCGTTTGAGATCATTCTCGATGCTCTGCTTGAACTGGTCGAACTCGTGCTTGGAAACAAATTCCTTCCGCGCCTTTTCCATGACCTCGGCCCCGGTGGGCTTGTCCTTGATGTTGCGCCAGAAATCCATCGCGGCATTCGCACCCATGAACAGGAACATGAGGCACGCGCAAAAACCGGCGATGAGGACCGGCGGATCATAGGCGGACAGTTCGGCTAACATCATATTGTTGGTGCGGGGTTCCAGAACAGTTTCTTGACGATCATTCCCAAGCCGCCATGGCCGATGACGTATTCGGATACATTCTTTACCTCCGTGCGCAACCAGAGCGCACCGGCGCAGATGGCCGGCCAGTTGGTTTGCACATGATCACGGACCATGTCTGCGGCCTGCAATGCCTGGGCGACTTGGTTGGTGTCAGGACTCATAGGCTCGCGATCCTTTCGCGATAGGACCGGATGAAATGGTTGGGGAGAAACGCCAGCTTGCCATGACGCCACGAATCGAGCACTCCGAGCAAATCATCAAAGAGCTGGAAGCCGATGGCCGGATTGATTTTCGGCGAACGGTTCGCGCACCAGGGGCGCGGCAAAAAGATTTCATTGCCTTCATCGCGATAGCCGTTCAAGAGCGGCGGCAATAGCGGGACCGGATCATCCGCATTGACGACATGGAACGTGATCTCATCCAGAAAGGCGGAGGGAGGCGAATCTTCGTCCCCGTTAAAATTGATCACGGGCGTGTCGTTATAGAGCGCCTTGAACGCGGCGTTGCCAACGCGGGGCTGACCGAAGGTAATCACGCCGGCCACCGGCAGATGTTGACGGGCGAAAATCAGCGCGCACAAAACAGCTATGCCGCCACCGAGCGAATGGCCGGTGACAAAAACTTTCGCACCGGGCGTGGCTGCCAGCAAGGTACGCACCTGGCTGACCACATGCACCGCGAGCGCCGCATAGTCTTCCAGAAAACCGAGGTGGACGCGGGCCGCGCCGGAATTATCCACATACGTCAATGGCACCATCCGGAATTTGGCATCCTGCAAAAAATCCTCGGGCGCGGAGCTGCCCCGGAAAGCGACCACGATATCATTGCCCACCATCTGCACCAACGCCTGCGCGTCCGTGGCACGATCACACGCGCTGGAGGCGGTGTAGGCATTGGCACTGCATTCCGCGAGCGAGCGGATCAGCGGCCAATCGATGGGCTGGGTGACGTTCATGAATGGTTTTGGATCCACGCGGCGATTTCGCGGTTGATCTGCTGGGCACGACCGGACAGTTCCCGCAACTGACGCGTGACGGACGGTGTCCGGCGCATCCGCCGCAGACGGGTGAACTCGCACACCAGCCATACTTGCTGTTTGTGGAAGAGTTCGATTTGCCCGTCTGCGGCTTTCTGGGTCATGCGGTCTTTTTTTAGAGGTGGTTAATTTCGTTTTATTGGCGGCCCTGACGCGGTCAGTGACTGAGCGGAGTCAGGTTGTTGGCCGCGCCGGTGGTGGTATTGATGAGCGGATGCTCGCCGCCGACCTGCGTGTTCACCGAGTTGGTGCCGCCGGTGCTCATGGTCGTGGACACGGCTGCATTGCCGAACACGGTGCTGTGGCCGTTCGCCTCGTAGCTGCTCACGGTTTCCGGCACGATCGCCGCGCTCGCATCCGTGGCGTTGGTGCCGTTCAGGCCGGTCGGGATCTTCATGTACTCGACCTGGCTGCGGCCGATGAACGCCTCGTAGGTCTGGTTCACAACGTTCTGGCCGAGCTTGAGGCCGGTTTCGGTGACGGTGATCTTGGTCACGTCCTTGGTATTCACAGCGGTGGCGCAACCGGTGGTACAGCCCACGGCGACAACGGCCAGGGCAGCGATGGTTAGGAGGATGCGGATTTTGTTCATGGTGGTTTAACGGGTCATTGGTTGGTGGTTAATGGCGGCAAAGTGGCCACCACGAAAAGTGGTCGCAGCCGCACGGTTAGTACACGGAGGGCAAACCGGGATTCTTCCGCACGACTGCGAGGATGAGACGACGGGGTAACGCCCGGCGTTCTCAAATTGTTTGGATGGATTCTGTTTGCCCTGCACGCGGAAGACTATGCGTGAGGCGGAAGAAAAGCGTGAGTTCCCCAGGAACCCAACCGCAGGCGGGAATAAAAAACGGAGGACGAAACTCGCTCAGCGAGAGTTGCCCTCCGTGTCTCGCCATCAAACCACCGTTACGAAATGAAGTCGAGCGAATTATTCCTTCGGCACCGTCCCGCCCCAGCGGCGATGTTCACGGCGCTCACGATCGCGTTGCTCATGTTTCCGGATCAGATCGATCACTCCCCGGACCAGGAACACGACGGCGGCGGGGATGACGATCCAGAAGATCATTTTTTCCTGAGCAATGTGATCAAGATGGCCGCCAGCAAGAGAACGGGAACTAGCCACAGATCCAACCAGATCGGTAGCAGCAACAGCGCAAGCGCGATGATAACCAGAATGGCGATCGGCAAAAACCACGGATTATCTTTTTCCCGAAAAGGCTTCGTTTCAATTTTGACAGGAATATATCCGGTGCCACACGCGGAGCATTTCAAACCGCGATGCACCTGTAACTTATTTCCAGAATTCTCAACGCCACACTGGGGGCACGGGAAAACAAACTGACGTGTATCGACCATAAAAAAAGTTATTCACATTCTTCACTTAGACAGCCTATGTCCAACCGACCCTGCGAAACTGCTTGCGTACAAACGAACAAAGACGTCAACCAAACCAACTGAAAACAATTATGGGAAATCATATGGGTAGCTCCCCGGTCCAACTGGAACTCGAACTTGAACTTGAAGCCGGCAACTGGTCGCCAGCACAACGACGCGAGGCGGCGGAAAAATTCAAACGGTGGGCGCGACAACTGGAAGTGAGCGCAATCATTTTGGAACGCCGTGCAGGGATTTCATGTCCGCCCCCACCTTCTTTAGCAACCGTGAAGTACCCGCATCGACGCTGGCGTCGGAACTAAGTTCACGGGCTTCGATCTCGTTAATCACATCAACCAAATTACCTATGATATGCTTTCGCTCATGTTTGGCGGCGGTGTGCAGCCTGCCGGTTAAATCGTTGAGGGTCTTTTCAAGAGTCAGGATTTCCATCCATGAATATGGAGAAGAATCGCTGGCTCGTTTTGAATCTGGCGGCTTATCGTGCATCTGTTGGGCACGCTCTTCGCCGAGCAGCCAAGGAATTTCCACATCCAAGGCTTGGGCAAGCTTGCTCAACTTTATTCCCTGCGGAATATTGTCGCTGCCGGATTCCCACGCGACGATCGAACGAGGAGAGGCGCCCGCTTTTAGAGCGAGCGTTTCCTGACTAAATCCAAGCCTATGTCGTCGCGCCCTCAAGCGTTCGGAAAATATCTGCAACTTCTTGCCGATTTCCCCTTGACTGTTTGCCGAAACTTGCATAATCTTTCTGCACTCTACGGAATGAAATCAGAACCGTCAATCAAATACTTGAAATTGCGCGTGGCAGTGCAGGAGCGTGGGTCGTCGATCCGGAAGTGGGCGTTGGGCCAAGATCCAAAACTTCCTGTTGGACTTGTCTACAATGCTGCTCGCGGCGAAAGGAAAGGGCCGGAAGCCAAGCGCATTTTAAAAAAACTGGAGGAATATGCATATGCGCAGTGATGCTCAAAGAGTGGTAATGGACTTTTGCTTGGAGCATGCCGAATCCGCTCCGGTTCAGCGCAGGATTTTTTTGTATCGTGGACTGGCAGAAATCTGCGGAGACATGCATGAGCAAAAGCAACTTCGGCAAATGGCTGACGATTTAGAGAAAGCCAACGAACACTGCCGCGAGTTTCGTTTCAATTTTTCCAAACCAACTCAAGCCGCTCCGCAACACGACGGCCACCATAAAACCAACGGAGGAAAAGTATGATTCTAAAATGCAGCCTGCTGTTTTGTGCTAATGAGCACGGCAACGGAGATGTCTCCTTTCCGGATGCCGCAACGCTCGACCCTTACACGGTCAGACAAATATTTATCAAGGGCAACGATGCCAGATTGCTTCGCGCTGATGCCAAAAAGGAAGGTTGGGGAAGAATCAACGGCGAGGACTATTGCCCCGCCTGCATGGAGAGCGGCGTATGAGCGTCAACCAACTCATACCAGGCAGGCAGTACCACAGCTACGGATTTGGTAGCCAGCCGAGGGTTTACACGTTCGTGAAGCGTCTTCGGCGCGGCCGCGAAATCTCCGGGCGCACCGTGAACGTTTTTCAATGCGATGACTATCGCGGGCAGAACGGGCCGGCTGATGCGGGCATCACCCATGTTTGGGATGTGCATGTCAACAGGGACATCAAGCCGATCGGAGGCAAGGCATGAAAATCAACCCGCTAACTTTGAAACGACTGTTGCAAGGACCTCCCGCGCCGTGGTGCCAGCGGATCGGCTGCAAGTGCCTGGCCTCGGTCGTGATCGATGATCCGAAGAGTCTGATCAACGGCTATCGCATGTGTGAGACCCACAACGTTGGATATCAAACCAAACCCATCGATCAGCGGTTTTCCCAAATCAACCAGCGTGCCGCTGGACCGCAAAAAGGCCGGTGGGATTAAACGCAGAGACGCGGAGAACGCAGAGAAAATAAAAGCCATGAAAAACGAACCCATTGAATTTTTGCCGGTGACGCAGTTCCGCCGCGAGACGTTGGATCAGCTTCTCACCCGCGCCTTTTATCATGGCGTGGCGCTGGGTTCGGCCGTGGCATGCATCGGCGGAATGCTGGCCATCTTCTTTTTGAAACGCTGACCTATGACCACCGCGATCCAACGTTCCTTAAATCTCTCGATCAGTCAGCGCACGGTGCTGGTGAGCGTGGAGACGGTGCGCGCCTCCCTGGGCTGCGACGCCGAGAGCGTGTTCGCGAAGGTGGATAACGGCGGACTGCGCTGGGTGTTCGATGTCTCGGTGGAACATGGTGGCCATTGCGGCACGCAACGCGAATTGCGTTTTTGGACGGGTGAGATCGTGGCGGCGGAGAATGCGGCGAAACAGACGGAGACGCAGGTGATCGCGGCGATCATCGGAAAAGGCGCGAGTGTGCGGCGCGGGGAGATCGAGCGGCAATGGGTGGTGAGCGCGCAACATGTGATGCGCCTGATCAAGGCCAAGGAACTCGCGCTCGCGAGCGTCAGCCATGTGAGCCGCGCCAGCTTGGAATCCTTTTTAAAACGCAGGTTGATTAAATGAATACCAACCTCGCCACGCGCATCGATCGCCGCATGTATCGCTGGGCCATGAACGCCAGGCGTCGCGGCAAACCGTCGCCGTTTAAATTCCCGTCGCGCCCCAAGGTGGCCGTGACGCAGTTACTTTCATCCGGCGTCTCCGAAGAGCGAGACAACGGCAGGGGCACAAAATGCGGTGGCTCGATGCCGCCGGTCCCCGCACAAGGCACTCCCTCGAAGCCTGAAATGGTGCGCAGCGCCGGATGAATTCAATTTCGCAAACCATGAACACGAAACCCATTTTGACACCGGACCAGCTCCAGCGGCTGGGCGAGATCTATCTCGGCCTGCAAATGGCCGGCACCTTCGGCGGCATGGAACAGACGGAAGCCACGGCGGTGATGGCGGGCATCGTCGCCACGCTGCACACGATCCTGTCACCGGAACAATTTCGCGGCGTGATGATCCTGTGGGAAGTGGATGCCATCAAACTTTCCGAATACCTCCATCTGGCGCAGATCAACGAGGCCAAAACCGGCGGCAAAGACTTTATCGAAGCATGAACACTGACATACAAAAATCTGATTCAAAAAATCCGGTGGTGATCACCGCCACCTGGGATGGCGTGCGTTACTGGCAGAACGCCACCAAGATGTTTGAGCAAGGCAAACTGTTCGGCCAGGTGATGATCGGCTTTGAACTGCTCGCGCTGCAAAAACAGCATGGTGTGGCCAACGGTAATAACCAACATGCGGGGAGGGTTTCCCAAAATGGGAAACCCTCGATGGACTGGGAAACCATCCTCGAAAAAGAGGCGGGGTTGGCGCAGTCCACGGCATACCGCTACATGGACATGGCCAAGGCGGCGGCACCGCGCTTGAAGAAATTGCCCGCGCTCCGCGACTTCGATCCATTCTCCACCTCGCTGGCGAAATTGCCCGAACCGCAACGCGAGGCGATGGCCACGGCCGTGAAGAAATTGACGGACGGGAAATCGCAGGCTGATTTCTTTGAGGAGCTGTACAAGACAAGCGGGAGCCAGGCGAACGCGAACCCGGATGGCGGCAAAAACCGCAAAAATCTTTCCATGGCGGAAGAGGCGTCGCTGCGCCACGCCAAGGCGGTGAAGCAATGGCACACGATCGACAAAATGCTGACGGTGTTCGCGGATGCCTTCACGCTGCCGGGATTCACGGATCACGATACCGAGGCGCAGTGCGCCACTTTGGAAAAGGCGTTAGCGGCCCGCAAGGCATGGCTTAAGCAGCCGTTAAACGGTCGCAACCCCAAGGTCATCGCGGAGATGTTCAAAGGAGGTTCGAAGTGAGGGGTGTGACACAGAAGCAGTGGGCCAAGATGAAGCCTGATTCAAAATCATGGCTCCTGGTCAAAGCGCTGGGCCTTTGGACGGATGTTTGGTGGCACGTCACTTTGGACGGCAGCTATGCAAATATTATCAGCGGCAGCCATCGGTCCCACGAATCGGCGGCGCGGTTGCTCGATGTGGCTAAGTCAAAATATCCAGACCGCGCAAATACAATCTGTGTGCGCAGGGATTTCAGCTATTTGAATTTGGTCGATGGCAAGGGAACTAATCTCAATCCCTGTCACACACTGATCGAGGAAATGCGCAAAAAAGGTTGGGCCTGCTTTTTGACTTTTGGCCGATCTGGAAAACACATGGCCCAATTTCATCAGAGCGCCGAAGTGTCCGACTTTTTCGAATCGGAAAACATCACGGACGCCATTTGTAACGCGGCTCTGCAAGCCCTCGGCCTGCTAGAAAAATATCCATTTTAAGCCATGACCACCACTGCCCTCATACCCACCAACGAGATCGCCGAGTTCATGCGGTTGCCCGCCGATGTCCAGGCGGACATCGAACTGTGGATCGGTGAACTGAACAGCGTCACGAAGCCGATAATGAAGTCGCTCCAGGACATCGCCGACCGCATGGGCGTGTCCATCAAGACCGCGCGCCGAAAATATGATGCGTGGCGCACGGTGCGGCATTGGCGGGCGTTGCTGAACAAATCCAAGGTGCCGGCGGATCGCGGCTTGGATGACGAGTTCATCGCCTATTGGAAAAGCCTGTGCCAGCAATACCAGCGCAAGTGCAAAGCCGCGCACCGCGAATTTGTCCGGCAGTTCAAGGCCGGCCATCCGATCCCCGGCATCGACGCCACGGTGGACCGCCGGAAACTGCCGCTGGGTTATTCGTATGACAACCTGATGCGTTACAAGCCGACTGATTTCGAACTGACGGCGGCGCGGATCGGTCGCGGGGCGGCGGCGGAGTTCCGCCCGAAAATCTTCACCACGCGGGCCGGGCTGGCGGTGGGCCAGCGGATCATCTTCGACGACATGTGGCATGACTTCAAGGTCGTGACGCTCGGCCAGCGCCGGCCGATGCGCCTGCTGCAACTGCACGCGCATGACCTGTTCAGCGCCTGCCAGTTCGCACGCGGCATCAAACCCCGCATGGAGGACGAGCTGACGGGCCGCAGCGTGAACCTGAGCGAAAAGGAAATGCTCTTCCTCGTGGCGCATGTCCTGGGCGAGTTCGGTTTTCATCCGGACGGCTGCGCGCTGATGGTGGAGCACGGCACGGCGGCGATCCGCGAGGAGCTGGAACGCATCCTGTTCGACATCACCGCCGGCAAGGTGACGGTGGAGCGCAGCGGCATCGAGGGCGCCAGCGCCTTCGCCGGTCAGTACGCGGGCGCGAGCAAGGGCAATTTCCGTTTCAAGGCATCGCTGGAATCGAGCGGCAACCTGATCCACAACGAGACGAGCAACCTGATCCAGTTCCCCGGCCAGACGGGGAGCAATTCGCGCCTGAACAAGCCGGAAGAGTTGCACGGCCGCGAGCGGCATGCCGAGGCATTGATCAAGGCCATCGCCGCGCTGCCGGTGGAACGCGCCACGCTCTTGCGCCTGCCGTTCCTCGAAGTGAACCAGGCGAAGTGGCTGGTGGAGGAAGTGATGGAACGGATCAACCAGCGCACGGAACATGAATTGGAAGGCTGGCTGGAAGCGGGTTTGACGACGATGGATTTCGACATCCCGGACGTCGGCATCATCAGCGCCCAAAAATTCCTGTCGTTCGATGCCGCCCGGCAGACAGCGCTGCAAACCATCGCCACGCCGGTGCCGCGTTTAATGTCGCCCCGCGAGGTGTTCGAGGCCGGGCGGCCGCGCCTGCTCCGTTTGCGGCCGGAACAAACGGCGCTGCTCTTGCGCGATGTCGCGGGCCGCGAGGTCAGCGTGGGCAAGGATCACCTGATCGCATTCGAGGATGAAACGATCTCGCCCGCACCGCTGCGGTTCCTCGCGCATCATTTCGCGCCCGGCGACAAGTTCACGGCGGTGGTCAATCCCATGTCACCGAACAAAGCGCACCTGTTCGGCGCTCGGGGCGAATGGATCGGCATCGTCGATGCCTGGCAGACACACGGGCGGAATGATATCGCCGGCCTGCACCGGCAACTGGGCGAGATCCGCAAGGTGGAATCCGAGCTGCTCGCGCCGGTCGCGGCGGCAGGGGCCCGGCTCACGAAGGAACGCATCGAGGCCGCGCAGCATAACGCGACGGTGCTGCAACGCTCCAAGCCGGTCACGGATGCCGAGCGCGCAGCGGCGGCGCTGATCAAGGAAGAGGGCAAGCAGGCGGCGGCGGACATCCTCGCCCCGCGTGAGGTGGCACCGAGCCAGCCGGAACCGGCCGACGATTTTCTGAGCGCGATCAGCGCCAGCGAAGCACAGCAATAAACCAACAACACGGAGGGCAAACATGTCAGAAGAAAACAAAAATGATAAAGTCGCGGTGCTTGGGCATCCGGGCATCGCCGCCATGGCGGGTCGCGGGGTTAAGATTCCCGGTGACCAGGTGAACAAGGCGACGGAGGATCTGCCGGATAACCAGCGCAGCGCGATCCGCCGCTGGCACGCGCATTACTTCGAACACGATCTCTCGCTGGCCGAGGCCGGCAAGCTGATCGGTTACAGCGATGCCGTCGCGGGGCTCGTGATGCGCGGCAAGTATGACGGCGACCTGACGAACATCGTCACGAAGCTCGAAAAGTTTTTCGAGCTGGAAGAGCGTCGCAGCCAGGGCCGGCGCTTGGAGTTCATCCCCACCTCGCTCACTCGCGAGATCTGGCAGGTGTGCGATGCGGCGCGGGAGTTTCAGAAGATTGCCTTCATCTTCGGCGATCAGCAGATCGGCAAGACGGAGGCGCTCAAGGCGTACCAGATCCAGCACAATCACGGTTCCACGATCTATGTGCGCAATCCGGCCGGTGGCATGGAACTGAATTTCCTGATGGAACTCGCCCGCAAACTGCGTATCAGCGAAAACCTGACGGTGATGAAACTGCGCCAACGGATCATCAGCGCCTTCGATGACCGCATGCTGTTGATCGTGGACGAGGGGCATCAGTCGATCCCCGAATCCGGCCAGACGTTGAACCGGATCAAGACGATCGAGTTCATCCGCGAGATCTTCGACCAGACTGCATGCGGCGTGGTGATCTGTGCCACAAACGTTTTCCGTGACGCGATGGAGGTGGGAGTCGTGGAGAAGATCTTGCGCCAGACGAAACGTCGCCGGCTGTGCGCGAAGCAACTGCCGAACATTCCGCCGCAGGCGGATTTGAACACCTTTGCCGCCGCGCACGGGTTGCCGCCGGCCACGGGTGCCGCCGCCGCGCTGGAAAAGCGGATGGTGGAAGACGAGGCGCTGGGGATGTGGCTCACGTTGCTGCGCATGGGCGCGAAGGTGGCCACGCAGCGCAAACAGGAGATGTCCTGGGCGCACGTAATCGCCGCCGATGCCGGGCTCAAGAAAATGGAGGGGAAAAAGTTTTGATATGGACCTCACCCTCTACACCGACATCCGTTTGCCGAAGCGGCACAACACGCGCCGCAACCGCACGAAGGCTTTCCGTAAATTCTTCAACCGGATCGACGAGGAAAGTTACCATCAGCCATGCGCGCCATGCGCGACGGAAAATGAAGTCCGTTGCGCTGCGCATCTCGCGGAAAACATCGAGCGTGGGGTCACGCTGAAAACGTATTCGGCCTGGGCGGGCTGTGATGTACGCCATCTCTCCCGCCTGCTTAACCACTATCGCCGCCAACTGTTGGAAGGCCAACGGCTGTTGGCTTAAACGCCACGTTTATGCTCACCCTGCCTGCACGCATTGCCGACGCCGAGCGCGCCGTTTCCCATTACAAGCGCGATCTGCTTGTTTTGGTGATGGCGCACATCGTGCGGCGGTCGCTCGTGCAGGCGTATGTAAGCGCGGGGGACGTGCCGGAAGACATCATCGCCAAGGAACATCGCCATGGCGTGGCGAGCAATGCGTGGAACGCGCTGCGCTCGCTGGAGATCATCGCGGCCGTGCCCATGAAGTTCACGGATGAAACCGCGAAGATCTTCGGCGGCCGCATCCAGAACGTGAACGAGGGCGCCAAGGGCCGCTGGGTGACCGCGTACCGGCTGGCCTCCCGCGCCAAAGCCGTGAGCTGGGCCAACGCCAACAACGTGCGCCTGTCCACCGCCGAGCTGAGCGAGCAGGCCGTGCAGACGGCCGTGCAGCAAACTTTAATCAACCTTTAACCGACCGTTACCATGACCCTTTTGGAAGCCATCTCACCGACTGCCCGCGAACTGTTAACCCATCAACCTATGAGCCGTAAATCACCGAACGCCACTTTTCACTTTCGCCGACTGCGCGAATTGAATGACCGCCTCGCCGCCTGCCAATCGCAGGATGCGGAGGAAAAGGTCCAGGAATTGATCGAGGCCGAAAACCAACGCTGGAACACGCTCCAGCAAACCAATGAAAAGGAGACCCAATGAGCATGAACAAAGAGATCCGGGCGGAGATCCGCCTGCTGAAACGGGCCGCACGAAAAGTGCGCAACGATGAGCGAGTCCACAAACAGCGGATCGCCCTTGTGATGAAGGGGCACAAAATCGCCTTTCACAAAGCCCGCAAGGAATCTGCGGCCACCAGCATCCGCGCCGACAGGGCGTGCGAGAAGATTGACCGCCGCCTGGCCATCTTGAAAGGGAGGCTCGCATGAGAACGGTCAAAATCCTCGTGGATCGCGGCTTGGAAATCGTCGCGGAAAAGAAACGGCTGGAAGCGGAGCTGGACAAGATCGTCATCGAACTGGAACAGCACGGCCTGGATAACAACGCGCATCACGAAGAGCTTGAGGATGCCGAGCGCGAGGGCAAACGCTGGTTTGCCAACGGCACGGAATTTTCCATCCCGATGATCTTCACCGCCGACAAGCTCGTCAGCGAGATCGCGGCCAAGGGCATCAAGCGCGTGGAGATCGAGGCGGCGGCGGGGAAATATTT
>DASZCA010000016.1:0-33490 GCA_035943555.1 Verrucomicrobiia bacterium
GCATCCCGGCGGCGTTTGGCATCGGCCTCGCGGGCGGTGTTGTGTGTTACTTTGCGGTGACGAAACTGAAACACGCGCTCGCCTACGATGACGCGCTGGACGTGTTCGGCGTGCATTGCATCGGCAGCGTGACGGGCATGCTGTTGCTGGGCTTCCTCGCGAATGCCTCGGTGAATCCCGCCATCGCCACGACTTTCCTCAAGAATGGCGCGGTGATTTCGCTGGCCGGCGGTTCGGCGCAGTTCATCAACCAGTGCATCGGCGTGGCTTTCACGGCGGTGGCGGGCATCATCGGCACGTTCATCCTCTTCAAGATTGTGGATGCGACTGTCGGCATGCGCGTGAGCCAGGAGGATGAAAGCATCGGACTAGACCTTTCCCAACACGGGGAACGGGCGTATAATGAGTGAACCAATATGAAAAAAATCGAAGCCATCATCAAACCGTTCAAATTGAGCGAAGTCAAAGACGCGCTGCATGAACTGGGCATCCAAGGCATGACCGTCAGCGAGGTCAAAGGCTTTGGCCGTCAAAAGGGCCACACCGAGATCTATCGCGGCAGCGAATACACCGTGGACTTCCTGCCCAAGATCAAGATCGAGACCGTCATCGCCGACAACCAAGTGAAGGCCGCCGTGGATGCCATCATCAAGGCGGCGAAGACCGGCAAGATCGGCGACGGAAAAGTATTCGTCTCCAACATTGAAGAAGCCGTCCGCATCCGTACGGATGAACGCGGCGACAGCGCGGTTTAAAATATTTCGCCGGCTTTAAAGGCGTTGCGCATCCATCCGAATGCGGCAACGCCTTTTTATTTAACTGTGATCCGCATCCATCTGCGCAATCTCCGCCGCATATCCCGCCCGAAAATCAGGAAACTTGAACTCATATTTCAATTCTGCGCGCAACTTGGCATTGCTGACGCGTTTATTGGTCACGCCACGCTTGCGCCACACCTCGGCATCTCCCGCCACGCGCGGCGGCAGTGGTTTTTCCAGTTTCGCCGCCAGCCATTCAAAAAAGCGCAACTGCGTCACCGGCTCATCATCCGCGGCATTATAGATTTCGCCCGGCATGCCATGTCCCAGCGCGGCGATGATGGCGCCGATCACATCATCGCGATGAATCATGTTCAGCCAGCGCGCACCCTCACCTTCGATGCGCGCCTCGCCGCGCAAGTATTGCTTGAACGCATGACCCCGCGCCGGACCGTAAATTCCCGCCACGCGCAGGATGATCGCCGGAAAATGTTTTTGCGCCTCGCTGAGCAGAAAATTCTCCGTCTCCACCAATATATGGGATGTCGAAGCTTCGGGCTGCGCGGGGCTGGCTTCCGTGACCACCGAACCATCATTTTGGGCATAAACGCTCGTGCTGCTGGTGTAGACGAATTTTTTCGGCGGCATTGCCGCTAGCCAGGCGAGCAGGTTGCGGTTCCCTTCGAGGTAAATTTTGCGGTAATTGTCCGCATCACCGCCGCCCGATGCGGTGCAATTCACGACCCAGTCAAAATCACGCGGGAGCGCGGTCAGCGTTTCCGGTAGGGTGATATCGGCATGCAGCGGGCGGATGCCGGCGCGTTTTAACTCCGTCTCCGCCGCCAGACTGCGGCGCAGGCCGGAGACGTCGTGCCCCAGCCGGACAAGCTCAATGCCCAGCGGCAGGCCAACATATCCGCAGCCGACAATCAAAACATGCATAAAATCAGGTGCCGAACAGGGCATGAAGGTTCATGGCCCCGTGTTTGACTCGCAGCATCACCAGTTCATTGCCGCGGACGGTATAAAAAATCAGAAAGCGCGGGAAATGTTTCACCCCAAAAGTGCGGATGTCCGCCGGCTGCAGATCGCGGCGAATCCGGCCGAGCTTTGGGTTTTTCTGAAGCAGTTCAATCGTCTGATAAACGGAAATTTCCCACTGCGAGGCAATTTTTTCATCCGCCTCCCGGGCAAGATATTCCACGCCGGAAGCAAAATCAGTTTCGAAAACCGAGCTGAAGATCAATTTCATCCGCGCGCCCTGGCCTTGGCCTTCGCTGCCAGGTCGCGGAGCCGGTCCAGGCTGCCAGGACGGAAATCGCCGGCCAGCGCCTCATCGATCCATTTTTGTTGGGTCTTGGAAACCAGGGCGTCCTCGAGGTCGAAACTCATCTCGATACGCGCCATGGCCTCCTGGTTGATGCTGCGAAAATTGCGCTCCGCAGAAGCCGCCAGCCGCGTCTTGAGTTCTTTGGGGATGCCTTTGACCTGCAAATCTGCGCTCATGCAAAAACCATAACACCACCATTTCGGGTGTCAATCCATCACGGCCGCAAAGCGCAATCCGCGCGTGCTGATGCGCAGGCAGGGCAGGGCGAACTCGGCCATCACGCACTCGTAGATGAGCACGCCGGTGAGGATGACATCCGCGCGCGCCTTCGGCAGTCCGGGAATCTCCTTCCGCTCGGCCAGCGGCAGTTTCCACAAAAGTTTCCGGTGCGCGACCACTTGATCAAAGCTCAGGACGGCGCTCTCAATTTTTTCGCGGTCAAAACGGTCCAATTTTTTATCCATCCGCGCCAAAATGCTCGTGGTCCCGCCGGTGCCGACGAGTTGGACCTCGCCGGTGGTATTTTTCAACGCCGGTTCGAGTTGCGGGCGGACCTCATAATGCAGGAAATCCTTGAGCCAGTCGCGGCATTTGGTGAATTCGGCGCGGGTGGGCGGATCGCCGTGCGGAAATTTTTCCATCAGCCGCACCGTGCCGAGCGGAAAACTGTGCGCAAATGATTTTTTTTGCCCTTGGCCGAGAATGAATTCCGTGCTGCCGCCGCCGACATCAAGCAATAGCAGCGGATGTTTCGCCAGCGTGATATCGGTGGCCACGCCTTGAAACGCCCATTCCGCTTCGCGTGCGCCCGTGATGATTTCCGTCTTGAGACCGGAAGCGCGTTCAATGGCGTTGGTGAGATCGCGGGGATTCTTCGCATCGCGCGCGGCGCTGGTGGCGATGACGCGGATGCTGCTGGAATTCCGTTCGCGGGCGATCTCGCCGAATTCCCAGACGGCCTCGGCGGTGTGGGCGATGGTCTCCGGCTGAAGCTGGTGTGTTTCGTAAAAACCCTTGCCCAAACGCGTCTGGCGGGATTCCTCGTGAATGGGCGATACCTCACGTCCGCGCACATCCGCCACCAACAGCTTGATTGAGTTGGTGCCGACATCAATGACCGCGCGACGCACAGTTTCCATCCTGCACCTAAAATAGGGAACCACACGACCGAAACCAAAACCAAAAATGTGACAATTTGCGGACGGAGGAGCAAAAACAGACGATGCCGCTTGATGCCAAGGCCTTAGCTAACCGATGCGGAAGGAAATTTTTTTGACGACCGATTTGCCAAAACTGTTTTGCAAGCGCTCGATGATCTCTTTGCGACGGTAACGGACGATTTCTGACAGCCACGCGCTGTTGTCCACGTTCACGAAGAGCGTGCCGTTGTGGAGATTGGCCGGCTGGGCATGGGCGGTGATGACAGGATCGATCTGGGAATTCCAGACCTTGACCAGTTCGGCCTCGCCCTGCCGGGCTTCTATGCGCAGCTCCTTGAGGAGGCCAGGCAGGACATCGCCGGCACTTTTAACAGCGGACGCGCGGGCGACCTCCAACGGACCAACATCCACGCCCCGCCAGGCGGCGAGCACCTTGGCGCGGTTGGAGGTTCGATATTTCGGCGGCATCCGGTGGAGAATTAACCACAGATGCAGGGCGATGGACATAGATAGTTTTTCACACGTTGTTCCCTACCAATCAAAATCTCGCTTGAATCGTCAGGCTTTGTGATGCAAAGTCAAAGCCATGAATCCGAAATGGGCTGAAGAAAACCTGCAAACCATCCGCACCCTGATGGAACGCTCCGCGCTGTACCGCCGAGCGCTGGCGCCGATTATGTTGTTGGCCGGTTCATTAGGAATTGCTGCCGCATGTTCAGGAATACTGCTTCATTTTGATTCAATGCAATCATTTGGAATACTTTGGCTCAGTACGGCAGTTGTCGTCTTTGCCGGTACTTTTGCCATCGCCCGCCGGCAAGCAATTAAAGATCGTGAAATTTTTTGGTCCTCACCTACCCGACGAGTTGCCATTGCGTTGCTTCCTCCTTTGCTAGTCGGATTCGTATTGGGCGGCTTGCCGATTATTTCTGATCCGGCCGGTTCAGATGCTGAAGTGCTTCCGGCTGCAGCATGGATTCTTTTTTATGGCTGCGCCTTGCATTCAGCAG
The DNA here is from genome assembly GCA_035943555.1 of Verrucomicrobiia bacterium. Lineage (GTDB taxonomy): Bacteria > Verrucomicrobiota > Verrucomicrobiia > Limisphaerales > UBA11358 > UBA11358. The sequence continues at coordinate 4,259 of DASZCA010000016.1, forward strand.
GGTTTTTCATGCCGCGAGGCATCAAAGTATTTGGTTGGGTCTTTATGGCCTCCGCCTGCGGTCTTTTAATAAAAGAGCTGTGTGCTGCGCAAAGCTATCCGCAACAACTCGACGGGCACTGCCTCATGGGCTTTTTCTTCGGCGGTTTGCATCTAGCCTACGGTATTTACCTCTATTTCACCGAGAAGAAGAATCCCGCGTGAATCCGGACCTTTTTCTTCAACTCAACCGCGTCATCCACGAGAAGGGGCGGCTCGCGATTATGTCCGCCTTGGCGGGAACGCCAGAGCTTTCATTTACGGAGATGAAGAATGCGTTGGAGATGACGGATGGAAACCTCACCACGCATATCCGTATCTTGCAGGAAGAAGGCTTCATTTCCGTGGCGAAGTCTTACCAAAACAACCGCTCCCTAACCACCTGTTCGCTCACCAAAGCAGGCCGGAAAGCTTTCACGGACTACATCGATCTGCTCGAAAAAATCGTCCGCCAGAACAAGCCCTAAAAAATCGTTTTGAACAAAATCGGGTGGTTATCGTCTATCACTTTGTAACGCAAAGTGAATAACCTATGAAAATCATCCGGGCAGAACATCTGGGCATGTGCTTCGGCGTGCGCGATGCGATCGCGTTGGCGCTGGACACGGCGAAACGCGGGCCGCTCACCGTTCTCGGCGACCTCGTCCATAATGAAACCGTGCTGGCTGATCTACGACACGGCGGCATCAGTTTCCAAAACGAGCCGCAAGCGGTCACCACGCCGACGGTGATGATCACCGCGCACGGCGCCTCCGAGAAGCGGCGGCAGTCGGCGCGCGAGCAGGGTCTGCACTTACTGGAAGCGACTTGCCCATTGGTTCACGTGGCTCATCGCGCCTTGGCCAAGCTGGTCGCAGAAGGGTTTTATCCGGTGATCATCGGCAAACGTGACCATGTGGAAGTGCTTGGCCTGACTGAAGATCTGGCGCAATACGACATCGTATTAAATCCGGAAGATATTGCCAAACTGGATGAGCGTCCGCGTTTCGGCGTGATGGCCCAAACCACCCAACCCGTTGAGCGGGTGCGGGACTTGGTGCAACGGTTGCGCGAACGGTTCCCCAATTCCGAAGTGCGATTTATCGACACGGTCTGCCAGCCCACGAAACAGCGCCAGAGTGCGGCGGTGGCCTTGGCGCAACAATGCGATGTCGTCATCGTCATCGGCGGCGCGCACAGCAACAACACGCACGAACTGGTCAAAACCTGCTCGCAGTCTTGCCACCGCGTTCATCACGTGCAGACCGCGGAAGATCTGCGCGCCGACTGGTTTTTTAAAGACGACATGGTGGGTATCACGGCGGGAACCTCAACGCCGGACAAAATCATCGACGAGGTGGAGCAACGTCTCAAGCAAACCAAAGAACATCTGCAAGGCTGTCTGGTTTAAGTGCAAAAGCATTCTCATTCATTTATCCAAACCATGAAAATTGAATCTTTAAGACCGAACTGGAGCCGCTGGTGGGCGGTGGTGCTTTATGCCATGGCGATGGCGTGGGTGGAATCTGCGGTGGTGTTTTATCTCCGGACAATGATCAACCGCATCGAACCCTATCAGCCAAATCCGCTGCCGGTGATCGGCGGATTTGCCCTGGTCGAAATGACCCGGGAATTTGCGACCTTGGTCATGCTATTCACCGTCGGCTGTCTGGCGGGGCGGACCTGGCGCGTGCGCTTTGGATACATGGCCATCGCCTTCGGAGTTTGGGACATCTCGTATTACGCATATTTAAAAATCATCTGTGGCTGGCCGCATTCGCTGCTGAGCTGGGACATTCTGTTTCTGCTGCCAATGCCTTGGTGGGGACCGGTGGCGGCACCGGTGATGATCGCCTTGCTGATGATTTTATGGGGAACATTGGTGAGCCGGCTTGAACAAAAACCTACTCTGCAGTTTGCCAATTGGCGCGTCTGGGCGATGAATTTTGTCGGCGCGGCGCTCGCCCTGTACGTTTTCATGGCGGATACACTGGCCGCCTCCCATCACGGATTCGATGCGATCCGCATGGTTCTTCCTCACACGTTCAACTGGCCGTTGTTTGCGGTCGCGTTGTTGCTGATGTCCGCGCCTGTCATCCAAGCCGGTCGGGAATTCATGAACATGAAGCGGCGGTCCATTCAACTTCAACCGGAGGATGCCTTTCAGAAATTTTGATGCGCCCGCACCCGGAACAATTTAAAGCAATGGAATTTTCCACGCTGTTGCGCGGTGAAACCGGGGCGATTTCCGTCTGGAGCACCGGTTGGAATACGCGGCGGTTTATTTCGCATCTGGCCATCATCCTCGCCGGTGCGGGGCTTTATGGCGCGGCGATGGGCTGGTGGCGTGCGCCGCAGCAGGGGTTGTATGTCGCGATAAAATTTCCGCTTATCATCTTGCTGACGACGTTCGGGAATGCCCTGATCAACGGCATGCTGGCGCCGTTGCTGGGATTGAACATCCCGTTCCGGCAATCGTTCTCTGTGATCGTGATGAGCAACGCCATCACGGCGGTCATCATGGGGGCGTTCAGCCCGCTGATCCTGTTTTTAATCTGGAATGCGCCGGCCATGACGGCGGGGCCGGCAACGGCATCAACTTACAGTCTGATCTTGTTGGCACATGTCGCCGTGATCGCCCTCGCGGGCGTCGCGGGCAATCTGCGTCTGTTACAAGTGTTGGTCGAAATCGGCGGCAACCGTACGGTGGCACGGCGGGTGTTGCTGGCCTGGCTGTCGGGAAATTTTTTCCTGGGCAGCCAGCTCTCATGGATCTTGCGGCCCTTCATCGGCTCGCCCGATCTGCCGGTGGAATTTTTCCGGGAGAACGCATTACAGAGCAATTTTTACGAAGCGGTCTTCCACGCATTGCATAGACTTTTTCTGCCCAACTGAAACATAAACCGACATAAACTATGAACGAAAATAATCCGATACCACCCTTGATGCCGCCTGGCGAAAGAGCCGCCGTGCCACCGTCGATTCCGCCGTTGCCGGGCAACCGGCCATTGGGCGAAGATCCGGCGGAACAAGCAACCCTGCCACACACGTTTGCGGCCATCGAGGCTTTGCTGCGCCAGCCGCGCCGGTTGATGTTTCAAATGCGCCAGCCCGGCGCAGGAAAATTAATCGGCGGCATGCTGTTCGCTGCGCTGCTCTGCGCGGCGGTGTATGGCGTGGTGGCCGGTACGTTTTCCGGCGGCACGCAATTGTGGGCCGCACCGGTGAAAATCGCGGCGGGGCTGTTCATTTCGGCAACAATCTGTTTGCCGAGCCTGTACATCTTTACCTGCCTGAGCGGATCGCAAGCGCGGCTGTCGGAAGTCTGCGGACTGCTGGCGGGGTTGCTCATGCTGATGACGATTTTGCTCGTGGGCTTCGCGCCGGTGGCGTGGATTTTTTCACAGTCCACGAATTCGATCTGGTGGATGGGTTTTCTGCACCTGATGTTCTGGTTCGTGGCCACGATCTTCGGGGTGCGCTTCATGAAAAGCGGTTTTTCACATACCAACGCAAAGTCACATGCCGGGTTGAACGTATGGATCATCATCTTCCTGCTGGTGGCCGTACAGATGACGACAGCGTTGCGGCCCATTCTAGGACAGTCGGAGTCGTTTTTCCCGAAGGAGAAACAGTTTTTCGTGGGGCATTGGTTTGATTCCGCAAAGCAGTTGGAAGCGGAAAACAATGTGCGGGCAAGGAACTGAACGCGTGTTTACCAGTTCCGAAGAAGCAAGATATGACTGACGTTACCACCATAACTCCCCGTTCGCTCCGCCAATTTTTGGCGGCGGCGCCGGAGGCGTTTTATGGCTGGATGGTGGGAAAGCCGTTAAATCTGGTGCTGTTTTGTGTGGTGGCTGTCGTAGCGGGTGCGGGTAGTTATGGGGCGGTGATGGGAAGCTGGCGTGACCCGTTGCAGGCGGTGTACACGGGCATCAAGCTGCCGTTGGTGATGCTGCTTACCACGCTGGGCAATGGGTTGTTGAACGGAATGCTGGCACCATTGCTGGGGCTGAACCTTACATTCCGGCAGTCGTTCACGGCGGTGTTGATCAGTTTTGCGGTGACTTCCATCGTGCTGGGGGCATTGAGCCCGGTGGCGTTGTTCATCGTCTGCAACACGCCGCCGCTGGCGACGGGAACGACCATGAAGTCGCCGGAATATGCGGTGCTACAACTGACGTTGGCGATGTTTGTGGCGGTAGCGGGAGTGATTGGCAATGTGCGGTTGCTGCCGCTGTTGCGACAATGGTCAGGCGGCACCGGCGCGGGATTGCATGTGTTGCTGGCGTGGCTGGCGGTGAATTTATTTCTCGGAAGCCAGATTTCGTGGGTGCTGCGTCCGTTCATCTGGGAAGCCAACCGGCCGGTGGCCTTCCTCGGGGCGGACTGTTTTCAGGGAAGTTTTTTTGAGACGGTTTATAATGCGGTAGGGAGGTTGATGGCATCATGAAAACAAAAACTCAAAGACTGCTGGCGGGATTGGTGACACTGGTAATCGCAGCCAGCGTGTGGTTGCCATGCTTGCATTTCGTTTTTCTGAAATCGGCAGACAATTTTTGGCGAGTTGCGGGGATATCACCAAAAGCACGGGCTTTGGCGGCCGAACAATTACAGCTTTGGGCAGACCCCGCTTCGCAAAAATTTGAGGCGGATAAAATGCGGAACAGCAACCCCGAATGGGATTTCATGGGCCGCAGTTTTCTGGTCTGGTCGCTGGCGAACATGAGCCTGCGCGACCCGGCATCGAAGGCGGCCTATCTGCGAACCATGGACCAGATCATCGATGAGACCTTGCGGCTCGAAAAAAAGCGGGGAATGTATTTCTTCCTGATGTCCTATGCGAAACCGGATCAGTACGTAGTGCGGCCGGCGCGGAGCCTTTTTTTGGATGGAGAAATCGCTCTGATGCTGGCGGCGCGCCGGATGGTGGAAGAAAAGCCGGCATACAAACTATTGCTGGCCGAACGGGTGGATGTCATGGCGGAAGGTATGCGCCAGAGCCCGCATCTGATATTGGAGAGCTATCCGGACGAATGCTGGACGTTTGATCATTGCGTGGCGTTGGACGCGATGAAGCTGGCTGATGAATTGGATGGCACCGACCATTCCGCGTTGATCCGTGATTGGGTGGCGATGGCCAAAACAAATTTGGTGGATCCCCGGTCGGGCTTGTTGGTCGCCAGTTTCACGACGACAGGCACGCCGCTGTCGGGGCCGCAAGGGTCTACGCTGTGGATGGCGGCACACTGTTTGCAGTTATTGGACGAAGATTTTGCCCATGACCAATATGAACGGGCGCGCAAGGAACTCAGTACAGTGACTTTGGGCTTTGGCTATGCCCATGAATGGCCGGTCTTGTGTCCCGGTCCGGCGAACGTTGACTCCGGGCCGATTGTTCCGGGATTTGACATCAGCGCCGGATCCAGCGGCATGGCCTTCATTGGCGCGGCGGCGTTTGGTGATGCGACTTTTTTAAAGTCGCTGGCCACGACGCTGGATTTTGCCGGTTTTCCATCACACTCCCACGGACGGTTGAAATATTGTGCGAGCAACCAGGTGGGCGACGCGGCGCTGCTCTATGCGGCAACTTTGGGGCCGCTCTGGGAGAAAACTAATTCGGACCGGAGGAAACCATGAGCAAATTTTTTGGCAAACGACCGGTCCTTTGTCCGCCGGTGGAGTTTCTATCAGCGAAATCCCTCTGGCAATGCGCCGTCGTCATCAGCCTGCTTTTCCTGGTGGCGCACCTGGCCGGCTTGCGGGCGTTCACGTGCATATTGAACGGAACGGTGGGGTCGCTCGCATTGGGCTGGCAGATTTCCCAACTGCTGGCGCTGGCTTACATTTTAATTTATCTGGCGTTTGTACTTGTGGTGCCCGTGTTGGTTTTGGCAGCAATCCTCTTAACTTGCTGGCAATACTGTGGGAAATGACCGGTATATTTTTATGAAACTTTTCCGCCTGTTATTCAAACCCGGCCTTGTCGCGCCGGCGATGGCGCTGATGTTCGCCACCGCAGTCTGCGTGGCGTTGGTTTCCACACGCTGTGTGCTGGAAGGCAGCACACGGTATGCGTTTCTGGCATGGAATTTGTTCCTGGCATGGCTGCCGTTGTTCTTTGCGCTGTTGCTGTGTGAACAACATGTGCAAGGCCGGCAACGTCGCTGGCGGTTGGCGGGCTGGGGTGTGACGTGGCTGCTGTTTTTCCCCAACGCCCCTTACATCTGCACGGACCTCACCCATCTCACCAGCCGGTATTTTCCTCATTACTGGACCAGCTTGCTGGTGATCCTTTCGTGTGCATTGACCGGATTGATGGTCGGTTTTGTGTCGCTTTACATCGTGCAATCGGTGGTCACGGAGCGGTATGGAAAAGTGAAAGGATGGCTGTTCACCATCGGCGTTATGGGGTTGAGCGGAGTGGGCGTATTTATCGGCCGGTTCCTGCGGTACAACAGTTGGGACGTGGTTTGGCGGCCGGTGGCGATGGCGCACAGCGCGGCAAGTTGGATGACTGATCCGTTCGGCGACGCGCGTCCGTATGTTTTCTCCCTTTTGTTCGCGGTATTTTTATCTATCGCTTACGTGATGTTTTACACGTTTACAAAACTTCCGGCATTTGACCGGATTGCGGGAACGGGCGAGGCGGTATGAGCGCCGACCGCAAACCGGTGATTTCGCCGGTCATCTTTACGACAAATCCCATAAAATCAAATGGCCGACCTGGAAACAGAATGGCATTTGCTTCGGCGCGAGCGGCGGCTTAGGGTGACATCAAATACATGAACTACCAACCGATTGAGAATTATGGGGTTATCGGCGATCTCACGACGACGGCGATGGTGGGCATGGATGGCTCGGTTGATTTCATGTGTTTTCCCCATTTCGATTCGCCGACGATATTTGCCGCATTGCTGGATGCGAAGAATGGCGGGCATTTCAAGATCGGGCCCGTGAACGGCCAGTTCAAAAACCGGCAGCAATACTTTCCAGACACAAATATCCTGATCACGCGTTTTTCCGGCGATGAAGGCATTGGGGCGATGACGGATTTCATGCCGATGCATCATTTGGGTCATCGGCATAGCCTGGTCCGGCGGATCAAAGGTGTGCGGGGAACTTTGAACTGTCGCATGGAATGTGCGCCGAGGTTCAACTACGGGCGCACCGGGCATACCGTGGAAAAAAGAGACGGCAAACTTCTTTTTATCCCGGCGGAGAAAGGGTTGCCGACGTTGCTGCTGCGGGCGAGCGTGCCGGTAAAGATCATCAATGGCACAGCGGTGGCGGAATTCAAGCTCAAGAACGAGGAGACGGCATGGTTCATTTTGGAAGAGGCGGATGGTGCGTCCCCTTCGGACAATCCGGATTATGTTTCTGAGGCGTTCAAGGAGACGATGAATTTTTGGCGCTCCTGGGTGGCCCGCTCCAAATATCACGGGCGCTGGCGCGAGATGGTAAACCGGTCGGCGCTGACCCTGAAACTGTTGACCTCGCAACCGCACGCATCCATCGTGGCGGCACCCACGTTTGGTCTGCCGGAGAAAATCGGCGGGGAACGCAATTGGGATTACCGGTTCACCTGGATCCGTGATTCGGCGTTCACCTTGTATGCGCTGATGCGTCTGGGTTACACGGAAGAAGCAGGTGCCTTCATGGGTTGGATTGAACAGCGTTGCCAGGAATTAGAACCGGGCAAGCCGCTGCAAACGATGTATCGCATCGATGGCGGCCAGGAGCTGTCGGAAAAGGTGCTGGAACATTTTGAGGGTTACCGGCAGTCCCGGCCGGTGCGGATTGGCAATGGCGCGAGCGGGCAATTGCAGTTGGACATCTACGGTGAACTGCTGGATTCCTTGCTCATCTATGACAAGCACGGCGCGCCGATCTCCCATGATTTTTGGATGAAAATCACCGGGTTGGTGGACTGGGTATGCCAGAATTGGAAAAAACCGGACAGCGGTATCTGGGAAATACGGGATAAGCCACAGGCTTTCTTGCACTCACGGGCGATGTGCTGGGTGGCAATCGATCGGGCGATCCAACTGGCGCGGCGGCGTTCTTTTCCGGCACCGCTGGTGCGTTGGCTTCGTATTCGCGATGAGATTTATCAAAATATCTACCGGACATTTTGGAATCCTAAATTGAAGTCATTTGTCCAGCATCCGGGCGCCAAGACGGTGGATGCCTCGGCCATGCTGCTGCCGCTGATGAAATTCATCAGCCCGACAGATCCGCGGTGGAAATCTACGCTGCAGGCGATCACCGGCAACTTGGTGGAAGATTCGCTGGTGTATCGCTACCGGCTGGAGCAGGGCGCGAAAGACGGGTTGAAAGGAGATGAGGGGACATTTTCCATGTGTTCGTTTTGGTATGTGGAATGTCTCGCGCGGAGCGGAAACCTGCCGCAAGCGCGCTTCATTTTCGAGAAAACGCTGGGGTACGCCAATCATCTGGGACTGTATTCCGAGCAACTGGGCCCGTGTGGCGAACATCTGGGAAATTTTCCGCAGGCGCTGACGCATATCGCGCTGATCAGCGCGGCGTGGAATTTGAATGAAGAGATCGAAAAGTGTGAGGCGACACCGGGGTGAAGGGAATGAAGAAAGCAGAATGAAGAATGAAGAAAAATTAAGCATACGGATCCGATGGCTGACGTGGTGCTTCATCATCGGTCTGTTTTTGAGCGGGGTGACGGCGATTCCGCTGCTGCCGGAGGTGAACTGGTTGGCGGATCGCTTTGGGGCGGCGGACAAATCTTTCGGGGTTGCCGGTTGGTTGTTTAACGTCCGTGATGCATTGGCGCAAACGCAGTCGCACTATCCGTTTCTTTTCTACGGTACGGACTGGCTGGCGTTCGGGCATTTTATGATCGCGCTGGTGTTTGTCGGCGCGTTGCGCGATCCGGTACGCAACCGGTGGTTGTTTGATTTCGGGCTGATTGCCTGTGTCTTGGTGATCCCTTACGCGTTCGTTTTTGGCGGTCTGCGCGGGATTCCGGTGTGGTGGCGGCTGATCGACTGCTCGTTCGGCGTGTTTGGATTTATTCCACTGTGGCTTTGCCGGCGATGGACACGGCAACTGGAGGCGAAATAGTTCCGTCATCCCTTTGCCGCCTGCCTCTGTCCGCCCAAAATTTTCGCCAGCAATCCCAGCGCGCGTTCCGCTTGCGCCACATACGGGTTGGATTTATCCCAGACATAGCCGGCCAGCACGGAGCAGACTTGGCGCATGATGTCGGGATTCTTGTTCGCGGCAAAAAAGATCTGCGGCAGCTTGTCGTCATACCAGGCCGCAACGTAAGCGCGGAAGGTGTTGATGCCCTGCATGACGTGGTCGGCGTATTCCACCTGCCAGTCCACGGTTTCGCCGCGCAACTGCCGCGTCAGCACTTTCGCCGCGCGGTTGGCCGAGGCAAACGCCAGCGATACGCCGGAACTGAAGACCGGGTCGAGAAATTCCGTGGCATTGCCGACCAACGCAAAGCGTTCGCCGAACAATTTTTTCACCGAGCAGGCATATCCGCTGATACGTTGCGCGGGCATGGCGAATTCCATGTTCGCCAGCCGTTTGGCCGCGTTCGGGTCGCTCAGGAGGATGGCGCGAAGCTGTTCGTCCGGCGTACCGGGAAATTTTTTGAAAAACTCGGGCGTGGCCACCACGCCGACGCTCGTCTTGCCGTTGGAGAACGGAATGATCCAGATCCACGCATCTTGCGGATGGATGCAAACCCAGATTTTTCCCTCTTCACGTTCCGGCGGACGGTTGTCGCCGGTGATATGCGTGAACAACGATTCACGCGTCGGAAAATTTGAAGGCGCTTCGAGGTTCAGCAGGCGCGGTAGCACGCGACCATAGCCGCTGCAATCCAGGATGAATTTTGCCTTCACGTCGAATTTGGTGCCATCGGGCTTTTCCACGGTGGCGAAGGCGTTTTCAGGTGTGAAATTCACGGCGGTGACACCGTGCTTGTACAGGATTTCCACGCCACGGGTGGCGACGGCATCGGCCAGCGCTTTGTCAAAATCCCCGCGCGGAACCTGGTAGGTATATTTGAAACCGTCGGTGAACTGGCTGGAGAAATCAAAGTTGCACGTCTCATTACCACGCAAGAAGACCGCTCCGTTCTTGCGCATAAACTTTTGATTTTCCACCGCGCCCAGCAGGTCGGCTTCTTTGAGCAAGTTCATGCTGCTCGGCAGCATGGATTCACCGATGACGAAGCGCGGAAAGGTCTGTTTCTCCACAACGAGCAATTTAAAACCTTCCTTTTGCAACAGCGCGGCGGCACTGGAGCCCGCCGGGCCGGCGCCGATGATCAAAACGTCCACTTCAATTTGATTCATAATTTTTATCGAGACCTAATGCTTTCTGGGCCGCTTCAGATTGCAGCAGCTTGGTGACCTGCTGGATATCTTCGGCCAGCGGACGGTCATTTTCAAGTTTCGGCGAGAGGCCGCGCACGAGGTCGTACAATTTTTTATAGTCGCCGCCCATGACATTCTTGGGCGCGCGCTGATCGGCCGCTTGCATCAGTGTGAGGGCTTCGATGGCCAAAATCTTCCAGCACAACGGCAGCACGGTGCGTGTCATCTTGGCGGCATGGCAGCCCATGCTGACGACGTCCTGGTTGTTCGCGTTCGTGGAAATGGTCTGGATGGAGGCCGGCGTGCCGAGCAGGCGTGCCTCGGCGGCGAGCGCGGTGGCAAGCAGTTGGGCGCCGCCGAAACCGGTGTTCAATCCGGGCGCACCGCCCGCGAGCAACGGCGGCAGTCCGCGGCTGTAACGCCAGTTCACGAGGCGTTCGATCTGCCGTTCGGCAAGCAACGCCACTTTGATCAAACCCATACGGAGATAGTCGCTCACCATGGAAATCTGCTGGCCGTAAAAATTGCCGCCGTGAATGACCATCTCAGTATCTGGAAAAATCAACGGGTTGTCCGTGCTGGCGTTGAGTTCACGCGTGACGATTTCGGCGATGTGCCAATGCGCTTCCTGAAACGCGCCAAGAATCTGCGGTGCGCAGCGGAGGGAATAGGGGTCTTGGATTTCCGTGCCGGGCTCGACCGGCTTGGCTTGCGAGCCCCATTGATGGTCGTCGATGCGCTTTGCAAAGTCAGCATTGGTCCGCAATGAATCGCTGATGCGGCGGGCGACGAGCGACTGGCCGCGAAATCCGCGCGCCATGTGGATCTGCTGGCAGAGAACTTCCGGCTCGCCATCGAGCACTTGGAACAGGCACGCGGTCAGCAACTCCGACCAGCGCAAAATCTGTTCCGCCTCCTGCGTCGCCAGCGCGGCGAGGCCGGTCATGACGCTGGTGCCGTTGACGAGCGCGAGGCCTTCTTTACATTGCAGAACGGCCGGAGTAAGCCCGGCCTTTTTCAATGCGTCTGGTGCCGGAATACGCTGACCGCCGACTTGCGCGTGGCCAAAACCGACGAGCAGGCGCGCCATGTGCGCCAGCGGCACCAGGTCGCCGCTCGCGCCGACGGAACCTTCGCTGGGGATTTCCGGCAAAATATTTTTATTGAGCGCGGCGACGAGCAGTTCGAGCAATTCCTCGCGCACACCGGAAAATCCACGCGCGAGAGTGTTCGCCCGCGCCAGCATGATGGCCCGCGTTTCTTGGTCAGAAAATAGCGCGCCCTGGCCCACGGTGAGGTGATGCAGCAGGTTGACCTGATGCTGCGCCAGCTCGCCATCGCTGATACGGAAACCGCTCAGCGGGCCGAAGCCGGTGTTGATGCCGTAGATGGCGCGCGGTTGCGCCGCCAGCTTTTCCACCAGTGCGCGGCTGCGGCGGATGAGCGGACGCGATTCGTCCGCGAGCGCACAAGGTTTTTGGAAACAAGCGACCTGCCAGAGTTCCGCGACGGTAAGATTATGTCCGTTAAGAGCGATCATCTGATAAAAATTGGAGGTAGATTCAACAACAAATGGCTTGAACAGGCAAGCGTCGCGGTGTTTGCTGGCGCACGATTTTGGCGGGCCAATCCGCCGAGCATGAGCAAACCAGAAGGCATGGCTGAAAAAACTGTCATCATCATCGGCGCGGGCCTCGCAGGCCTGGCCACCGGCTGTTATGCGCGGATGAACGGCTACCGCACGCTCATCCTGGAGCATTACAGCGAACCCGGCGGCGTGGCCAAGGCATGGCGGCGCGACGGTTACCTCATCGATGGCGGCGTGCATTACCTGATGGGCCACCGACCCGGCCTCGTTTGCAACAAGCTGTATCGCGAACTGGGCGTGTTCAAGGGGCGCAAATTTCCCGACCTCGCGGAATATTGTTATTTCATCGATGAACCGACCGGCAACCGTGTCAACTTCACGCCGGATCTGGATAAATTGACGCGCGATCTCAGCGCCATCGCGCCGGAGGACGAATCGTTCATCAAGAGCTTTGTCTCCGGCATCCGCTCCATGCAGAAGACGGACATCTTCAAACTGATGGAGACACCGGTGGAACTGCTCGGGCCGTTCGGGCCGTTGAAACAGATCTGGCACCTGCGCCGTTCGCTACGTTATCTCGGCGGCGAATACAACAAGCCGCTGATCGAATTCACCAAGGTCATCAAAAATGACAGCGTGAGGCGGATGTTCACGCACCTGTTTCTGCCGGAGATGCCCGCGTGGTTCATGCTGTTCCTCCTCGCGTTGCTGGCCAACCGCCAGATGGGTTTGATCGAGGGCAGTTGCTTTGATTTTGCAGCCAGCTTGCAAGAACGATTCAAAAGCCTCGGTGGCGAGATGCAGTTCGATGCAACGGTGAAGGAGATCATCGTGGAAAACAACCGCGCCGTCGGCGTGCGATTGGAAAACGGTATCGAGCATCGCGCCGACACCGTCATCTCGGCGGGCGACGGATACTCGACCATCTTCAAGTTGCTCGACGGGAAATACGTCAGCCCCATGATCAAGGACAGGTATGAGAACTGGCCGCGACTCAAGCCTATCGTGACCATCAGTCTCGGTGTGGACATGGATTTTTCCAAGGAGCCGTCGCTGAGCTTTCTCCTGTTCAAGGACACGATGACCGTGGGCAACGTGGTGATCGACGGCTTTCCACTGCGGTTTTTCAACTACAGCGGAAAATTTGCACCGCCCGGTAAAACCGTCGTGCAGGTGCTGCTGCTCACCGATTGGAAATATTGGAACGACTTGCGCGAAGACCGCGAACGTTACGAAGCCGCGAAAAAAGCTGTCACCGCCGAGGTGCTGGCGCGATTGGAGAAACATTATCCCGGCATCGGCGCGAAGGTGGAACTGACGGACATCGCCACGCCCTACACGACCTGGCGTTACACGCTGAACCATGAGGGCGCTTTTATGGGCTGGTCGCCGACGCCGAAGGCGTTGCGCGCGATGTTCAAGAAATCGCTGCCCGGGTTAGAAAATTTTTACATGGCCGGCCAATGGGTGATGCCCGGCGGCGGGGTGCCGCCGTGTTTTTATTCCGGCCGCCACGTCGTGCAACTGCTCTGCAAGCGGGATGGGAAGAAGTTTGAGACGACCGAGGTGGAATAAATCGTTTGTTCAAGGCTTCGTGCGTAATGTGTTTATAGCAATTTGGGCATCTTTTTTAATTTCATCAGATGCCCAACGTAGTGTCTTTGCGCTATAGGCTGAGTTTTTCAATAATGGTTCGATAGCGGGGATAACGCTTGAGTTGCCAAGTACGGCTAAAGTTCGGCATGCATCGCGAACTACATGAGGATTTAAATCTTGGAGTAATGGAATTATTTTAGGAACTGCTTCTGGCGCATTCATACCACGCAAAGCTTTCAAGCCATCCATGACAGTTTCTGGATCGCGCGAGTTTAAGAGCTTATAAATGGCGTTCAATTCTTCTTCACTCGGGGTAATATGGTAGTTACCAAGCGATCTTGCGGTCATCCTTGCAAGTGTTCCAGGAGGACAAGGTTTTAATGTGACATTTCCTGTTCGCGATGCATTCCGCTCCTTTTCATAGTCGGGTTCTGTGATAACCAGCACTTCGTTGCTTCTTAACAAGCCCCTGATTATTCCAATAGCATTCGTGCTATTGGGATACCAATGGGGGAGCCTATCAAGCGCATCATTCATCGTGTGATAATCCCGCGAGCGAAGCATTTGAATCAATTCGTCTTCCGATTTATTGGGGGCGGCTTGCAAAGACAAACTGAAGGCTAGTGCTCCAAAGAGGCAGACCAGTATTTTTTTGAAGTATTCGTTCATATTGGTTGTCGAGAATCCTGCGGTTCATGCTTTTAGCATGTTCTTTACGCCAATGGCAACATCCTCCATAAAAAATAAACCTTCGCTTTTGACCCGCTGGCGTGACCGCGCCACAAAGTGCCTGCTGCGCAGGCAAACATGGTCGCAGCGCGACCCTGTCCACCTGCGTAAGGTTTACGATGTTCAAATCAGCCAAAGCTGGTGGAGTTTGTCGCGCTGCGACAAACTATGCCTGCGTAGCAGGCACTTTGAGGTGTGTCTATCACTGCGACGTCCGCATGTTTCCGTCGCCTGACGCTTCGCTCGGCGACGGGTTTTTTGCAGCGCAAAAAACGCCACCAACTGATGCCCCTCGTAGCGTGTCATTCCTACCAACTTTGGCCGTTGTGAGGCGCAGACGATGCGATTGGTTGAGGATGGTTGTATGCCACAAAGTGCCTGCTATGCAGGCAAACACGGTCGCAGCGCGACCATGTCCACCTTTATTGGTGTTGCGATAATTTCAAATTCGGCCAATAAAAACGGCGCACCCGGACTGGCCGGATGCGCCGGTGAAAAACTTCGCCGGCTTACTTTGCCTTCAACGTGAAGATCGCGTCGGTGGCATCCTTCACCACGCCCTTGTCGGGGTCGGTCAGCAGCGGTTCGATGTCGGAAACGTTGCTCTTGTCGCCGATGACGGCGAGCGTGCGGCAAGCGTCACGCTTGATGTTCGCATCCGGGTTCTTGAGCAGGGTCACGATCTTGGGAACGGTGCTTTGCGCCTTCAAACCGCGCAGCGCCTTGAGGGCTTCCGTGACGTCTTTCTTGTCCCCGCTGTCGAGCATCGCGGCGATGCTGTTGAGTTCAGAACTGGAGAGGTCGATATGTAGGGCGCCCAGCACACGCGCTGCTTTTTCATGGACCGTCGGCCGCGGGTCGGTCAACAGGGTCTTGATCTTGGCCAAGGCGGGTTCGCTGGTCGGATATTGTTTTTCAATATCTTGCATCGCGGCATAGACGATCTTTTCCTTGGGCGAATCCAGGTTGGCGATCAATTCTTGCTCCGTCAACGCCGGTTTGGCGAGCAGCGGCAGGGCCATGGTGGCGGCGACGGCGGCGATGAGCAGGCTTTTGCAGATGGTTTTCATGTTCATTCCTTTCGTTATTTGTTGGTTATAAATGCAGCCGAAAATATTGAATATAAATCGCTTTTGTCAACCGGCTTTAGGGTCTGGTCCAAGATTTGCCCTTCAAAGCGACAACCGCATCTTGTGCGTCCTTGGCCACGGACCGTTTCGGATTCTTCATCAGGGGTTCAATCGCCGGGATGACGCTTTGATCACCGATGACTGCGAGCGTCCGGCAGGTATCGCGCACAACCGAGGAATTCGGGTGTTGCAGCAATGGCACCAATTCGGGCACAGCTGACGTGGCATTGAGATCGCGCAACGCTTTGACCGCAGATTGCACTTCGCCCCAGTCACTCGCATGTAACTGGCGGCATAACACCTTGATATCCGCATCGCTCAAGGGCGCGTGAAGCACCCCCAAGACGCGCCCTGCCTTGCGGCGAACAGGCGAGCGGTTATCGCTCAAAAGATTGATCAGCGCCGGATAGGTGTTGGACACACTGATACCATGGTCGTACCTGCGTTCCAGTTGCGTCATGGCATCGGTGATGACCCGGTCCGAATTTGTCGAAGCCAGGTCTTGGATCAGCTCCGCCTCGGTCTTGTCTTTTTCCAAGGTGTACGTATTGGCGGTGGAGGCGGCTGTTGCCAATTGCGTATTTAAAGCCAGAGCCAGCAGCATCGTTCCGAGGGCCGCGCCGTAAACCAGTTTGCCCGTCATTTTCATAATTTTCCCTTCCGTTCGGCCAGGTCACTTCGTCAGGTTCCAAACATATTTTCCGGAGGCGTCCACGTAGCCGACCAGGCGGCCTTCCCGGACCTGGGCCAGGCCGTGTTGGAAATTTTCCGCCTCGTCGAATTGCGGGTTGATGGAAAACACGCCGGTCTTGTCCACATAACCCCAGCGCTTGGCGATCTGCACCCGTGCCTGTCCTTCGGCGAACGGCGCGGCCTCGTCAAACTGCGGGTTCACGGCAAAATGTCCGGTGGTGTCGATGAAGCCCCAGCGCTTGGCCATCCGCGCGGGCGCGAGCCCTTTTACAAAAGCGCCAACCTCGTCGAATTGCGGGTTGATGATAAGTTTGCCGGTTTTGTCGGCGAAGCCCCAAGTTTTACCCAGTTTCACCGGCACAAGGCCTTCGGAAAAGCGGCCGGCCTCGTTGAATTGTGGGTTGATGATGATTTTGCCGTCCGCGTCCACATACGCCCAAGTCTTGCCCACTTCGACAGCGGCGAGACCTTCCGAAAAATCACCGGCTTCGTTGAATTGCGGGTTGATGACAATCTTGCCGGTCTTGTCGATGAAGCCCCACATCTTGCCCACCCTCACGGCGGCGCGGTTTTGAGAAAAATCTTTTGCCCCTTCGAACTGCGGATTCACGACATATTTTCCATCGGCATCCACATAGCCAAAAACATGACCTAGCTGGGCGGCGGCGAGGCCTTCGGAGAACGGCGAGGCCTTGTCGAACTGCGGATTGATGGCGATTTTGCCGGAGTCGTCCACATAGCCCCAGCGGTGATTCAATTCGATGGCGGCCCGTTGTCCGGCAAACGCCTCGGCGTGTTCAAATTGCGGATTGGTGACCAGCTTGCCGGATTTATCGACGAAACCCCAGCGGCCATCGACGACGACGGGAAACAGCTGGGCGGCGTTCGCTGAGAATGCGCCAAGCGCGACCGCTGCCAGAATGGGAAATAGTTTGGATGATTTCATGGGTTGTATTCGGAATGTGTTTTGCCGTGTGGAACTGCCTGACGCCAGTCTATTTTGCCGCCAAGTCGAGTCAAGCGGTTATGCGGCAGACGGTTTTTCGCCAACGCCCTGCGTTGACAACGCCGATGCCGTCGTTAGCATCATATTTTGCGGATGAAGCAACCAGACAAGCACCCAGCGCCAGCATCCAAGTTCCGGAGAAGCACCCATCTTCAAGGTTCAAATCTGCGCCCGCGAAATCGTTTTGTTGCGAGGAATTTTTAAAAAACTGAATGTCCGACAATCCCCCCGAGACAAAACATTGGTCCGGCACCGGCCGTTTGCGTGGCGGGCGCTGGGGCATCTGGTTTTTTGCCACGGCCGTGCGCGTGCTGGGCTTGCGCGTGACCTATGTGCTGGCAGTGCTGCCGGCGATCTATTTCTCCTTCGCCTCGCCGGATGTGGCGGCAACAATGGATTTTCACCGGCGCGCTTTCGGGCCGCAATCCTGGTGGCGCCGGCGCTGGCTCGTCTTTAAACATTTTTATTCCTTTGGCCGGGCCATCTTGGACCGCACCGCCATCCTCGCGGGCAACCGGAAAAGTTTTTCCTTCCAGTTTGACGGTGAGGAAAATCTTCGCAAAGCCCTTTCGGAAAAGCGCGGCGTGCTGCTCCTCACGGCGCACCTTGGCAATTGGGAGGCCGCCGGGCAGTTGCTGACGCGGGTGGATGTGCCGATCACGGTCACGGGTTTTGACCGGGAAACGCCGGCGATCCGCGCCGTGCTTGACCGTGCATCCAAGCAGGATTTCAAGCTGCTGCCGCTCACCGGCTCGCCCACGGATGTGCTTCCGCTTGTCGCGGCGTTGCGGCGCGGCGAAGTTGTCGCCATGCTGGGTGATCGTGCGTATGGCAGCCCGGCGGCGCGCATCCCGTTTTTCGGCGGCACCGCGTCATTTCCCATCGGCGCGTATGTGATGGCGGCCATCGCCGGGGCGCCGCTGATGCATGTGTTCAGCCTGCGCGAACCGGCGGGGCATTACCGTTTTTTTGGTTTTCCCGCGCAGCATCCCAAGATGCCGCCGCATAACCAACGCGACGAGTATCTGAAGAGTTGCGCCGCGAATTTTGCCCGCGATCTGGAATCGGTGATGCGTCAAGATCCGTTCCAGTGGTATAATTTTTTCCCGTTCTGGGATGATGAGGAAACCCCGGCATCGTCCGCCCATAAACGTACGCGGCCCGGGTCAACCTTGACGGCACGCCCGGAACCGACCAAGCCCTAAGCATGTCCATAGCCATCGAACATCTCATCCCGCACCGTCCGCCGATGTGCTGGCTCAAAACGCTGGAAGAGTGCACCGCGACGACGGCCACCGCCACGGCGTGTTTTGCCGAAGATGATTTTGCGGTGGCAGACGGAAAAATTTTAGAAACGGCGTTGGTCGAATGTGTCGCGCAAACCGTGGCTGCCGCGCTGGGCCAGCGCGCGCAAGCAGGCGGCGGCAAGCCCGAAGGAGCGGCGAATGGCATGCTGGTCGCGGCGTCCAATTTCAAAATCGTCTCGCGTCCATCCGCCGGCGAGGTTTTGCGTATCGAGATCCGCGAGACCAAACGTCTCGGACCGATGCTGCTGATCACGGGAACGATCACTTGCGACGGCCGGGCCGTCGCCTCGGGAGAATTGTCGTTGTATGCGTGAGCCGGAGGTTGTCATCGCCGGTTGCGGAGTGATTTGCGCCGTGGGTTGCGGTGTCGAACCGTTGCTGGCCGCGTTGCAAAACAATGCGATCGGGTTGCGCGCTTCGGAGAAATTTAACGAGGCGCGGTTTCAATCTAACATCGTCGGTGCGGCTTCACGCAGTTTTGATATCGACGATCCCGCATGGTTTCTGGCTGTGGAAGCGTTGCAGCAAGCTTGTATTGCCGCTGGAAAAACACTTGCGACCATTCCCGCCGAAAGAATCGGCCTGGTCCTTTCCACCACCAAGGCGAACATCGAGGCGCTCGAACGCGTCTCGGATAATCGTTCTTGTTCTGATGAGGCAAAACGACATTTGCGCGCCGACTTGTTTGCGGCAGATTTGGCCGCCGCCCACGGTGCGCTAGGGCCGGTGCAGACGGCGTCGGTGGCGTGTGTCTCGGGGCTCGTGGCGATTTCTCAGGGGGCCAAATTAATTCAACGCGGCGCGGCGGATGCCGTGCTGGTGGTCGGCGTTGATTGTCTTTCAGAATTTGTCGTGAGCGGATTTACGGCGTTAAAGGCGCTGGACCCGCAGGGTTGCAGCCCGTTTGATCGCGACCGTTGCGGACTGAGCCCGGGTGAGGCCGGCGCGGCGTTGGTGCTGATGCGGGCGGATCTGTTTGCCCAACCGGCCATCGCTATCCGGGCCTTTGGCGGCAGCAACGATGCGAATCACCTCACCGGCCCGTCGCGCGATGGTTCCGGGCTGGCGCTTGCCATCCGCGCCGCGCTTCATGCCGTGAAAATGTCGCCGGCGGAAATCGATTTTGTCCACGCGCACGGTACCGGCACGGGCTACAATGACGCCATGGAATCCCTCGCGTTGAAAACGATCTTCGGCGACGCCTGCCCGCCGGTCAGCGGGAGCAAGGGTATGCTGGGGCATACGCTTGGCGCGGCGGGCGTGCTGGAAACAATCTGCTGCGTGCTGGCCATGCAGCACAATTTTTTACCCGGCACACCACGACTGCTAAATGCCGCCGAGGGCACGCCGCCGGACCTTGTCCGCGAACCGCGTCCCGGCATCCGGCTGGAGAACGTGCTCAAACTGAACACGGGCTTTGGCGGGATGAACGGCGCATTGATCTTGAGCCATGTCTGAGATTTCCGTCATCGCCACCAGCACCGCGACCGCCGCCGACCTGCCGACAGCACGGCTGGGCCAGCGTTTTGGCCGGCTTGATCTGCAAAGTCAGCTTGCGCTGCTGGCCGTGGCATCGTTGAACATCAATTTCGACGAGCTGGCGCGCGACCGTATCGGCATCTGCCTCGCCGCCAGCGCGGGTTCGCTTTCAACAGACGTCAACTTTTGGAACGGTCGCAACGGCGTCGGCGGGCCTAGCCCCACGCTGTTTGCGTATACATTGCCCAGCGCGGCAGTCGGGGAGGTCGCCATTCATTTTCGGCTGACCGGGCCGAACCTGTGTTTCGTCGGCGATAATAAAATCATTTTGTCTGAGGCCGCCGACATGCTCCGGCGTGGCGAGGCGGATGCGTGCGTCTGTATTTTTTGCGAAGCGGTCACCCCTGAGTGCGGCCAGATCATTTCCGTGCCGCCAACGGCGACGGCGCGGGCGTTTTTCCTCAAAAATGACAGCGAGGGAACCGGCACGTTGGCAGAATTTGACCGTGACATAAAAGCGCTCAGTGCGATAATTTTCCCGACACAATCAGCGGGTTAACATCATGCAAATCTCAACACACGAACTGAAATCAAAGATCATCGAGTCGCTCAAGCTCCAGGACATCACGCCGGAGCAGATCGATGATGACGCCCCGCTCTTCGGCACCGGCCTCGGCCTGGACTCCATCGACGCCCTCGAACTGGTCGTTTTGTTGGAAAAAGAATACGGCATCGTCATCAAGGACATCGAGGAGGGCCGCCCGGCGTTCCGCTCCGTCCGCACGCTGGCCGATTTCATCGCCGTCAAGCGCCCGCAATAATTTATCGTGTCAGCCCGCAATCCAGTCATCACCGGTCTGGGCATCGTGTCCGGCGCCGGCTTCGGGGTGGAAGAAATCTGGCGTGCCGTATCCACCGGCACGAGCGGGCTCAAGCCGCTGTCGCTGTTCCAATCTCCGCGTTACGGACAAAATCCCACCGGCGAAATCCAGCGCGATCTCATCGCGCTTGGGGCGCCGACGCGTGCTTCCCGCAGCGACAAGCTGGGATTTCTTGCGGCGCGTGACGCGATCGCGGATGCGAAAATCGATTTTTCAAAAATGGGCGATCGCGCGGGGATCATTCTCGGCACGTCCGTCGGCGGTTCTTACGACAGCGAATTGTTTCTCACGACCCTCATCAAGCGCGGCAAGATGCGTGCGCGGGCGACGCGGTTTCACGAATGTTCCAGCACGGTTGATCTGATCGCGGACAAATTTGGTTTGTATGGTCCGGGCATGGCGCTGGCCACGGCTTGTTCGTCCAGCGCACTGGCCATCGCGACGGCCGCCGAGATGATCATGGCGGGCGAGGCGGACGTGATGCTTGCCGGCGGCGCGGATTCGCTCTCGCGCATGACGTGGGGCGGGTTTCATGCGCTGCTGCTCGTAGATGCGGCGGGCTGCCGCCCGTTTGATGTCACGCGCGCGGGCATGAGCCACGGCGAAGGCGCAGCGATCCTAGTTTTGGAGTCCGAAGAATCGGCAGTCCGACGCGGCGCGAAAATTTTGGCGCGGTTGAGCGGCTGGGGCACAAGTTGTGATGCGTATCACGCCACCGCGCCGCATCCACAAGGCGCGGGTGCGACGGCGGCGATGCAAATGGCCTTGCGCCGCGCGAAATTGGAGCCGTCTGCCATCGGCTACGTCAACGCCCATGGCACCGGCACACGGGACAATGACCAGGCGGAAGCCATCGCGTTGAAAACCGTTTTTCATAATCGCGTGCCGCCGTTCTCCAGCACGAAACGGGTCTTTGGTCATGCATTGGCGGCCAGCGGGGCGATGGAGGCCGTCGTGTGTGTCGAGGCGTTGCGGCGCCAGGAATTACCGCCGAATCCCGGTTACAGCAAATGCGATCCGACCATCGGGCTTGAACCTGTCACGGAAGCCCGGCACGCGCCGTTGACGCATGTGATGAGCAATTCTTTCGGCTTCGGCGGTAACAATGGCGTGTTGATTTTTTCCACGGCTGACGCGCCGCAGCATACACGGGAGCCGGGCAAGGTTCAGGTCGCGGTGGGCGGGATGGGAGTCATCGGGCCGGGCACGGTCACGATCAAGGAAATCACCGCGCCGCTGCCGGCGGGCCGCGGACCGGTGTTTAGTTGCGGAGCGCTCGCCGATGTGGCGATGCTCACGCCGAACCAGCGCCGCCGCCTGAGCCGTTTGCAGCAGATGGCACTCATCACGGCGCGCAAGAGCCATGCGCCGGATGCCACGCAACGCGTATCGATCTCGATCGGCACCGGGCTGGGCTGCTTGGAAGACGCCGGCGCCTTCATTGAAAATTTGATCGCCAAGGATGAGCGCGAGCCGATGCCTTCGCGTTTTCCCAATTCCGTCCACAATTCGCCTGCCGGGCAGGTGGCGATTGATCAAGCGGCGCAGGCGATGAATTCCGCGCCAACGGTGGGCGAGATTACTTTCGAATGCGCGCTCTGGCAGGGAATTTCACAACTGGCAATTGATGAAGCAGATTGTTCGCTGGTGGGTGCGGCGGATGAGGCGGATAAATATTTGTTGAGCATAGGCCAGCGTTGGGGCGCATGGAACGATGACGTTAAGCCCGGTGAAGGTGCGGTCGTGGCAAGCCTGGCGCCGGCGGAAAAAGTTTCCGCGCCGCTCGCACGCGTGACGGCGGTGAAGCTGGGCCGCTATCGTCTGCCGTTCAATGCGGAGGCGGAGGCGGACTGGATCGCCGCCGCCGTTGACCTATCGCAAGTGGATGTTTTTTTGAGCGGAGCCAGAGGTTTTCTGAAATTAGAACCGATGTATCAGGCGGTCGCGGTGGCGCTCTCGAAGCGCGCCGGCAAAAGGCTGGAACATCAGACGTACAAGCAGCATTGTGGCGAATATCATTCGGCGTCCGCATTCGGATTTTCCACGGCGGTGAACCTGGCGCGGGAGCAGAAACGCAGGGTGTTGCTCTACACGCTCTCGCAGCGCGGGGCGAAGGCGCTGTGCTGCATCCAGCCATGAGCCGGTTCCACATTTTGCTGCTAGGCGCTCTCGGCCTTGCCGTGGCGATGGGTTTCTGTCACCAGTTCATCGTCCTTGGTCTGGTGCTCGTCATTTTTTTTGTGGTGGCCGGTTTGGGCGTGGCGATTCCGCAGTTGCGGCTGTTTGGAAATTTTATCTGTCATGGCGACCGGTCGAAGAAACGGGTGGCGCTGACATTTGATGATGGGCCTAATCCGCGCTCGACGCCGCAGTTGTTGGACTTGCTTCGCGACCGGAAGATTCCAGCGGCGTTTTTTTGCATCGGTCGCCGGGTGGACGCGCATCCCGAACTTGCCGCGCGCATCTTGCGCGAAGGGCACTTGGTGGAAAACCATTCCTACGCGCACAGCAATTTCACCAATTTTTATCCACGGGCGCGGCTCCGGACCGAACTGATACAGGCGCAGCAGGCGATTGAAAAGGCCGGTGGTGGCAAGCCGCAGTTTTACCGCCCGCCGATCGGTAATTCCAATCCGAACACATTTCGCGCGGCGCGCGATTTAAACCTGAAAGTCATCGGCTGGAGCATCCGCAGCCTGGATACGGTAATCGCGCAACCGGAAAAGATTCTCGCCCGCATCCGGCGCGGATTGGCACCGGGGGCGATCATTTTGCTGCATGATGGCAACATGCCTGCCGAGAAATTGTTGGCGACGGTGAAATCGTTATTGGACACCCTGCGCGAGCTGGGCTATGAAGTGGTAAGATTGGATGAATTATTGAAATGAAAATTACCACATTATTGCTGGGGGTGTTGCTGGCCGTCAAAGCTGTGGCGGCGACCAATGAGGTCGCGCCGGCGGCCGCCGGTTCACAAGCGGTGTTGCAAGATTTGCAACACAAGATGGCCTCGGTGAAAACCGTCTATCTGGAATTTACGCAAGAGCGTGTGTTGAAATTGTTTTCCGATCCGCTGAAATCCGATGGCGTCATGCTCATTGCGCGACCGGATGAGATCCGTTGGGAAACAACCGCGCCGTATCAATCTATTTTGTTGGGTGACCAAAAAACCGTGGCGCAGTTTGAGTTCAGCGACGGCAAATGGGAAAAATTGAAGCTTGGTTTTCCGCAACTGCTTCAAAGGATCATGCAACAGATGGCGCTCATGAACCAAGGCAAGTTGGATGCATTGATGGTAGATTACACGATCACGGTGACCACGGGGGATATGACCGTGCTGACCATGGTTCCCAAAGACGCGACGGTGCGCGGAATGATGTCGTCGTTGGAAGTGCATTTGCTGCCCGATTTATCGGCGACCAAACAGGTGGTGATGAATGAACCGAACGGCGACCTGACGCGTATCACCTTCCATAACGAAAAGCGCGACGTGGAATTTCCCGCCAAGACCTTTGATCAAAGCAAGCCGTTGGACATCGCCGCCGTGCAGACGGCCGTACACAATGCGCCGTAATTTCCTGCCATTATTATTGGTGTTGTTGGTGGCGGGTTGCGCAGCAACCCCGCCGGAACATCCGTTCACGCGCCCGGCGAACCTGTTCCCTCCCGATGGAGTGCTGGTGCAGCGCGTTCTCTTCACTGCGCGCGGACGGCAATTTCCGCTGAATGGTTATCTGGCTTTGAATGAGGCGGGCGGCAAGCACCTGGTCGTGACCGAAAATTTTGGAAACGTGATGGCCGAATTATTGATAAAGCCCGATGGACAAGTGTTTGTCCTGCGGTCGAGCCGGATGTTTCCGGAAAGATATATCCGCCGTTTGATGGCGGAAGATGTGAAGTGCGTCTTCGGCGGCACGCCGAAGCTGGATTGCCCGGTGACGATGCCGGAGACGAACCGTTTCGTGCTGGATCGCGGTGCTTACAAACTAGATATCCGGATCGTGGAAACCAAGGCTGGCGTGCAACCGGCAGCCATGTTCGAAGAGCCGGTGGCGGTGAAACAATGAACATACGCGATTCCATTTCCGCCGCCCGCAAAGCCGGGCCGACGCTGTTGGCTGACGGCGCGCAGGCGTTTGAATTCGCTTTCAGTCCGGATGATCCGGTGTTTGCCGGACATTTCCCCAACCGACCCATATTGCCGGGTATTTTTCAACTGGAGATCGTACGCATGGCGGCGGAGTGGATCCAAAACCGGCCGCTGGCGGTGAGCGAGATAGCGAAGGCAAAATTTCAACGGCCGATTGTGCCGGGTGAGACGTTGAAGTTGAGCCTCAAGTTGTCGCGGGTGGACAACGTGATTTCTGCGCGGGCAAATTTTATCTGCGGCGGACAACCGGCGGGGGAAGCATTCTTAAAATTGTCGTAAAAATTGACGTGAAAAGTTTTTTCAAATGGTTGAGGCGGTTGTTTATCGCCGTGGTGTTGATCGTGCTGGCCGGCTTGCTGGCGGTGCTGTGGATGTGGCACGCGAGCGTGGTGGTGCCGCCGCCGCTGCCGAAGGATGTATCAGTTTTGTCGCTGAAACCGGAAGCGCGGGACGGGATAACGTATCTCGGAAAATCCTGGCGCACGGAACGTGAAGGCTTGCCGGTCGTGTATCTGAAGGGATCGCCGCTGGAGATCGGATTTGCGGACGGTACGTTGATGCAGGACAAGATGCACACGCTGGAGACGGAATTCATGGAGATGGTGCAAGGCTATGTGCCGCAGCACTGGCTCATGGAAACGTTGAAAAATTATGTCCTCTACCGCAACCGGCACCTGAGCGAATTTGTACCGGAGGATTACCGGATGGAGATTTACGCCACAACACTGGGTTGTTCGGACATCCATCCGGAGGAAGGAAATTTTTATCGCCGCCTGCTGAATTATCACGCGGCGCATGATGTTTCTTACATGATGATCGACAACCCGTTCATCTCGAAGGCGGGCTGCACGGCGTTTGGCGCTTGGGGCGACGCGACGGCGGACAAGCATCTCATCACCGGCAGAAATTTTGACTGGGAAGCGGCGGACGTTTTTAGCCGAGACCGCGTGGTGGAGATGTTTGAGCCCGATGGCGGCATTCCGTTCATCTCACTGTCGTGGGCAGGGATGAAAGGCGTCGTCTCGGGCATGAACCGCGCGGGAGTTTCGGTGACGATCAACGGTGCGCCGTCAAAATTGCCGGACACGATCGGCACGCCAGTAGCGATCGTCGCGCGCGAGGTGCTTCAGAACGCACACAATTTGGACGAGGCGCTGAAGATTGTGCGCGAGGCAAAGGTGTTCGTCTCAACCATCTGGCTGGTGGGCAGCCGGGCGGACGGGAAATTTGTGGTCGTGGAAAAGACGCCGACAGTGATGAATGTACGCGAAGCGGAGGCCGGGGGTGATTCAATCGTGTGTCCGAATCATTTTGAGACGCCGCAGTTGAAGGATGATGCGCGCAACACGAACTACATGGTCGAGGCGACATCGGTTTCGCGCGAGACGCGGATGCTGGAGCTGTTGAAACAAGATCATGGCGTAATCGACGCAGTGAGCGCGGCGGATATTTTGCGGGATCGCAAGCTGCCCGGTGGGGCGTTCCCGGGTGACGGACATCGCAGCACGTTGAATGCGTTCATCGCCACGCATGCGGTGGTGATGGACCTGACGGCGGGAATTTTCTGGGCCGCCTCGCCGCCAAACCAGCTGGGCAAGTTTGTGGCGTTTGATGTGAATGATTTTACCCATGAACTGCCGGAACTCGCGGTGCCGGCGGACGCGACGCTGGCCTCCGGCGAATTCGACCGGGTGAAGCAGGCGCGGGAATTTCTCAAGGCCGGCAACCGGGCGTTGAAAGAGCATGATTTGGAAGGCGGTCTGGGTTTTGCCAAACAGGCGGAGACGTTGAATCCGGGTTTTTATGGCAATGCGTTTTTAGAAGGACAGGTGCTGATGGCCATGGGCAAGCGCGAAGAGGCGGCACAGGCATTTGGCCGTGCGCTGGCAGAGCAACCGGCCTTTTTGAAGGAGAAGCAGGAGCTGGAAGAATTGTTGCGTCAGGCCAAGGCGGCAAACTAACATCCGGCCCTCTGATTCATGGAACCGACCGAACCAGTACGGGTGTCGCGCAAGCTCAAGGCCATCCAGGCTTTGATGGGATTTTCTGCCTGGCTGTTTCTGGCGCTGCCGTATGGGAAGCGGACGACGGGATTGGAAAAGTTGGATAACAACCGCCGCTATCTTTTCGTCAGCAACCACGTCAGCCTGCTGGACACAATTTTGCTCGGGGCGCTGCTCTGGCGATCGGGAAATTATCCCATCTTGGTGCTGGGTGATAAAAATGTCTGGAGCACTTCATGGATCAAGTCCGCCTTGAGCCGGCCCATCGGATTTTTGCTGGAGCGTGGCCGGCTGAATCCGAACCGCATCAATGAATTGCAAAAATACGCGCAACTCGGGCGGCGGTTCAATCTTGTGGTGTTTCCCGAAGGTACGCGCGGCAATGGAGTGACCGTGGCGGAGTGCCAGCCAGGAATCTATTATGTGGCGCAGGAATCACGTGCGGTGATCGTGCCGGTTTTCATCGAGAACATGCAGTTCGTTTCGACGAAGCTGGGGGCGTTTCATCCGATCAGCGGTTTGCGGAAGATCGAGACGCATTTTGGGGAACCGGTTTTACCGGAGGAATATGCGGGACTTTCGCGGGAAGAGTTTACGGAGTTTGTGAGAAGGAAGATTGAGGGGACAAGGCCAGGGTAGATGATGTTGTTGTGCGTGAGCATTTCCAAAAAAACTGCCCCGCAAACAACGGAAACATTCAACGCCCAACATTCAATGCTCAATTTCCAAGGAGGGCGATGCCGTTTTTTTCTTCGATGTTGGGCGGTGAATGTTTTTGAAAAGCTTCAGACTGATGCCACCAGCAGGATATTTGAACCACGGCCGGCTTCGCGGATGATTTCACACTTGGTGAAACCGGCGCGGGTCAGGGCGGATTGCAGGTCGTTGAGCGTTTGGAAATGCAGGCCTTCGCGAGTGTGGTTCAGGCCGAGCCTCGTAGCGAAGACTTCCCAACGGTGAATATGTTTGTGCGAGGCGTCGTCAGTTTTGGCGCCATCGCGTAGAATCAATTTTCCGCCGGGACGCAGGGCGCGGCGGGCTTTTTCCAGGATGGCCTGTTGTTTTTCCGGCACCCAATAATGCAGGACGTCGAGGAGGAGGATGGCATCGCAGGGCGGATATTCCTTTTCCAATATTTCACCGGTTTCGAATTGGATGCGCGAATGATTGGGGGCGGTGCGCAAGGCGACGCGGATTTTTTCTTCATCGTAATCCACACCGAGGAAGGTCCGCTGGTCGGTGCATTGCGCGAGCCAGTGCGTGGCCATGCCGTAACCGCAGCCAAGGTCGAGGATGAAGCCACTGTGCGGTACAACGGCATCGAGCGCGGGAAAGATGGGGTCGAGCTTCAGCTTGAAATGGACAAATTTCTCGGTGAACGGGCCTTGGTAACGGTAGAGGCGTTCGACCTTGCGGCGCAACGTGCGCGGTGTGTTGAGTTCATCAAGCTGCTGTTGCAGCGAGGCACGGACAAGTTTTTCGCAATGCTGCATCAAGGCGGCGCTGCCGAGCGAGTAATCAAAATTTTGCGGCGTCACGCGCGGCAAGGCGCGGACGGTGGCGTGGGCGGGCTCGAACCAGTAGGAATCGCGCGGCATGGCGACGTGGGTATCGCACAACACAACGGGCAGGATGTCGCGTTGCAATTCCACGGCGAGTTCGAAGGCGCCGCGATGAAAGCGTTGGATGAAGCCATCGGTTGAACGCGTGCCTTCGGGGAAAAAGTGGAGGGAGAGGCCGGCATCAAGCCGTTCCCGACAGCGCGCGAGTGTGGCGGCGGGCTGGCTGGCTTCGACGACGACGTGGCCAAGGCACTTGCAGGCGATGCCGAGAATGGGCGTCTCGTACACGCGTTTTTTTACCGTCATGCAGAGGTCGCTGGAGATGATGAAGGCAACCAGCACGTCGGATGCGGATTGGTGATTGCTGATGACGATGGCGGGGCGGGACAAGGTGTCGGGCGTGAAGTTTTGGTACGTCAATTTGCTGAAAGGAATGGATTTGACCAGGCCGGTCATCGCGAGCTGTGAAATCCGCCGGATCCGCCGGTCAGCGGTGGCGGGCGAAATTTTTTTCAGCACCGGACGGATCATGCCAAAGGTGATGGTCTGGCTCACGATGAGATACACGCCGCCCCAAAGCGTGCCGAGCAGATGCCACCAGCGGGGTGCGCCGCAGGGTTGCGGTTTGAAGAGCAGCAGATCCATGCAGGCAGGCGTGATGACGAGAGTGGCGATGAAGGCGCTGATCATGCCGAGCAGGACAGTCGTGCCCATCGAG
>DASZCA010000017.1:0-2367 GCA_035943555.1 Verrucomicrobiia bacterium
CTTTGGCTGGACGGATGGCGTGCGGTACGCGCTGCTGCTCTGTATCACGATGAGTTTGCTGACGGCGGCGTTTCAATGGCTGATGTTTGAGCCGGACATCAAAGATCCGAAGGCACCGGTGAAACCGGCGGCGAAGATGAGTTTTATACAGGTGGTCAAATCGTTCACCCCGGCCCTGCGCGAATTGCTGGTGAGCGATATTTTAATCCGGTTTTGTGAACGGATTCCGTATGCGTTCGTCATCCTGTGGGCGATGGATCATGGCGGCGTCACGGCGCAGCAATTTGGTTATCTGGTGGCGTGCGAGATGATTGCCGCGATGGCTTGTTATATCCCCGTGGCCCATCTGGCGGACAAGTACGGCCGCCGTCCGTTCGTGCTGATCACGTTCGGGTTCTTCACGCTGTTTCCGGTGACGCTGATATTCGCGCACAGTTTCGGCTGGCTGGCGGTGGCATTTGTCGTGCGCGGGTTCAAGGAATTTGGGGAGCCGGCACGGAAGGCGTTGATCATCGGCGAGGCGGCGCCTGAACTGCGCGCGCGGACATATGGCGCCTATTATCTCATCCGCGATTGCGTGGTGACGAGCGGATCCTTCCTTGGCGCCTGGCTGTGGCATCTGGGGCCCCAGGTGAATTTCATCGGCGCGGCCATCTGCGGCGCGCTGGGGACGGTGTGGTTTTGGTGGTTTATTTACCGGAAGAAAAATCAAGAAACTCTTGCCCCAGGGTGAGGCATTCGGGGTAATAATGCATCCCGGATGCTTGCTTTTTAGACGGCGCGCCTGATAATCGCCCCATGCCCGACCCGCTGCTGACCATTGAGCATCTGCGTGTGGATTTCCCGGAAGTCGTCGCGGTGAACGACCTTTCGCTGGTCATCGAGCCGGGCGATGTCTGCGGGCTGATCGGCCCGAACGGCGCGGGGAAGACGACGACGATGCGCGCGGTGTCCGGCTTGCAGGAATTCACGCGCGGCTCGGTGCGCGTCGGCGGCCATGAACTTTCCCGGGAACCGGATGAGTTGAAGCGGCGCCTTGGCTTCATGCCAGATTTCTGCCCGACGTACGACCAGCTCACCACCGCGGAATTTCTCGAACACTACGCTCGCGCGTTTGACGTGCCCAACCGCAACCAGCGCATCGACCAGTGCTTGGAACTTACCTGGCTGACGGACAAGCGCAATTCACTATGCGAAGAACTTTCACGCGGCATGAAGCAGCGGCTGGTGCTGGCCAAAACATTGTTGCCGGATCCGCAGGTGCTGTTGCTGGATGAACCGGCGAGCGGGCTCGACCCGCTCGGGAGGATCGAACTTCGGAAGATTTTGCTGCAACTGCGTGATGCCGGAAAAGCGGTGCTGATCTCTTCGCACATCCTCTCGGAGCTTTCCGGTTTTTGCAACAAGGCGGCGATCATGGAGCGCGGCAAGCTGGTGAAGTTCGGCACGATCACGGAACTCAGCCAGCAGATGGGCAAACGGCGCATGTCGCTGAAGTGGCGCGGTGAGGACGGCAAGGCGCTGGAGATATTGAAGGGCGCGGGCGTGAAGAATTTGGAGATTATCGGCACGGGCGTGCTGTTCGATTTCGAAGGGCAGACGGAGACGCTGGATGAACTGTTGAAAACGCTCGTCATCCAAGGTGTGCGCATCGCCGAATGGCGCAGTGTGGGTGATGACCTTGAGCAGATTTTTCTGCAATCCGGCGCGAAGGAGTTAATGTGAAACTTTCTGAGAATCCCATATTCCTCACGCACAAACGGCTGGTGCATCGCGGCGGTGTGCTGGCAGCCGTGTTGATCGCGGGGATGGTCGGGCTCAGCCTTTTGTTGGGCTTGGTGGAAAAATTACGGGAGCAATCCCAATATCCATACTCCCTGTCGCCCCAGTCTTCGGGAAAAGATTTTTACGGCTGGATCATCGGCATCGAGATCCTCGTGCTGGTGGTCGGTGGGTTCAGCCGTGTCTCCCGCGCGCTCACGGAGGACCGCAAGGCCGGCCTGTGGGACAGCAACCGCCTAACGCCGTTGAAACCCGCGCAGATCGTCGCGGGATATTGGTTCGCACCCGCGTTGCGGGAATTCTACATGGCGGTGGTGCTGGCCGGGTTTGGCCTGATCATCACGCTGGTGGCCGGGTTGCCCATCACTCTGTGGCTGGGCACGCAGACGTTGATCGCGAGCACAGCGCTGTTTTTTGGGTTGCTCGGCGTTCTCTCGGGGATGGCGTTTCAACGTTCCCAAGGGATTTTGGTCTTCCTGGTGTTACTGATCTCGTATCCGTTTTCCCTCATGGCCCCGAGCCGGATGATCGGGAATTTTTTACTGCCGATCTATGGTGTCGCCAACCTCTTCAGCACCGCCCACG
>DASZCA010000018.1:0-6690 GCA_035943555.1 Verrucomicrobiia bacterium
TGCCATTGATGAGACGCGGCCCGATCGGACGGCGTCGCACCCATTCCACCAGCGAAAGCGTGATATGCCCGCCATCCAATACCGGCAATGGCAGCATGTTGATCAAGGCCAGGTTCACATTCAAGATGACGCTGAACCACAATACCCGCCGCCAGCCGTCTTCGTCTTCAAACAGGTTGCTGTAGACGCGGATGATCATCACCGCGCCGCCCAGTTGTTGCACGCCGATCTCACCCTTGCGCGAGAACAGCGCGTTGAACGTGCTCGCGATCTGGCCGGCGCTCGCCTGGATTTGATCCCAAGGTCCGGGATGGGTCAGCGCCACATTCGTATCGCCGATCCAGGCGGTGATGCCGAAGGATACGCTGGCATTCGTGGGTTGCACCGGTTTCACCGCGATCAGGGTTTTATCAAATTGCGTGTTGCCCCGTTTGATGGTCAGGGTGAGCGGCACGTTTGGTTTGTTAGTCAACGCAGCCTCGCTGGCCATGACCGTCATCCAGCTGTAAACCTTCTGCCCATCCAGCGCGATAACCTGATCCCCGGTATTTAATCCCGCCAGGGCCGCCGGACTGTTGCTCGCGACCCCGCCGATGATCGCCTTTTCTTCATACTGCATCGCCACCATCCGTAAAGCTTTCCGCTCATACCATTTCGTGGCCGGATTGGTCGGCACCACGAAAATATCCATTTCCTTGCCGTCGCGGGCGATTCTGAAATCAATATTGGTGCCGGTGCTGGTGACGATGCGCCATTTCACGCTGTCCGCTGAAACCGGTGAAAAATGATGCACCGCAAATCCATCCACGGACAGTACCTTGTCCCCCGCCATCAGGCCGGCTACACCCGCCGGGCCGGCCGGATCCACCCAGCCGATGGTCGTCGTGCTGTCTGCCTCATTCGTCGGCTTGCCCACTTGCCAGACGACCACCGCAAAGGCGATCGCCAGCAAAAAGCTGAACAGCGGCCCCGCGAACGCCACGATGATTTTGTCCAACGGCGAAACCGGCGGCAATGAATTCACGTCGGAGTCCACCTTGCCCTCGATGCCTTCCATCGTCGCCATCTGCGGCAGCGAGACGTAGCCACCGAACGGAATTGAGTTCAGGGCGTATTCCACCCCGCCGATTTTCTTCTTCCACAGGGTTGGGCCGAACCAGATGGCAAACCGCTCCACCTTCAACCCGCGCCAGCGCGCCGCCAGAAAATGACCCAGCTCGTGCACCCCGATGATGAGGTTGAAAATCAGCACTACTTCTAGTGCGATCAGGACATAGTGTAAAATTGTCATGCCAATGGTCTGTTAATTGTATCAGGTAATTATCTCGTCGCAAATCAAACTCCCGTCGCTTCTGAACTGGTTCGCTGCCGGGATATGCGGTTTCAGTGTTGGTTTGGTGCCTGGATGTTGGAATTTGGAGCTTTATTTCGCCGCCTCGACCCGCGCCCACGCATCCGCTTGCAAGATTTGCTCCAGCGTCGGCTGCGCTACGATTTTATGCGCATCCATCGTGCGCCGAACGGTTTCCGTGATTTGGAGGAAGCTGATTTTACGGTTCACAAAGGCTTCGACCGCAATCTCATTCGCCGCGTTCAACACCGCCGGCAACGTTCCGCCGATCTCCCCTGCCCGCCGCGCCAGATCGATCGCCGGAAACCGCTCCGTGTCCGGCTCCTCAAACGTTAAAGTGCCGATCTTGGGAAAATTCGTCTGCACCCGGTCGCTCGCCGCCCGTTCCGGATAGGTCAGCGCATATTGGATCGGCAAACACATGTCCGGCGTGGATAATTGGGCGATCAACGACCCGTCCACGAACTCCACCATCGAATGCACGATGCTCTGCGGATGCACCACCACACCCACCCGCGCCATCTCGATATCGAACAGCCAACGCGCCTCGATCATTTCGAGTCCCTTGTTGAACAACGTCGCGGAATCGATCGTGATCTTCCGCCCCATCACCCAAGACGGATGCTTTAACGCGCGCTCTACGGTAATCTCGGTAAATTTCTCCTTCGGCCAATCTGTCTTGCTCCGGAACGGCCCGCCGCTCGCCGTCAGCAACAGCTTGCGGACCGACGCCGTCGGTTTGCCATCCAGGCACTGAAAAATCGCCGAGTGTTCGCTATCCACCGCCAACACGCGCACGCCATGCTTGCGCGCCTCGTTCATCACCGTCTCACCCGCCATCACCAAAATCTCTTTCGACGCCACCGCGATGTCCTTGCCCGCACGGATCGCCGCCAGCGCCGGCTGCAATCCCGCCGTGCCCACGATCGCGATCAGCACGATATCCGCCTCCGGCAACGTCGCCAGTTTCAACAAACCTTCATTGCCAGAATAAACCTCCGCCGCCGTGCCGAGCGTGATCTGCAATTCCTTCGCCTTCGCCGGATCCGAAATCGAAACCACTGCGGGTTTGTGCCGTCGCGTCTGCTCCAGCAACAGCTCGGAATTGTTCCCCGCCGCCAGCCCGATCAAACGGATCTGATCCGGCAAATCCTCCGCCACCTTCACCGTGCTGGTGCCGATGGATCCCGTGCTGCCCAATAAAACTACATTCTTCATGTTTAGATTTACGAATTACGATATACGATTTACGAGCCGTTTGACCGGTCCCCTCGCCCCTCGGAGGGGAGAGGGTTAGGGTGAGGGGTGAAATACAACCCGCGATGCTCACTCCTCATGCCGCCGGTAGGGCGCGTCGCTCCGCGCGCGCCGCAATTGCCAACCAAACTATTATTTAAACCCACAACGAGGATATCCAAAAACGCCGTCCAGCCCCCTCGCCCCTCGGAGGGGAGAGGGCTAGGGTGAGGGGTGGGATTACATCCCAACGCTTGTATTTCAAAAAACGCGACGCGACGCGAAACAGTTCCCTCTGCATTTCTCCGCGTTCTCTGCGTCTCCGCGTTTATCAGGCTTCCCGACTTGTCTCGGCACCCCGTGTTTTTCAAAAATCTCATATCAGGGATGAGTTA
Organism: Verrucomicrobiia bacterium; assembly: GCA_035943555.1. Lineage (GTDB taxonomy): Bacteria > Verrucomicrobiota > Verrucomicrobiia > Limisphaerales > UBA11358 > UBA11358. The sequence continues at coordinate 2,983 of DASZCA010000018.1, forward strand.
AGATGTGGCGCAAATAAAGGTACATCAGCGGCGCATTGAACAGCAAACTGTCCAACAGATCGAGGGTTCCCCCAATGCCCGGGAAAAACTTCCCCGAATCCTTCACGCCCGCTTCGCGTTTGAAGAGTGATTCGATGAGGTCACCAATCACCGCCGCCGAACTCAAAATCACCCCCAAAATCACGGCGTGCAACGTGTTCATGCCATACATGTGCGCCCCCAGAAAATGCACATACACCAGGCTCGTCCCCGTTGAAACCAAAATGGCCCCCGCAAAACCTTCCCACGTCTTGCCCGGGCTGATGCGCGGGATCATCTTATGTTTCCCGATCAGCGACCCGACCAGATACGCCCCCATGTCGCTGAACTTCGTCACCAGCAGGAAATACAACACATAAAACTTCCCATCGCCGCCCAGGCCCGGGAAAAAATTGATCTTCTGGATGAAATTCAGCAGCCACGGCACGTACATCAATCCGAACAACGTCATCGAGATCGCAATAAAACCCGCCGTGTTCGTCTTGGAAAGAAATTGCCGCACGCACAATCCCAATACGAACAGGATCAGAAAACTGGTCTCAAAATCATTCACCCGCGCCGGCGACCCGTTTGCCGTGCCCAGATGGCCGGTGACGTTCAAAAACGTCCCCACCATCAACAAAACGCCGCCGATGATCCCGCAGACATTGAAGCACTTCAACCCGCGTTTCTCTGCCATTCCGTAAAATTCCGCCAACCCCGCCACCGCCAACGTCGCGATCAACAGCACAAAAACGCCATCTGAAAGGATGACATTGGTGGAAAACATCGCCGCGATGACAATCGTCCACAGCGCCACCGTGGACACCGACCGGCGCAGAAAGACCTGCACCTTGCTGGGCGATGGTGTGGGGCTGGCCGGTTCGGGCATGGGCGCGAAAATTAACAGGCCCCCCGCCAAAAGCCAACGGCAGATTTACCGGAAGAACATTCAATCACGAACCCCGCCGCCGCAGGACAGTCAGACACGGATTCAAAAAAAGGGATAACGAATCACGCGCCAGCGTCCTGGAGTGCGGCAGTCCCCTGCCGCTTTCGCCTGCAACCAAGATTCTTGATTCAACGCAGCCGTCCGCCTGCCAACCAACGCACCCGCACTCACCATCACCCATCCGCAAATCCACCCATCCAACAATGCCCGCCGGCTTCAGCCGCCCCCTACCAAAAAGAAAAGAGCCCGGACACTACTCCGGGCTCAATGAGAACTGGCGCTCCAAAACTTTTCGGTGCCCTCGCACCGCAACAACAAAAATAGACTACCACATCCCCCGCCCTTGGCTTGTCCCCAGATGTGGGTACAACTCGTCAGCGTTGCACAAACTTCGCCACCGCCTCCGACTGCCGCCACCTCGGCTGTTTTCGGAACGACAAAACGAACTGGCGCCATTCACAAACCGCTCTCAAATTTTATTTAGAGGCATTTCCCGCCAACGGATGCCGCCAGCGCAAATTTGGAAACTTTTTATAGTCACTGTCAGTGGTGATCCATTCACAATCAGACTCAATGGCCAAGGCGGCAAACCAGACATCGGGAATCAGATTGCCTGTGGCCTGAAGTGATTGACACATGTCGGTGAAAATTTGCCAATGACGGGAACCGGGTGCGATTATCTGGCAATTGGGCTGCTCCCGAATTTCGCGCACGAAATCTAGTGCTGAAGAAATCGGGCTTGGGTCCGTAAATATACGTGGATGAGTCACGATGCGAAGAAAACCGCTCAGCACTTGGTCACTGATGCCATAAAGCTTGTCGCTCCGGATGATTTCTTCCAACCATTGCCGATACCGAACATGATCTACCGCATCCTCACGGTGGGCATAAACGAGAACGTTTACGTCAGGTAAAATCATGCACTCTGTTCCATCAAGGCAAGCAATGCCGCAGAATTGTTCAAGTCAACTCCGGAACGAACCCCTTGCCCGCCGACAGTGGTCAGGCGAAAAAAAGGCTGTCTGACAGCAACTGATTTTGGGGCAATTTTATCGCGCAGCGTCTCTTCAATATAATGCGACAAATCATAACCCTTTGCCTGCGCCAGTTTAGTGGCTAGGGCAAGCAAGGCATCATCTAGTTGAATCGTCGTCTGCATGAATGAAAGATTATTACAAAAGCGGCCAACTGTCAAAGCTACGACCACATCAGCTATTTGCCCGTTCGCCCTATAAAATCCATTCCTGAATTGGCGCCAATTCGCGAAATTCGCGTCAATGTCACCGTTGCAAAAATTTCGCCACCGCCTCCGTCCGTGTCCTTACCTGCAGCTTCTCATAAATCCGCCGGATATACGTATGCACCGTCTCGTAGCTGATCTCCAATTTCTCCGCGATCTCTTTGTAGATCAACCCCTGCGCCAGCAAATCCAGCACCTGCTGCTCGCGCTCGGAAAGTTCGGACAGTTCATCCGCCGTCTTCGCCGCCACCGCCGCCGATTTTTGGAAGGACAGCACCACCTTGCGCGCGATATGCGTCGTCATCGGCGAGCCGCCGCGCAAAACCTCATGGATGGCTTCGATCAATTCCTTCGCCGGCGTGCGCTTGAGCATGTAGCCGCTCGCGCCCGCCGCCAGCGCGGCAAAAATATTGTCCGTATCCTCGTACACGGTGAGCATCATCGACTGCGTTTCCGGTAACAGCACCTTCAGCTTGCGCACGCATTCCACGCCGTTCATGCCTGGCAGGTTGATGTCCATGAGCACCACGTTCGGCTTTACTTTCGGCAGGTCGGCCAACGCATCCTCGGCGCTGCCGTAATCGCTCACACACTTAAAACCTTCCGCGCGGTTCAGCACCTTGGCCAGCGTGCCGCGCAGTTTTTCATTATCTTCGACGATGGAAATGGTAGTGGACATAAATCAATTATTTGGACCGATCGGCGCTTTCAATTGCACCACGGTCCCGCCATTGGCTCCAGGCGTGATGTCAAACTCCCCGCGCACATCTGCCAGCCGCTTCCGCATGTTCTTCATCCCGTTCCGCAGGCTCTTGCCCGAAATATCTCCCAAGCCGCGCCCGTTGTCTGTCACGGTCAGGATAAATTTATCCGGCTCCAACTGCAACTTCACCCGCGCCTCGGTGGCCTGCGCGTGCTTCACCACATTGTTGACCGCCTCCTTGAATGCGAGGAACACGTTATGCCGCACTTCCGGCAGAATCGGCGTCGCCGGCAGGTTCGCCGGCAGTTCCGCGCGAAAGCTCACCTTCGCCAGCGCAAAATATTCCTGTGCGTACTTGCACGCATAATTCGCCAATCCCTCCAGCGTGTCATTCGAAGGGTTCACCGCCCACACGATCTCATCCAGCGCATGTGTCGTCTCACGGGCCGTATCACAGATCTGCTGCGCGTGCTGCGCCACTTCCTCCGGCAGATCCTTGTCCGCCTCCGCCATCTCGCCCAGCAACGTCACCTGCGTCAGGTTCGCACCCAATTGATCATGCAAATCGCGGGCGATGCGCGCACGTTCCTTCTCGATCAATTCCTTCTGGTGCAAGGCCCGCAACTCGCGTTTCAATTTCGCTGTCGAGATCAGATAGATCACGCCCGCCAGCACCCCGATGAAAATCAGCGCGCAGACGATGATGAACCCCGGCTTGCGCCAGAATGGCGGTTCCACCGTTATCGCCAACGTCGCCCCGGTCTCATTCCACACCCCGTCTTCGTTGCATGCCTT
>DASZCA010000019.1:0-2444 GCA_035943555.1 Verrucomicrobiia bacterium
ATCCAGCAGGATCACCTTGGGCACGCTTTCGATTTTGCGGCCGGTGTGCGGACCTTCGCAAAAAATGAAGTCCAAGGCCTCCGCGCCATCGCGCGCCACCTGGATCTTGTTGGCGAGGTTGGCCTTGCGCAACGCGCGCAAGGTCATATCCAGATCATCCGGGCTGTCCTCGACCAGCAGGATCTCGATCTCTTGGTTTTGGCTCATAGTTTGTTTTCTTCCTCCAGGGTAAAATAAAAAACGGCCCCCTGATCCGGCTTTGCTTCCGCCCAAATCCGGCCGCCATGACGATTGATGACCCGCTGCACGATGGCCAGCCCGACCCCAGTGCCTTCAAATTCATCAGCCCGGTGCAGCCGTTGAAATACGCCGAACAATTTGTGCGCATATTGCATATCGAAGCCCGTGCCGTTATCGCGGACAAAATAAGTGGTTGGCTTAACGTCGCACAGGCAGCCGATCTCCACAACTGAAGGGTTACGACCGCGGGAATATTTGACCGCGTTGGAGATCAAATTGACCCAAACTTGCTTCAACAGGGCGAAATCGCCGAAAGATTGCGGCAATTCCCCCAGCCGGATATCAATCTGGCGTTCTCTCTCCCATTGCGGCTTTAACTCATCCAGCACGGTTTTCACCAATTTGCCGCTATCTACTGTAAATCGGTTCATGGGCTGACGGCTTAAGCGGGAAAACGCCAGAAGATCATCGATCAACTGCCCCATTTGCTGCCCGCCGTTGCGGATGCGCGTCAGATAACGCTTGCCATCCTCAGGCAGCAACGCGCTGTAATCTTCCAGCACGATGCCCGCAAACCCGTTCACCGCCCGTAACGGCGCGCGGAGGTCATGGGAAACGGAATAGCTGAACGCTTCCAGTTCCTTGTTCGCGGCTTCCAGTTGGGCGGTGCGTTCGGTCACCCGCCGCTCCAGGTCGATGTTCAATTTTTTGATCTCCGCCTCGGCCTGTTTGCGCCGGGTGATGTCGTTGAAGAGGATGGCCACCTTGCGATTTTCCGGTTTGCCGATCCGGTAGGCATGGACATCATAGAAACGTCCCAGCGCCTTGGCTTCGTTCTCAAAATGCATGGACTCGCCGGTCACTGCGATTTTCCCATACACCTCGAACCAATGTTCCTCATGGTTGGGCGCCAGTTCGCGCATCAATTTTCCTTGGACGCCGTACAGGCCGGTTTGCTTTTCAAACGCCGGATTGGCCTCCAAGAAACGGTAGTCCACCGGTTTGCTGGCGGCGTCAAAAATGACTTCGATCGTGCAAAACCCTTCGATCAAGGTGTTGAACAGGGTGCGATAGCGCGTCTCCGATTCGCGGGCCTCAAGTTCGGCCTGCTTGCGCGCGGTGGTATCAAACAGAACCCCTTGCGAGCCGATGATTTCACCGGCAGCATCGAATACCGGTGATTTCACGGCCTGAAAAAAGAATTCCCGGCCATCCGGATGGACATGTTTTTCCTCAACTTCAATCCGCCGGCCCGTCCGCATGATCTGGGCGTGATGGCTGGCCCCGCTGCTCGCCAGCTTGGCGTCCTCCAACCCGAGTTCCAAGGCCGTTTTGCCGAGAAATTGCTCCCGCCCCATCCCCTTCAGCTCGCAGAAAGAGGGGCTGACGAAAACATACCGCCCCGCCCCGTCTTTCCGGAAAATTCCCGCCGGCATCTGTTCCACCAATGACAGATACAATGCCTGCGATTCCCGCAGCGCCGCCACCGCCCGCTTGCGTTCCGTGATGTCTTCCACCACCGCCATGTAAAAATTGGGTTCCTCGCCGAGCGCCCAGAGCGGAACGATCGTCAGCGATGCCCAGACCACGTTGCCGCTTTTCTGGATGTACCGTTTGTCCATCCGGTAATGGCGCACCTCGCCGGCGATCAGGCGCGCCATGTTATCCAAATCCGCCTGCAGATCATCCGGGTGGGTGAACTGCTTGAAATTCATCTTCCGCAGTTCGGCCTGCGGATAGCCAACGATCTCGCAGAAACGCTGGTTCACGCTGATAAAACTGATGGTGGCAATATCCCCCTGCGCAATGCCCACCGGAGCCTGTTCGAAAAGGGCGCGAAAACGGGCTTCACTGTCACGCAAGGCGGAATCCGCCTGCTTGCGCTCGGTGATGTCCAGCATGGAACCCAAGCTGTGTGGCTCGCCGGCAAGCTGCATGACTTTGCCCGAAGCCAAAACCACCCGCGTATCCCCGGCGTGCGTACGCACGGAAAACTCGCTGGCAGGAATGGCCCCGCTGATGCGCAACCGTGTACGAGCCTCGAGGCTGACTTCCAGGGCAACCAGCCCCAATTCGGCAGAACTGTGCCCGTGGGCTTCTTCCCGGCTGAAACCGGTGAGTTGTACCCAGGCATTGTTCACCTCCACGATTTTACCGTCCTTCAACCGGCTCAAATTCATGGCCACCGGGCTGTCGCGGAACAC
>DASZCA010000020.1:0-1916 GCA_035943555.1 Verrucomicrobiia bacterium
CGACGGCGTCGGCACGATGCTCGCCGGTACAACCGTGACCGGCGCCCAAGCCGCCGACTTGCAGAATAAAGTGGCTGACCCTGTGACGGCCGCGGCGACTTTGGCGGCTTTGGAGCAAGCCGTGAAACAAAATGTGAGCGGCGATGGCAACATCGGTTCCCCGCCGGCCGGCGGTTCGTCTTCTTCCTCGCCCGTGACACTGGATTTGACCAGCGGATCATGGAATCTGTGGGCGGCCAATGACATCTCCATCAAGCAGGTTGTCAATCCGAACGGCGCCTTCAACGACTCGCAATCGTTCGCTTTCAATTATGCACCCGATGCGGCGGCAAATTTTTGGGCGGGCAATGCGATCGAACTGGTGGGCGGTTCCTATGGTGCCGTCGCTTCGTCGATCGGCGTGACCCCGATATACGCGCCGTCACTTTCCCTGAACGCGGGCGCGGGCGGCATCCTGATCGACAAAGGGATCATCATGGCACCGTCCCAACAGGGCTCGCTCAGCCTCATCACCCGTAACGGGGGCAATATGAGCGGCGCCATCGTCAATGGATCCATCGTGCTCAACGGCATCACCATGTCGGACAGCGCCTCGGGCGATTATACCACTTTTTCCAGCGAGCATGATAACATTCATCTGAATGATCCAAATGTGGCGGCCGATCCGAATTTTAAGCCCGTGTACGTGGATATTTCCGGCAGCATCGGCAGCTTCAGCTTATCCGTTCCCACGTTTGCCGATATCACGGTGGAAAGCACGCAGCCCTACTTCAGCCCGGACGGCACGGCGTATTTGGGCACCTACAATTTTGGGTTCAAAGGCCGCAATCTTTCCGCAGGGCAGACGACTTCCATTAACGTCTTCAATAAAATTTCGTATCGCGGTGCGCTGACGACGATCGACCTGACGACCGCGCAACTGGCGGACCTTTTGCCCGCCGCCCTGTTCAACGATAGCGCCGACCGGTCAGTCACGGACAACCTGATTTATGATGCCACCACCGGTAAACTCATTTTTGTCGGGGCCATGAGCCAGGCGCAACTGGCTTTTCTGCTGGCGCCGAGCATCATCGTCCTGGACCAGGCCGGCAACCCGGTTTTGCAACAGGTGCTGGATAGCGACGGCAATCCGGTTCCGGATGCGGACGGCAATCCGAGTTTTGCGCCCGTCACCAAGCCGTTGATGCTGGACGCAACCCAAAAAGGGCTGATCAACCAGCTATACGCGGCGAGCCAGAGCGCCTCGCTGGGTGACCAGGGTTTGTTCCTCGCCGGCCCGGGTGATTTCAATGTTCACGCCGGCAGCATGGATATTGGCGTTTCCGGCGGCATCCGCGTGCTGGCGCCGGACGCCGGGATGCAAGCCATCTCGACACTGGGCGCGAACCTCAATGTCAGCACGGTGGGCGATCTTTCGATGACCTCGACGAAGATCGCCAATGAAAGCTATCTGGGTGATGTGAACGTGACGGTCGGTGGCAGCCTCGATGTCGGCAGCCAGTTTTCAACGTTGGGCGATCCATCGGCGGCGAAAGGGATTTTCTCAACCAGCAGCGGCGATGTGACGGTCGTCGCCAATGGCAGTGTCAATGTGAACGGCTCGCGCATCGCCGCCTACAACGGCGGCAACGTCAACGTCACCTCGCTCACCGGCGATGTGAACGCCGGCAACGGCGGCGCGGGTTTCGTCACCTTCCAGTCGCTGGAACTGGATCCCGTCACGAAGCTTTTGACCGGTGTGCCCGCCACCATACCGCTCAGCGGCATTCTGGCCACCACCATTTTTGGCGCCCACGCGAAACTCGGAGACATCACCATCAATGCGCCCAACGGCAGCGTCAATGCGAGCCAGGGCGGTGTGTTGCAAATCTCATTCGACGGGACGGATACTAAAAATAGTTTCATCGAGGTCAACG
>DASZCA010000021.1:0-2852 GCA_035943555.1 Verrucomicrobiia bacterium
CCGACCTTCGCACAGGCACCAGATGCGCGTGGAGGCCGTCGCGTCGCCGCTCGCAAAATGGTTCAGGTGCTTGCCCGCCGTCATGTTGACCAGATACGTGTCGCCGAACGCCCACAGGTTCGTCTTGCGATCTTCGTACACGCCGAGCGGTTCCGGATTGCGGCCCGGGCTGTCCGTCTGGAAAGGAACGGGGATGATATGGCCGTCCTTGAACTGGCACATGCCGCTCTTCGTGGTGATCCAGTTCGTGCCTGACCGCGCCACGTGGATGTTCAGCACAAAATCATTCGGCAAACCGTCCTTCGCCGTGTAGTGCGTGAGTTCGTGCTCCGCCAGCCGGTACAGACCGGAGGGCGCGCCCAGCCAGAGATTTCCCGCCGTGTCCTCGGCGATGCTTTGGATCGTCGTATCCAGCGGCTTGTGATCTTCGTGATAGCGGCTCACCGTGCCGTCCATGTAGCAGAGCAGGCCCTCGCCCTGCGTGCCGATCCAGAGCCGGCCCGCCGAATCTTCACACAGCGCCAGCACGTTGAGGGGGGAATTGGTTTTGCCGAGCGGCGGCGCGAAGGAAACGAAGCGCACGCCATCGAACCGTGCCAGACCCGCCGAAGTTCCCACCCACAGATAACCGTCACGCGTCTGCAACACCGCCGTCACGGAATCGTCTGGCAGGCCCTGCTGCTTGGTCCAAACCTGTATCGCCAGATCTTGCGGCAGAAATTCAGGCGTGCCCGCCCGGAGCAATGCCGGCAAACATACCAGCAGCACCAGGAGAGTCCTTCTGAATAACGATGACGGACGACCCGCAGCCATGGCCGATAACGTACCATAAAGACTGCGGGCCGATGGAGACTTATTTGGGAGGGAGGTTTGGAGTTCCGTCTTTAGGCGGTCAGGCGCGTGGCCATACCCGAGCCGCCTAAAGGCGGAACTCCAAACGTTTAAACGACGAAAGCCCTCGTGCTCCCGGACATCAATGCGCCCGGGGGCGGGCGCATTCCGGGAGCAACGAGGGCATCGCATGAACGCCTTACGGCTGCACCGAGAACTTGTACTCGATCACGTTATGAAACGTCTGGCCCGGGCGCAGCACCACGGAAGGAAAGTTCGGCTGGTTCGGTGAATCCGGATAATGCTGCGGCTCCATGCAGAAACCGTTGCGGAACTGGTACGTCCAGCCGCCCTTGCCCGTGAGCGTGCCGTCCAGGAAATTGCCCGAGTAAAATTGCAGGCCCGGCTCCGTGGACCACACTTCCATCACGCGACCGCTCGTCGGCTCCGACACGCGCGCCATCAAGGTCATTTTGCCGATGGTTTTGTTGACCACCCAGTTGTGATCATAACCGTTGCCGTACTTGAGCTGCGTGTCATCGTTGCCGATGCGCGCGCCGATCGCGGTCGGCTTGCGGAAATCAAACGGCGTGCCTTCGACCGGCGCGAGTTCGCCCGTGGGGATCAGCGTGCTGTCCACCGGCGTGTAACGGTCCGCCGGGATCATCACCACATGGCCGAGCACATCGCCTTTGCCCGCGAGGTTGAAGTACGAATGATGCGTCAGGTTCAGGACCGTCGCCTTGTCCGTCGTCGCCGTGTATTCCAGCTTGAGGCCGTTGTCTTCCGTGAGCGTGTAGACCGCCTTCACCGTCAACGTGCCGGGATAGCCTTCCTCGCCGTCCTTGCTGACGTAGTTCAGTTCCAACGACGGACCGGCCTTGCTTTCAAACGGTTTCGCCGTCCACATGACCTTGTCAAAACCCTTCAAGCCGCCGTGCAACGCGTTCACGCCATTGTTCGTGACCAGCGTGTACGTCTGGCCGTCCAACGTGAAATGACCGCGGGCGATGCGGTTACCGTAGCGGCCGACCAACGCGCCAAAATACGGCGTGTCCTTGATATAACTGTCGACGTTGTCATAGCCCAAAGTGACATCGCCAAAATTGCCCGCGCGATCCGCGACCTTCAACGACGTCACCAGTCCGCCGTACGTGCTGATGGTCACTTCCGAGCCCGCCTTGTTGCGCAAGGTGTACAACTGCACCGGCACCCCGTCCTTGTTATTGCCATATGGCTTTGACGAGATATTGGCGGACGTGTCAGCGGACGACATGGAGCAGCAGGTATGACAGGCGCAGCCTGTCAGGAGGGAAACCGCGGCCGCGGCGGCCAGCGCGATGGATTTGGCGTTCGATAGTTGCATATTCATTCAATAAATGTGGAATGTTGGCTACGGTTTGTGTTCAAGGGACTGGTCATTGTCCAGATTGGCCCCGTTCAAGTCATGTGGCATGAAGTGGCTACAAGGGGCGGAGGAGCGCGGGCGGCCCGCCAGCGTGTTCACTTCGCCGCCGCCAAATCGCACTATGGTTATTTTTTCACGCAGGAGTGGGATCCTTCATCCCTCCCCTCAAAAAATATATTTGTTAGCTTATTTGGTAGCATAAGGCGGTGTCGTTTTTAACCAAAGCGGCGCAACGCTTTTGCATCTAGACTTTTTAACTTCCGGCTTGCAACAGTCACCGAATCCCTTACAAATATGCCTAGGGTATGCATCTGATTTTCACAAAATCTGGACCGGATGCGCAGCTTTTCCTCCTCTTTCGACTGCGCTATTGAAAGTTGAACACAACCCAAAAATTATGGAAACTCTTGGTAGATCTCGGCTTAAAACCTTTCTGGAAGAAGGTTGGCAAGAAAACGATATCACGAATTCCATTATTCGTGGCGATTCTGGTTTAACAATTTCTACATTTCCAGAGCTTGTGAAAAATATCGCGCAATTGTCATACTACAATCGCGATCAAGTTTTGCTATTTCGTGGCCAGCAGCATGATTTTAAAAATCTAAGGGGCAAT
>DASZCA010000022.1:0-15836 GCA_035943555.1 Verrucomicrobiia bacterium
GGAGAGAATCCGAAAATTGTTAAATTTACGGGGCGGCAGACGGTAGCGAATTGCCTTGAGCGGGGGCGGCGGTTTTGGTCTGCTGGAAACACATGACGTTAGAAGAAATCGGCCAGCAGATAAAAATTTGCAAAGAACAGATGGACTCACGCTACGGGAGTTCGGTGTTTGATGAATGGGCCGTGGTTTCGTTGGTGGAGAACCGGGCACGGGTGCTGGCCTATACCGGGCCGCGCAATGATGATTTCCTGAAAAATTTTGCGCGCGACCTGGGTTCGCTGCGCGCTTCGCTGACGAGCGACAGTTTCGGCGCGGGTGATTTTGAATTCGCCCGGCACAGCACCGGCACCGGTTACGAGGGTTTTCTGGTCGTGGGGCAGGGGCTTTTTCTGATCTGCAACAACACGAGCGACAGCTTGGAAAGCATCGCCAAAAACCCGCGCTGGCTGGCGGCGCAGGTGCCGTTCGTGGAAATGGCGGAACGGGTGCGCACGAGCCCTCTGGCGGTGGCGTGGGATACACGGATTTTTACCAAGCCGAACTGACCCGATAGACGATTTCTTACGTCCGTTTCCGTCGCCTGTTCCCCGCGTTGCGGGATCGGCGACGGGGACATCGCAGCGCGATGTCACTACCACAAATCACGGCTGGATCAGGCCCTTCCAAAGAAAGTAAAAATAAGAACCGACCAGTGCGACGCCGGCGAGGCGCGGCAACCTTCCCAAAATCGCGACGCAAAACAGATGCAAGAACGTGGCGGCGAGCAGGATAATCATGCCGGTCACGAAGAATGGCGGCATGGCCATGTATGTGGGATGAGGAAGATTGGGTGGGGTCAGAAAGAGGGCGAAGAGGCCGACGCAGAGGGGGATGGAGACGTGTGCATCGCCGACTTGGGAGGCATAGACGGTTTCCGGCTGGCGGCGTAGGCCATAGTAAAGCGCGAGCAGGGCATTGGGCAGCACCATCAGCCAGCCGCTCAACCAACCCATATGCTGGATATTGATGAATCCGCCCGTATGGATGTGCGCGAGCCAGTTGACCAGCCAGCCGGTGCTGACATAGATGCCATAGGCACCCACCGCGAGCAGCCCCATGTCCACCGGGAACATCCAGCCCATGGGCGAGTGACCCTGGCGTTCGCTTTGCTTGAGGACTTCAAACACGTGGAAGCATTGCCAGAAGAGGAACATGCCCACCAGCACGAGACCCTGGTTAAAACCAAGATGACCATCGCTGCCCAACGCCCAAACGACGCCGGTGAAATAGACCACCGCGAGCAAGGTGAGCAGCAGCGAGAGGCGGTTTAACTGGCCGATGTTGCCGCCGGACTTGCCTTTCTTGGGTTCCGTTTTTTTTTGCGGGATGACATTGATGCCCCAGATGACGGCGGGCAGGCCGAGCACGAGGGTCATGTTGGTGACGTTGTTGACGAGGGAATTAGTCATCACGTCCGCCCCATCACCGCCATGGCGGCCGATGATGAAAGCGAAGATCAGGTTGCCCAGGCCGGAGCAATAGGGCATGACAAGGGTGCCGAGGACGGTGCCCTCAAAGCCGGCGGCACTCATGGCTTCCAGACGCCAGATCATGAGAAGCGAGGCCACGAGGAACAACGCCACAAACAGCCACGGCGCCCACGCGCCCTTGGCTTCCACCCAATGGATGAAGGGATTTAACACTGGACGGATTTTAGGGGAAAAAATTTATGATGCGACAAGGAAAGTGATTGAGCACAAAATTAAGCAGGTCGACGGGCAAGTTTTCAAAGGGTACGGGTTCCAAACTTGCGGATCGTAGGCTTTTTGATTTCTGGTTGCGCCGGCGGTTTGTAGCGGCGTGATGATTGAAACTTTCCATGTAACGCGATCCGTCGCATGATGGGGCGGTGAAGCTGCCTGTTGAATGGCTCGCAAAACTCCCGGAACGTCCGCGCACGATTTTCAAGACGTGCGCGTACGGGGTCGCGGCCGGGCTGGTGGCGGTGGCTTTTCAACTGGCGATCACCGGTTGTTACCGGGCGGGCATCGTGCGTCTGTCACATTGTTCACACGCCGTATTTTTATGGGGCAGCCTGGGGCTCGTGGTGGGCACGTCACTGATCGCGGGGTGGTTGGTGAGCTCTTTCTGCACGGAAGCCGCCGGCAGCGGCATACCCCAATTAAAAACGGCGTTCTGGAAGAATTTTGGTTTTATTCCGTTCCGCGCATTATGGGTGAAATTCACCGCGGCCGTTTTGCAGATCGGCGGCGGGAGCAGCTTGGGAAGGGAGGGGCCGAGTGTGCAACTGGCAGGCACGGCCGGTTCGCTGTTGGCCGGGCTGGCGGGAGAGCCGAAACAAAAGCGCCGACTGGCGGCCGCAACCGGGGCGGCGGCGGGCCTGGCGGCGGCGTTCAACACGCCGCTGGCAGGCGTGACTTTCGTGCTTGAAGAATTGATCGGCGATTTGAACAGCCGGCTGCTGGGCAGCGTGTTGCTCGGCGCGATGCTGGGGGCTTTGGTGGCGCATGGAATCATCGGGCCGCAGCCCTCCTTTTCGCTGGCGGCGATCGGCGAACCTGCCTGGAATTCCTATCTGCTGGTGCCGCTGGTGGCAGTGATGGGAACCCTCGTCGGCCTGGCGTTTCAAAAGTCGGCATTGGGGCTGCGCACCCGGCAAAAAAAAATCACCATCTTGCCGACCTGGTTGCGGCCGGCCATTGGCGGATTGATCTGCTGGGCGCTCGGAGCCATGGTATTTCTGCACACCGGCAAACTGGGTGTTTTCGGCCTTGGCTATGATGATTTGTCCGAGGCGTTGACCGGCAAGCTGCTGTGGCAGACGGCAGTCCTGTTGCTGGCGGCAAAATTCGTGGCGACGGTCGCGTGCTATGGCATGGGCGGCTGCGGCGGCATTTTTTCACCGACGCTTTTCTTCGGGGCCATGACCGGGTTGGGAGTTGCCGGCCTGGTGCAACCTTTTTTCCATTGTCCCAGGAAGGCGTGGCGATGCTCACCATCGTCAGCATGAGCGCCACGCTCGGCGCGGTGATCCGTGCGCCGGTGACGAGCATCCTGATCGTGTTCGAAATGACACATCAATTTTCGCTGGTGCCGCCGCTCATGCTGGCGGCGTTGATCAGCCAGGCCATCAGCCGGCGGGTGGCGCGGCATAATTTTTATGATGCCCTGCTGGAACAGGACGGGCATGCGGTGGAGCGCTTCGCACCGCCGCGTGATCTGCGGGAATGGCAGAAACAGCCGGTTTCGCATCTGGCGAATCCCAAGCCGGTAGTGGCCCAATCACTGGAACTGAAGCAAATCGCCAGCCTGTTGCAGGCGAATCCTTATACCCAGTTCCCGGTGATCATGGATGGTGAAGTCCGCGGCATATTGACCCGGGAAGAGGCCACCGATGCCATCCGTGAAAAACGCGCACCCGTATTAGTGGAAGCCACGATCTGCCGGCCAGACCTGTCGCTGCGGTCGGTGGAGATGCAGTTGATCGAATCCCGGACCGGTTTTTTGTTGCTTCAAGAACGGCCCGGCCAGCCGTTGACAGGAATTCTGACGCTGCACGACATTCTGCGGGCGCAACAAGCCGCTGCGGAAGAGGGGGGCGGTTAATCGTTTAATCTTTTATTTTCCCGGCCAGGCCTTCAGGGCATCTTGCGCCACGGCCCGGAGTTCAGTGGGTGTCGCTCCGTCTAATGATAGCAATTGGATCGCGCCCATGGTCCCTTGATAAAATCTCGCCAGCCTGGCTATGTCCGTGGATTTGGGCAGCTCGCCGGCGGCGACGGCGGTCTGCAGGCGTTCATGAAACTTGTTGAAGACACCCTTCCGGATCAATTTTAAAAATGTAGGCGGCGGCGCTTTCTGATCGGCGGAATTGATCGCGCCGAAGCTCACCAGACAACCGTTAGGATTTTTTCCGGACGCGACCAAATCCGCAGAGTTATAAAGCACCTGTTCGATGGCCTCGCGAGCGGTAGTCGCCGAATTCAAGGGGGCGAGCACCTTGGCGCCGTGTTTTTGGTTGTAATGTTTCACCGCCTCCTGAAACAAGTGCTCCTTATTACCGAAGGCCATGTAAAGACTGGGAGCGGTGAGCTTCAACGCCTTGAGCAGCCGGCTCATGGAAGTGGCCTCGTAACCATGCCGCCAGAACAGCTCCATGGCGGTGTTCAACGCGGCTTCCCGGTCAAATTGCCGCCGGGTTTTCCGGGGCGTTCCTGGGGTCTTCACATCGTTCATATAACAATCATTATATTTGTTGTTGACAGAAAGTCAATGTCGCGTAATATAACAATCGTTATACATAAACAGCAACGCATTGCGCGGCTGTAAAACAAACAAAAAAAACAACAGCCAAAAATAAAATTATGAACTCATTCGCCATCCATACTCCCACCCGCATCTTCTTTGGTGCGGATCAACTCAACAGCTTCGCTGCGGCCACGTCCCGCCTGGGCAAACATGCCTTCGTGGTGACCGGCGGCGGCACGGTCAAGCGCCTTGGCATCCTTGATCAGGTCACCGGCGCGCTGACGGCGGCGGGTGTCAAGGTGTCGCTCTTCAGCGGCATCGAGCCCAACCCGGAAGCCGAGACCATCAATCGCGGGGTGGTGGAACTGCGCGCGGCCGGGGCTGATTTCGTGGTAGCCGTGGGCGGCGGTTCGGTGATCGATGCTTCCAAGGCGATCGCGGCACTGGCGCCGACAGCGGAAACAGACATTTGGCCTTTTGTGGTCGGTGAATCGCGTGCGTTCCAACTGCAAGGCGCGCTGCCGATCGCCGCGGTGACGACCACGGCGGCCACCGCATCTGAGGTCACTCCCTTCGCGGTCATTTCCAACCGTCGCGCCGGTGGAAAATCCATCCTCGTCGCTGAATTTCTCAAACCCCAAGCCGCTTGGCTCAATCCCGCTTTCACCACCAGCCTCTCGCGCACGACGACGCAGGACGGCGCCGCCGATATCTTGAGCCACATCCTTGAGAATTATCTGCTCGGCGGCAACGCCTCGCCGCTCGCCGACCGTTATGCCGAGGGAGTTTTTGCCACCGTGCTGGAAACGTTGCCGCGCTTGCTGGCAAATCCGGCGGACTTGGACGCCCGGGGCAATCTGTTGTGGGCCTCCACGCTGGCGTTGAACGACTATCAAAATGCCGGACGCGCACCCTCGCACTTCGTCTTGCACTACATCGAGCATGCCCTCAGCGCATCCAAGGCCGAATTGGCGCACGGGCGCGGGTTGGCCACATTGTATCCGGCCTATTTTCGCTGGCTGCTGGCCGAGGGACGTGGCGTGGACAAGCTGGCCCAGCTCGGGACGCGTTTGTTCGGTGCGACTGGAACGGAAACGCAACGCGCCGAAAGTTTCATCAAGCACTTTGTGGGCTGGTTGAAGGACAATGAACTGCTGCAATCGCTTGGAGACCTCGGTTTTGTCGAAGAAGATTACGCCAAGGTCGCCGCCTACGCCGTCCGCACTTACGGTGACGGCAAGCAACTCGAAGCCTTGGGAACGCTGACGGCGGAGCAGGTTGCCTTGATCCTGAGGAATACGAGCCAGAATGCGGCTAAGCTGTGATGGAAGACGAGTTTGTCGGGCCGATTGCGTAAGCGCTTCGGTCCGACAAACGAAACAGCAAACTGTCGATTCCGGGTACTGTTTCCAAAGCCGATGGCTAAAAGCGGAACCGCGCGTGAAGGTTGGCAACGTCCCTTCCTTCATCGGTTTTGAATTTTTAAAATCTTTAAAAAGCCCAATTTTTTTGAGGTTTTAGTTCAAAAACGGGCGGGGCCTTCTTGTGCAAATGACTGCTTGAAAGGTGGTAGCAAAAGCATTTTTATTTTTTTGGCTCGGAAGGCGTTCCCACTCGGGAAAAATGAAAATAAATGGCATAAATCTGCTGCTATAGTTTGGGAAACCACACACAAGCCGAAAATTAAATTATTTCATCTGGCGTTGCCGGTTCAAATTCCGCCTGCTGCTCTGGGGTTAATGGTATGCTTTCTGCAAACGCTGCTCCGCTTCTCGTCAGGTTGTAGCATACCGCGCCATCATCATAACTTTTACGGATGAAGCCTAACCCTTCCAATATGTTCAAGTCGTCGGTCAAAAACCTTGGCTCAAGCATGCCAAGCCCACAACCTTGCGGGTAAAGGTGCAGTTGGGGCGGGTCACCCAGAACAATCTGATTTGCATTAGTACGATGGAATACAACCAAGATATGTAACGCCTGCTGCGATAGCATTGCACCGCTTCCAAGCTGTTGTGCCATCACTTCAAAGCCGGACACCTTGGAAAGCACCTGCGTCAACACGTCGTTAATAAGGTTCAGCTTGGCGATGATCGTAACATTATCTTCCCGTAAAAGCCGATTCACTTCATCTTGCAATGCCTGTGTACCTGCAATCGCGTTTTTAATATCGTCAAACCTGTGCTGCTCTAGGTACTGCGGGAAAGTCTGGTTTGCCGCGTGATCTTGCTTGTAGTTGCATATCAATCCGATGATTGTTGCAAAGGTTTGTGAAGCAAGAATGGGGTCCATATCCGCCGAAAATAAGCCACATCACATCTGAATGCAATGCCCTGCCTGTGGCCTATCGTTTTTGCCTGTAACCACGTCCTGCCCGCGTTTATACTGGCCACTGCTTCCCCAGGTTTACGCTCTTCCCAAATGGCTCCCAATGATTGATGCCCTGAATCAATCAGCACCATTGAAACATGGTAGATTTTGCCTTCGTATTCTACGTCCTCATAGCCGGTGTGTATTGCAACGATCTTGACCGTAGCACCGTCCGGCAAGCCTTCTGGCAGGGCAATGCATGGCGGGTCTATGGCTTCGACTTTTACCATGTCACCGATCTTGTACGAGTTTTTAACCCACATCATGTCTGGATATTCCATATACAGACAACGTATCACAGCCGGTTGGACACAGGCTGTCTAACTGACTTGTGAATATTGGAAAATTGACAAGTGATGCTGGCATGGGAGAACATTGCCCGCATGGCTTTCGTAATCGTGGCGCTTTTGGGGATGTACGTTGCTAGGCGTATCAGTTGGGCTTTGGCAAGGGAGATGTATTCCTTGCCGAGAGTGGTTATTTTTCTGCTGTCCCTGTTATGGGGGCTGTTGGTGGCCTACCTGATTCACCTCAATATCATGTGGCAACATCCGTACTGGGTTCTGAAATGGATTTTCGGATTTGTCTTGGGTGCCTATTCATCAATGCCTGCATACGGCTTGTGGTCTGCAAATTCCACCCCGCCCGGTCTTGAAGTTGAAGATATGCTTATGACTTTGCCCCCTTTCGCGGTCTATGTCATGGCGTCAGTAGTTTTAGCATTCTGGTTTAGTTAGCACAAAACAGGAAAACTCTATGAACTGGATACTTGCAGGCAGCATAGCTACGATAACATCTAGCACTATTGCATCGCTTATCACTTGGCGATTTCAAAATTATTACCAGCAAAAGAACGCGGAAAAGCTTACAGCCATTGAGCATAACTACGCCATTGCCTTAGCAGATATAAAATCAAAGTCAGATATGGGCATCGAAAAGGTAAAGGGAAGTGTCCAGCTAGCTAATGTTCGTTACGGTCATGCTTTCAGCAGGCAGGCAGCAGCGATGGAGAGACTGTACAAGCAAACATTGCTGCTATACAAGGCAACCAAAGAATATAGGTTCACAATCCATGACGAGGCTAAGCGGAATGCTGCGAGGCAATCTTTTAATACAATACTGCATGCAACATTTGACATGCATTTAGAAGACAGAATTTACCTATATGATGAGACGGCAAAGCTGTTCTTGGAGCTATTTGACCAATGCTATGATTTCACACAGCAAAATGATATGATGCAATCGTATCTTAGGCTGAACGACAGGTGGCATGTGCGTGACTACGGCCAGCAAATAGATGAAAGCAGCGATAAGATAGACGCAACTCTTAAAAAGATCATGGGCCTTATGGATGCTATAGTAGCCAACTTTCAAGCAGTGCTTGGCATCAAAGAAACCAAGGCACTACCTAATTAAGCTGGCTGGTGAGCTTCCATATACTCAGCAGCCCTGCGCATTGCAGCAGCATTGTCTCTAAGCATGCCAAGCCCCGTGTTGCAGTTCTTGCAGCAAAGCGAGCGCACCTTGCCGGTTACATGGCAGTGATCTACTACCAAGGCTTCATCTGGTGAAAGCCCGCATATCGCACAGGCTGAATCTTGCTCCTGTAGCATGCTGTAGTATTGGTCAAAACCTATGCCGTACCTCCTGAGAAAGTGCCTATCCTGCTCGCTGCGGAAGTTCTTAGCCCTCCATTGCTTCTTGTACTTGTTGCGCTCCTTTCTGCGCTTTGCGTGGTATTCCCTATCCTTGCGCCTCTTTTCTTAAATGTTGTTCATAGCGTTATTCAGTTACGGTTAACTCGTCGCCTACAAAGCAAATCTTTCAAAAGGCCAATGTTTTTGAAAAATCGAGCCGATTTTTGGCTGGGCTGAAAGATGCAATATGTTTTCAATCAGGTAGTAGCAAAAGCGTTTTTGATTTTTAGGGTCGGAGGGCGTTCCCACTCCCGAAAAATGAAAATAAATGGCATAAATCTGCTAGTTACATTCCCAGCACGAATTCAGATTTGAGAGACCTCTGATAGTCTTGTCGGTGCATGACATACATTGCACATGGGAATGATGAATTCCGAATGACGAATGGGCAGGACGGGCGTCGCGGAGAAGATCTGGATGTCAGTTGCAGTTCATACGCTGCGGCTGGCCCTTGCTCCCCACACAGCCGCCGCCCATTGTTGAGCGTTCCGGCGATTGCAGGTCAAGTCCGGCTGTTTCCGTCCATTTTTTTAAAAATTTATGAAGACAGCGGAAAACCTTTTTGCAGAAGGTGGCAAGGGACATGAACACGCGGGCGGGCCGCCCGCGCTCCAAGAGGCAACCGTCGCCGGGCACTTCCAATGGATTCCAATCGTTTCAAACGCTTTCCAATCAATTCTAACCACTTTGGGAAAAAATATGAAAATTAGCGGAGGTCGTCGCCTGTACAGCGGGCTCAAAGGACACAGAAGGCAAACTGAATTCAACCGATTTAAACCAAATTCAACCCCTTTCAACCTACTTTTTTAAAAAATTATGAAAACTGTGAGTTCGAGTACGGCAGAGGCTGGGCGCGCGTTGGTCTGCGTGAGTGGACAGATTCAATGGTCATTAGCCTCTATTAGCCCTTATTAGCGTAAAAAGTTATGACCATCAGTTAAAGCGAATGAAGAAGGAAGAATGCAGAATGAAGAGAAAGAAGGGTACCAATGAAGACGTGGCCGTTGGGCCTGGTTGGGCTTGGTTGGACCTAAAAATTTTATGAGAACGTTAATTGTGAGAGATGGAGCCGACTTACGTCGGCTGCTACAGGATCAGGTGGCTGGCGCAGGATGTGGAGTTTCCGGGTAAATCCGGCCTAAAAAATTTATGATTTGCGATTCACGATTAACGCGGCTTTGGCAGGGCCGAGGTGCTGGATGGTGCGAGGCGTTCCCGGGGAACTGGCGGGCGGGCGGGCCGCGCTTCTTAAAGACGGCGTTCCGGTGGAACTTGTCCCAGTCGGCACCGGTTTACACCCGTTTGCACTGCTTTGCACCGGTTGGCACCATCTTTTTAAAAATATGAAAACGAATGATGAGTTTGGGAATCGAGATTTAATTTGGGCGGCGGGGTGCATCCGCCCCATCCATATTAATTTAGGCAACGCGATTGGTGGCCCGCTGCTTCTCCCGTTCCGGATCGAACTTGTCCACCTGGATGGGGATGACGAAGGGGTTGGAGAGAGTTTTGACACGGCCGAAGCCGACGTCCTGGGCGCGGATGATGGCTTTGGAGAAATCGCGGAAGTCGTAGTACTTGGCGAGTTCGTTGATCTCGTTTTCGTTGTTGAGATGCGCGCAGAAAACATTCTCGGTGTTCGACAAAATATTCGGATGGATGGAGGAGACTTCCTGCGTGGCGTACACCGTGGCGAGGCGGGCCTTGGCGCCTTCTTTGGCGATGGTGGGCCAGACTTCGGTGAGCGGTTCGTTGCGGCCAATGAGGTTATGCGCTTCTTCGACGTAGATGACGATGTTCGGCGGCGACTGGCCGGTGTTGAACACGGCCATGGAACTCGCAAGGATGTGCCGGGCGATGCGTTTGCTCAGGCGTTCGCGTTGGTCGGGATTGCCGACGCTGAGGTCGAGGATGACGATCTTGCCGGCGAGGAGGTGCTGGTAGATCTCATCGCACGCATCGGTGGTGCGGTTGGGCGCGTGGTAGTCCTTGAACGGTTGCAGGACGCGGTAGCCGGGGATGTAGGCGCCCTGATCGTTCTTTTGCAGGAGCATGTTCATGAGGACGTTCGTATCCGGTTCGACCCAGTTCTGGCCGGTACCGGTGACGAGTTCATCCTGGATCTGGCGGGCGAGTTGAAACCATTCCTGCGCCTGCTGCGGCGTGAGGCCGTTCGCGGGGTCGATGATGGGGTTGACCTTGTTTTTGGCGCTGGCGCCGGCCTCGAAGGTGATCTTGAAATTCGGCGGCGGCTCAAACCCGGCGCGCGCGAGCATGGCGTGATACGCGGCGATCTTTCGGTTGTAGCGAATGAGCTGATGGTTGTAGCTGGTTTCGTTCTCGAAATCTTCCTTGCGCGGTTCGACGAAATCCATCGCGAGAAAGGCATCGATGTCCGACGAGCGCGAGACGCGGTTGAGTTCGATCAATCCGCGCAGGGTGTGATGGCCTTCGGGGATCTGCGTGTAAAAATTGTTGAGGATGGGCTCGAACCCCGGCGTGGGGAGCATGCGGTAGCGGACGGTGTCGTTCGGGAACACCTCGGCGATGGAGCCTTTGTCCTGCTGGTTGGCGTTGGCGTATTCGCCGTTGAGGTCGTAGATGATCTGGCCGATCTTGAGGTTGCACTCGCGGCTGGCGCGCATGACGACGGAGACGAGCTGCTTGACGGTGTTGGATTTGCCGGTGCGGGTCATGCCGAAGACGGCGGTGCGGCGCGAAAGGAAATCGACGGCGTTCAAGTTGAAAACGGCCTTGTCCGCCTCGTCACCGCGATGCAGGCGGTCGGTGGAACTATAACGGATGGTGCCGATGGGGAAGGCGGGCAGGCCATTGGCGAGACCAAGTCGCTGGGCTTCGGCCTGGGCGGCGGCGGCGCGTTCGGGGCTGATATAATTGACGATCATCTCCAAGGCGGCGCCGGTGGGGCGATAGACTTCAAAATCGGCGGCGTTGGCATAGGATTCGATATCGCTCCCGAGACGGAGGCGACCGTCTTTCACGAAAAATGTGCCGAGGATGCGGCAGAGCAGGCCGCCGAATTGGAATTCGTTTTTGGGCGTGTTATCGGAGCCGATCTTCAATTCGCGATTTTTGAGGAGTTCTGCCTTGCGCGAGAGGAGTTCGCCATCTTGCGGCAAGGGCGCGCTGCCGGTGACGCGGAGCAGGATGACTTCGTTGGTTTTGGCGTCCGGTTTCTTAGGATTAAAATTGGTCGCGAGCAGGAAGCAATGCAGGGGAACGCCTTTGGCTTTGGCCTTGAGGTCGTCATTGGTGAGGACGGTGGCGTTTTCGTAATCGAGGCGGCAGGTCCAGCCGATGAACTGGTTTTCCTGGATAAGCGGGGCGAGCGGATTGTTGGTTTCGGTCATGCGATGCCTTGTCGTTGGCCGAAGCGTAGAGAAAGGGGGCGGGGGCGTCAATGTGGCGGGAATTTAATTACGGAGCGCGGCTGTGTCGCAGACCAGCCGCAGCAAGGTGATATCGCCGGACGTACGGCGAGATTTAACACTTATCTATGTTCGGATGTGCTGCGGCTGATCCCGCTTCGAGCGGGACACAGCCGCGCTCCGGGGGAAGGGCGGCCGAAGCGTAGGCATATCACTTGGTCATTTCGAACGCTTCAGTTGGCAGGCGACGGCGCGCGCGGAGCGACGCGCCCTACCATCGCAAACGTTGGTGCGTTTCAGTATCGCGGATGGAGGTTGGAGCCTCCTGACGCCGGCTGCTATGGTGGGAGTGGTCAGACAGTCCCTAATTCTGAATTGACGGTGAGGCTTTCGCGGGTAGAATATCCGTCTAATTTCGGTGACGCGGTTTGACGGTTTATAACTAAAACAATTATGGCAGTAAAAGTAGCAATCAACGGATTCGGCCGCATCGGCCGGATGGTGTTCCAGGCGCTCTGTGACCAGGGTTTGCTGGGCAAATCAATCGATGTCGTCGCGGTCGTGGACGTGTCCACGGACGCCGATTATTTCGCATACCAGATGAAGTACGATTCCATCCATGGTAAATTCAAGCACGCGGTCACCACGGAGAAGAGCAATCCGTCGCTCGAAGAGCCGGACATCATCGTGGTCAACGGCCACAAGGTGAAATGCGTCGGCGCGGTGAAAGACCTCGCGACCCTGCCTTGGAAAGCCCTCGGCGTGGACATCGTGATCGAATCCACCGGCCTCTTCACCGACAGTGAGAAGGCGAAAGCCCACATCACCGCCGGTGCCAAGCGCGTCATCATCTCCGCCCCCGGCAAAGGTGAAGTCAAAACCATCGTCATGGGCGTCAATGAAGGCGAATACGATCCTGCCAAGCATCACATCATTTCCAACGCGTCCTGCACCACGAACTGCCTCGCGCCGCTCGTGCATGTGCTGATCAAGGACGGTTTCGGCATCGAAACCGGTTTGATGACCACCATCCACGCGATGACGGCCACGCAGAAGACTGTGGACGGCCCGTCGAAGAAGGATTGGCGTGGCGGTCGCGCAGCTTCGATCAACATCATCCCCAGCACCACCGGCGCGGCCAAGGCGGTCGGTGAAGTGTTGCCGATCACCAAGGGCAAGCTCACGGGCATGTCCTTCCGCATCCCGACGGCGGACGTCTCGGTCGTTGACTTGACCGTGCGCACGACGAAGGACACGAGCATCGAAGAGATTGATGCCGCGTTGAAGAACGCCTCCAAGACGTACCTCAAGGACATCCTCGGCGTCACGGAAGAAGAACTGGTCTCGACCGACTTCATCCACGACAATCGCAGCTCGATCTATGACAGCCTGGCGACCTTGCAGAACAATCTGAAGGGCGAGAAGCGCTTCTTCAAGATTGTGAGCTGGTACGACAACGAATGGGGTTACAGCAACCGCGTGATCGACTTGGTGAAGTACATCACGGCGAAGGGCATCTGATTTAATTCACCGGTTAGAATTCAAGACGGCGATCCGCAAGGGTCGCCGTTTTTT
This sequence comes from Verrucomicrobiia bacterium, assembly GCA_035943555.1. Taxonomy (GTDB): domain Bacteria; phylum Verrucomicrobiota; class Verrucomicrobiia; order Limisphaerales; family UBA11358; genus UBA11358. Next base: position 13,277 of record DASZCA010000022.1, read on the forward strand.
GTTTTCCGTTGCGTTTGGTAATGATGGGTGAGAATACGGCGAAGCGGGATGACACTTAAAAGTCACACATGGCGAAAAACTAATCCTTGAATTTAAAAAATGAGAGAACTAGTTTGGGGCCGAAGTATTCAGAGGGCAGCGCCGCTACTTATGCGAGTGGATGATTGCTTTTAAACAACGGTTTGGACACGGGGCGCAAAGGAATGGCTGTCAACCCAGTCTTTCCGGGAGGGTGTTTCTTCGTTCTGATTTCAAAAAACCAGTTTTCAATTTGGGCGGAATTTTATTTTTCCATCTGAAGAAGCTTATGACGTCTTTTTTCCAGAACCAAAACTGCCGGGCCAGGCTTTTGATCATGGGCTTCTTCGGGGCGGCCATGGTGACGCAGGCCGAGCCGGTGACGGATGTTTCCACCAATACCGCGGCGGTGGCGGCATATAAAAAAATGAGCTTGGAAGAACTGATGTCGTTGGATGTGACCTCGGTGGCCAAACAGCCGGAGCCGTTCGGACAGGCGCCGGCGGCGATCCAGGTAGTCACGGGCGACCAGATCCGGCGTTCGGGGGCATCGAGCATCCCGGAGGCGTTGCGGTTGGCGGATAATTTGGACGTGGCCCAGCAAAATTCCCATGACTGGTCCATCAGCGCGCGCGGTTTCAATGCGGGGCTGGCCAACAAACTTCTGGTGATGATCGATGGCCGGACGGTCTACACGCCGTTGTTTTCCGGCGTTTATTGGAATGCGCAAGATTATCTGCTCGAAGACCTTGACCGTATCGAGGTAATCAGCGGGCCGGGCGGCACGCTGTGGGGGGCGAATGCCGTCAATGGCGTGATCAATATCACGAGCAAGAGCGCCAAGGACACGCAGGGACTTTATGTTGAGGGCGGAGGCGGGTCAGTGCTGGAGGATTTTGGCGGGGTGCGTTATGGCGGCGTGCTGGCCTCGAACATTTATTACCGCGTCTACGGAAAATATTTTGACCGGGGCAATGAAGTGTTCACGGATGGAAAAGACGCCCCGGATTCGTGGCGGATGGGGCAGGGCGGTTTTCGCATCGATGATGAAGCGAGCGAGCAAAACAAATTCACCTTGCAAGGGGACATCTACGACAGCGACGTCAATGTGCCGACCGGCGGGGAGGGCAGGAACGGGGGCGGCAACATCCTCGGCCGGTGGTCGCACACCGTTTCGGATGATTCGGACTTCAGCCTGCAATTGTATTATGACCGGACGCATCTGCGGGCGCCGATCACCAATCCGTTTGGCACCGCCGAAATGCTGGTGGACGGGCTGGATACTTACGACTTGGATTTCCAGCATCGCTTCCGCCTGGGCGAACGCAACCGCATCGTCTGGGGACTCGGCTACCGGTTCACGCAAGACGTGGATCGCGGGGCGCCGAACCTGGCGTTTGAGCCGCCGACACTGGACCGCAACCTGTTCAGCGGTTTTGTGCAGGATGAGATCATGGTGATGAAAGACCTGTACTTCACCATGGGAACAAAGCTGGAACACAATGATTACACCGGGTTTGAAGTGGAGCCGAGCGCCCGGCTGCAATGGAACGTGGCGACCAACCATATGCTTTGGGCGGCGGTTTCGCGCGCGGTGCGCACGCCATCACGGATCGACCGCGACAGCCTTGAACCGGATTCGGCCACGCCGTTGCTGGCCGGTCAGTCGGGCTTTGAATCTGAATCTGTCATCGCTTATGAACTGGGGTATCGGGCGCAACTGACCCGGAAAATTTCCACGTCCATCTCGGCTTTTTATAACGACTATGATGATGTGCGGAGCCTGAGTTTCACGCCGGTGACCTTCTTTCCGTTTTATTTTGCCAACAATCTTGAGGGGCAGACTTATGGCGCGGAGCTGACCGCCGATTATCAGATGCTGGATTGGTGGCGGCTGCACGCGGGCTATGATCTGCTGGAAGAGCACATACACGTGAAGCCCGGCCAGATCGACATCAATGATGCGCTGAATGAAACGTCCGACCCGAAGCACCAGTTTTCCATCCGTTCCTCGATGGACCTGCCGGGAAACGTGGAGTTCGACACGGGGCTGCGCTGGGTGGACACGCTGCATAATAACAACGGGCCGGTGGTGGGGACGGTGCCAAGCTATTTTGAACTGGATGCGCGCCTGGCGTGGCAGGCGACCAAGAACCTTGAGTTTGCCGTGGTGGGGCAGAATCTGTTGCATGATCACCATCCGGAATACGGTTTCCCGGGCACGACGCGCGAGGAAATCGCCCGCAGTGTGTATGGAAAGGTGACCTTTCGATGGTAATCATCCGGACATGCAAAGCGGTGGGAAAGCGGGCCGGCAAATGGCTTTGCTTAATATTGCTGCCGTTGTCATTGGCAGGCAGTGCGCTGGGGCAATCGAAGGAATACCAGATCAAGGCGACGTTCCTCTTCAATTTTGCGCAGTTCATCGACTGGCCGACGACCGCTTTCACGGCGACAAACGCGCCGTTCAGCATCGGCATCCTGGGCGATGATCCGTTCGGCGGTTATCTGGATGAAATGGTCCGGGGAGAAAGCATCGACG
>DASZCA010000023.1:0-42382 GCA_035943555.1 Verrucomicrobiia bacterium
AAACGATCAGAACCACCGGGTGATGCTCTGGCTGGAAATCGGGATCGTGTTGCTATTCGTGATCGACCTGGTGATCTTGGTGGTGGGGTTGAAATGAAGTCTGCTTGAGCTTTCAGTTATCCAAAATAAAGACGCCCGGAGGAATTTTTGCCGCGTCCAAGTATTTGACGTCAAAGTTGAAATGGCGTGTTGGTGGATTGTAATATGGATTTACCGGTGGTGGGCTGAAGCCTTGAGGATTGCGAAATTGGTTGGTGGCCCGCTGGGAATCCCATAGCCGGACCAAGGACGTGTTTAGCCATAGATTTTGGCCACTCCAGTCTTCCAAAAGGCGCGGGAAATTATGGACGCCGCCACTAAAGTTGCCGGCATCTGTGCCAGTAGAAGCGACGGTGCCGGCGAAGATGGCGGCATTGACGGTCATGCTTGACGCATCAAATGTGGAAACAGTGTTGTTGTAGGTCAGAAAGCTCTTCGCATCAGCCCAAGCGGGTGAAAGAAGGGTCAGGGCGTCAGAAATCAGAGCGGCTGGCGGGACAAAGGCGGCGTTCGTGGTGTTCGCGTAGGCATCAGGAGCATTACCTTGGCCTTGAGTATTGTAGTTCCCCCAGACATACAGCGGATTGACAGTGGCGATGGTAAATCCAATGCCGCCATTATATGGCAACTGGGCCCCGTTTATCAGACGAACCACCGCCAACTGCCTGGCATTCACGTTTCGGCGATCAGCTATGTACAAGGTGGCCGGATATTCACCGGAGACAGTGGGCAGCTTGGTTTGAACCAAGGCGTTGGTCGCCACCCAAGCGGTGAAGGCACCTACGTCAATCTGGGTCACGACATTTGTTTTATATTCCCGCTGGTCGTAGAAGCTGTTGGTCAGGGATAAAAACGGCAAGTTTGTTTTCAGAGCCGCTGCAAACTGGTTGGTAAAAGTCAGGATTAATTTGGCCGGGTCGAAGCCAGGCACTCCATTGCTGACACCGTTTTGCAGAATCAACCTGACTGCGGGATTGCCGTCTCCAGTGGGATCGTTGGTCACCAATAAAACCAATTCTGCGATATCGTAGATATGTGCCGGAAGCAATTGATGGTTCGGATCATTCGGATCGTCAGCAGGAGGATCAATCAGGTAGTGAAAATTGTTGGTATAATTTAAAAGGCTGATCGCATTGGTGATACATCCGGGACTGCCATTGAAAGTCACATTCCAAGTGTTTGAATTTCCGGGCGTCCATCCGTTGGTCACGTCCACCAAAGGGGCGCTCAAGGTGGAGGTTGTTGTCACCGGTGCATTGAGGATCAGGGATGCGGTGGTGCCGACATAAATGGGGCCTTCGGCATGAACGCGGCCGTTTACGATCATGGTTGCAGACTGGCTGAATTCCAAGAGACCGTTATAAAAGATCGCGTAGCTGCAGGCATTGATCAGATGCGGGGTTGTCAGGCGGAAAAATTGCTGGCGGTTGGTGGCGGCGAGATTGAACGTCAGTTCATTGCCAGCAACATTGGTGGTAATAGCAGCACTGCCACCCGGTTCGGCAAAGGCAAGCAAGGCGGACGCCGGATCGCCCGTGACTAGATTATTCCATGTGGCGTAGGCCGATAAACTGGTGGCTGTCTGCAAAATGGCGGAATAACCCGCCAGCGGCCAATGGACGGTGCTGACACCATTGGATGAAGTCATTCGTAACGCCGGTAGCGCGGCTTGGCCTGCAGCGTGGAGGCAGAACAGGAGCGAAATCAAGAATACCCGCTTGATAGTGTGAAACATCATAAATTCCCGCCACCAGTTATCTCAATTGATTTTAATACAAGCAAGGCCAACTGGCCACAGTATCAAAACAGGGTCGCTTTCAATTGCTCCAAGTTGTCGGTAGGTGGCTGGCAGGCGGTGCCGGTACAAACGTATGCGGTAACATCGGTTTTGGACGACAGCGTTCTGGCGAAGGGTTCGACGGCGCCGGTGGTACCGAGGATGATTTTGTTTGGTTGATAAACCGAGTGCGCGGCTTGGAGCAGCTTTTGGAATTTTGCGGAGGTGGCATCGCCCGCGAGGACGACGCGGCGGGGTTCGTCCAACCAGAAGTCCAGCGCTTGCAGCATATAGGCGAGGGCGGCGGGCTGCTTTTGGAGGCGGCCGGAAGCGAGTTGCAAGGTGGACGCGGCGGGAGTGCGAAATTCTTCATGACCGGTGATCGCCGCGAGCTTCAGGAGGGCGAGGGTGGCGACGGAATTGCCGCTGGGTTCGGCGCCGTCGTAGTCGTCTTTAACACGGAGGATGAGATCGTTGGTGCCAGCGGGGCTTTGCCAGAAGCCGCCATTGGCAGGGTCGTAAAATTTGGCGATCATCGCGGTGGCGAGTTCGCAGGCGAAATCGAGATGCTGTGAATTGAGCGTGGCTTCGTAGAGGTGGATAACGCCATCCAAGAGGAAGGCGTAGCCTTCGAGGAGTTGGACTTGGTCGCGTTCGTTGTCACGCCAACGATGGAAGAGGGTCTGCGATTTTTCATCCCAGAGTTTGTCGCGGAGGAACTGGAGGTCTTTTTCAGCGGCAGTGCGATATTTGGTTTCGCCCAATACTGCGGAAGCGCGGGCGAAGGCGCCGAGCATGAGGCCGTTCCATGAGGCGAGAATTTTATCGTCTAGATGCGGACGGATGCGCTGGACGCGGGCGGCGAGCATTTTTTGCCTGGCGGAAGCGAGCAATGGTCGGTCGGATGACGTGACAAGTTTTATGATGCTCAAGACGTTCAGGCCCGGGAGCGGATTGGGGTGGCTATGGTCAATGAAGTTGCCTTCCTTCGTGATGCCAAAATGTTGCGCTATGACGATGAATTCTTCGGGTGAAAGCAGTTTAGAAAGTTCATCGTGAGTCCAGCAGTAGAATTTTCCTTCCTGGCCTTCGCTGTCGGCATCTTCGGCGGAATAGAAGCCGCCCCCAGGATGCGTCATGTCGCGCAAGACGTAATCAAGGATGTCGCGAACGGTGTCGGCGTGGAGGGCGTCGCCGCTGGCGAGGAAAGCGTCGAGGTAAAGATGAACGAGCTGGGCATTGTCGTAGAGCATCTTCTCGAAATGGGGGACGAGCCATTCGGCATCCACGGCGTAGCGGGCAAAACCGCCACCGAGCTGGTCATGAATGCCACCATCGGCCATGTGCTGGCAGGTGTGCAATACCATGGATTGAGCGGTGGGGTTGTTGAAGCGTTTGCTGGCACGCAGCACGAGCGAAGGAATGCTGGGCTGCGGAAACTTAGGTGCGCCGCCGAAACCGCCGTTGACGGGGTCGTGAGCTTCTTTGAACATCGTGACGGCGTGACGCAAAATTTCAGGCGTGAGGGGCGAGTTTTCGCCGGCTTCGTGCGCGGTGGCGAGTTCGAGCCGGGCGTGGAGTTCATCGGCAGAGGCGCCGATCTCCAACCGGCGTTCGTGCCAGAGGCCGGCGATCTGCTGGAGCAGTTGCAAGAAGCTGGGTCGACCGTGGCGGTTATCGGGTGGGAAATAGGTGCCTCCAAAAAACGGTTTCAGATCGGGAGTGAGAAAGACGTTGAGCGGCCAGCCGCCGCTGCCGGTGGTGGACTGAACGAAGGTCATGTAGATCTTGTCCACGTCCGGCCTCTCCTCGCGGTCCACCTTGATGCTGACAAAATGTTCGCGCAAAAAGGCGCCGATTTTTTCGTCTTCAAAACTTTCGCGCTCCATGACGTGACACCAGTGACAGGTGGAGTAGCCGATGCTCAGCAGAATAGGTTTATTTTCCGTGCGGGCTTTGACAAAGGCTTCATCGTTCCATGCGAGCCAGTCGACGGGATTGTGCGCGTGTTGCAGCAGGTAGGGCGATTTTTCGCGGGCGAGACGGTTGGTATGTTTGTGGGCGACGGACATGTGAAGAAACATCCAAGTTCCAGGCACCAACATCCAGAGAAATCTTAAATTCGAAGTTCCAAGATAAAATCATCCAGCGGGATGATGGGTGCGGGTTTTGAACCTTTTTGCATCGTCTCATTTATGTGAATGCGCTAGAATTCGGGATGTTATGGAAACGAGAGTGGCGACCTGATGTCGTGCTGATGCTAGCCGGCATGGTGCTGCTGTCATTGTTCATGGGCAGCGTGTTGGTGGAGCTCTTGAAGCATTTTGCCGTGGCCGGTTTCAAGACCTATGACGATATCGGGAGCGTGCTGGTGGCGACTTTAAGCTTTCATGGCACAGCCATCGTGGCAGGAATCATTTTTTTGAAACTGCATGATATCCCATTACCCGAGGCATTGGGGTGGCGCAGCGATAATTGGAAGCTGCAATTGCTGCTGACGGTGACGGTGCTGGCGGCGGCATTGCCGGTAATGTTCGGGCTGAAGGCCGTCTCGGTGCTGATTTTGGGGAAGATACATTGGGCAGTGGAGGATCAGCGGGCGGTGGAGATGTTTTCCAACGTCAGCTCCTTGGGGCTAAAAATCTATCTCAGTTTTTTTGCAGTGGTGCTGGCGCCCTTGGCGGAGGAATTTGTCTTTCGCGGGCTTTTGTTTTCAGGTTTCAAAAAAATTGGCTGGCCGCGAACGGGCTGGGTGGCAGTGAGCTTGCTGTTTGCCCTGATCCATTTCAGCGCCCCGATTTTTCTGCCGCTGTTGGTGCTGGCGCTGGCGTTGACATGGCTTTATGAAAAAACCGAAGGGTTGATGGCGCCGATCTTGGCCCACAGCTTGTTTAACGCGATCAACCTCGGATTGCTCTTTCTATCGCAATACTCTGACCACTCGCGATGATGAACGAATTTGAACTCATAGCCCGCCTGACGAAGTCGTTACCGACGAATGAAGCCGTCGTGACCGGCGCGGGTGATGACTGTGCGGTGCTGGACTTGGGCGTGCCGGACAAGCTAATTCTGTTCAAGGCAGACGCGGTGGTGGAAGGAATCCATTTCACACGGGAAACAGTGCCGGAACAGATCGGACACAAGGCGCTGGCGCGCTGTTTGAGCGACATCGCGGCGATGGCGGGGACGCCAACGGCGGCGCTGGTGACGATTGGCCTGCCGAAGGATTTCGACGCAGAGTTTGTGACGAAGATTTATGACGGTATGAAGACGGTGGCGGAAAAACATGGCGTGGCGATCGTGGGCGGCGAGACGACGACGAATCCGGAACGGATTTTGATTTCCATCGCACTGCTGGGAACGGTGCCGCGCGGAAAGCAGGCATTGCGGAGCGGGGCGAAGGCGGGCGATGCCGTTTTTGTGACGGGCGAACTGGGCGGTTCGTTGGCGGGCCGGCATCTGGATTTTGAGCCGCGACTGGCGGAGGGGCGCTGGCTGGCGGAACATTTTAAAATCCATGCGATGATGGATTTGAGTGACGGGCTGGCCGGTGACTTGCGTCACATCACGGAGGCGAGCAAGGTGGGCGCGGTATTGTTGAAGACGGCCCTGCCGGTCGCGCGGGCAGCGAAGTTGCGGGCCAGGGAAGTTGCTGGAGGCAAGCCGGCGGCGCTGGCGGCGTTGACAGATGGTGAAGATTTTGAATTATTGTTCACGGTCAGCGGCAAAGACGCGGTGATATTGCTGGATGCGTGGAAGAAAAAATTTCCAAAATTGAAACTGAGCTGTGTCGGAAAAATTGTCGCAGGCGAAGGAATCTTCCTGCGCGATAAATCCGGCTCACAAAAACTCAACGCCAATGGCTACGTTCATTTCGCATAGCCCGGCGGACACGGAATCGCTGGGCGAAAAGCTTGGGAGCGTGGCGCTTCGTGAGCAGGTCATCGCCTTGAGCGGCGACCTGGGCGCGGGCAAGACGCAGTTCGTGCGCGGATTGGCGCGCGGGCTGGGAATCGTCGCACGGGTACATTCGCCTACGTTCACGCTGGTGAATGAATACGGCGGTGGAAGGTTGAAATTATTTCACCTGGACTTGTACCGGCTGGAGACGGCGGGGCAAATCCGGAGCGCGGGCATCGAAGAGTATTTATCGCCGGACGGGGTCAGCGTGATCGAGTGGGCGGAGAGGTTGGAAGATGGAGGCTGGAGAATAGAGGATGGAAAAAAGAATTTGCGGGTGAAGATAGAGATCGTGGGCGAGCAGCAGCGAAAAATTACCTATGACGATTTTGGCGCTTGAATTTTCCTCGGATCGGCGGAGCGTGGCGCTGGCGCGCGACGGAGTCGTTTTGACTGAAGCGGTAGAACAGACCGGCGGACGGACGACGAAGGCGTTTGGACTGATAGAAGCGGTTTTGGGGGAGGCAAAGATTTCGCGGGAAGCGGTCGAGGTAATCGCAGTAGGGCTGGGGCCGGGGAGCTACACGGGTATTCGTGCGGCAATCGCCGTGGCGCAGGGCTGGCAACTGGCGTGCGGTGTCAAATTGCTAGGCGTGGGCAGCATGGAAGCGTTGGCGGCGCAGGCGCAGGCGGAAGAAATCTTCGGACGTGTGAACGTGGTGGTGGATGCGCAACGAGGCGAATTTTACCTTGGAGAATGGGAAATTTCAGCCGCTAAGAAGGTGGAAGTGTGCCCGCTACGAATTGTCACGGCAGCGGAAATAACCGCATATGCCGGAGCTGGGGTAACATCCATCGGCCCGGCGGCAGAGCGGGGGGTGTGTCCCAGTGCGGCTATGGTGGCGCGTCTGGCGGTTGGGCGAGAGCATTTTATGTTGGGGGAACAATTACAGCCGATTTATTTGAGGAAAACGACCTTTGTGAAGGCTCCGGCGGTGCGCCAGCTTTGACCGGTGGCGGACAAAATTGCCATATTTCAGGACGGTAAAATCATAGAATCAAAATAACCACAGAGTACTTACAAAGCTGGCACGGCAAATGGTGTTCTGACAGATTAGCTTTGTTAGAGGCTCATTTTAAACCATGCAACTGAAGGTCAAACAATCGGCTAAGTGGGTGATAAACCGGCGTTTTGCCGGCGAAAGCCCCATGAAAACGCGCGTCCGCCGTGCGTCCGGCGCGTTTACGCTGATTGAGGCGGTGATCGCGGCGGCGATCGTGGGGATAGTCTTCGGAGGTGTCATCAATTGTTACATCCAGTCCGGCGTGCGGTTGGAATGGACAGGGTATTCGCTGGCGGCACAGTCACTGGCGTCCGAGGTATTGGAGCAGGCGCGGTCAGGCAGTTGGGATCCGGCGCAGGCCACCCCGATCAATAATCTGACGAACATGAATCTGCTGGCCGCCAATTATGACAGTTCGAGCCACACTTACACCGGTTTTTCCATCGGCATACTTGACGTGCCCTATTCAGGCACCAATTTCATATCAGCGACAAATTTCGTAACGGTGCAACTGGTCTATGTCAATGGCGACTCGCGAGTGCAGATGCAGCACATCCAGGTGAACACGGTCTGGCCGTTTTATTATCGCAAAGGGAACCTGTATTACACCAATACAGTTTCCACGATGGTCGCGCCGGACGACCGGCAAATTTGAGTCATGAAACTGCGTCACCAGAGCCAATTTTTTCGGCAAACCGCCCAGCGGCGGCGAGGGATGACGTTGCTTGAGATGATGATCACGATGGGGGTGATGGCGGTGGTGATCGGCGGGGTATTGAGCGCGAATTTTCTGGGCATGCGCGAAGAGCGCCTGATGGAGAGCAAGGCCGGAGCAAGCGACACGGCCCGTCGCTCCGTGAACCAAATGCTTTACGATATCCGGGCGGCGAAGGGGTTCGACATCGGCACTCTGACCGGCACGAATTTTATCGCCATCACGAATGGAACGGTGCAAGGAGCAGCTTTGAAGCTGTATTGCATCGCGATCTCAACGAACTCGGCAATCGATCCTAACCGCTACATCATGTATTATTTTGACACCTCCCAAGCGGCCAGCGCCAACGGGATGTTGTGGCGGGTCAACAGCACGAACGGTACGGCCGCAGTGATGGTCTCCAACCTGATCAATACATTGTATTTCACAAGTGAAAATTACACGGGCCGGGTCCAGTCAGTGCGCACCTACAAGTCCATCATTCACACGACGCTGCAATTCAGCCAATTTCAATATCCCCTCACAGCCGTGGGGACGAACGGCCTGTTCGATTATTACCGGATCGATTGCCGGGCGACCCTGCACATCCCTGACGGACAATGAAAATTACCCTCAATTCCAAACGCCGGCCGGCAGGTTTCGTCCTGCTGCTGGTCATCGTGCTGGCAGCGTTCAGCGTGATGATCTTGTCCGGGATGATGAACCGCACTTCGACGGTGGCAAAGCTCAACCAACGGAGCACGCTGCTGAACCAGCTGGACAACGCGGCCGAGGCCACGGTGGAGAAAGCTTATGCAAAGATGGCCTACGATTTTCAAAGCTACGGCCCCGGCGCAGTGACCAGCAACATCGCATCCTACCGGACGCTGGTACCCAGCACCACGGACAATGCCTACTGGGGAAATTTTAATTATTTCGATCCGGTATCCGGCGCCACCAACAGCACCTACGTCGATTATGTGGGTACATATACCGGTCCGCTGCCGGCGCAGTTCACGAACCAGTTTGCTTTCAATTCTCCAATCTATCGCATCGCATCCAATACCAAGCTGGCAAGCGGGTTGGTAGATGTGACGGGTTCGGCACAGGAAGATGTGTTGTTGGCGCTGGTGCCGATCACCACGTACGCGATCTTTTACAATGGCGAGCTGGAGTTCAGCGACTGCGCCACGATGACGGTCAGCGGGCGTGTTCATTCCAACAGCAACATCGATGCGGGTGCCGGCAGCGGCGCTTCGTTGACTTTCAATGCCAAGGTGACAGCGGTGGGCACCATGTCAGCGCCCCAGCGCGGCGGGGTGTCCATCTGGACGCCGAACGATCCTTCAACCTGGCTGACCACGTTCAACACCGCATACACCACCAACAATCCGGTGGTGAACATTGCCATCTCGATGACCAATACCCATTCGATCATCGATATTCCGCCGCCAACGTCGGTGGAACAAGTGATGTCCTCACAAGGCCAAGTCCGGCTCTATAATCAGGCGCAAGTTGTGCTGATCGTGACCAACGGGCCGGGAGCCTCGCCGAATGTCCTGCTGACACTGCAAACCGCATATAACGGCAGCCTCCCGGGAGCGGACACTTCAAAAGTCTCCCTGGTGCTCACCAATGCGACAGAAGTTTACATGGATACCAACCCCATTGTTAAGATCCCTTTTCTGTCACTCACCAACACGTTTGCCGATCAGCGGCAAAATCAGAGCAGCCAGTTTGTGACGCAAATCGACGTGAACCAGTATAACTCGTGGTTGCTCACCAACACGATCGCCACCGGGAAATTTACGAGCGGCTCCTATCCGACCATCCTTTACGTAGCAGACCGGCGGAACATCAATTCCACCAAGCAAGCAGTGGTGCGCCTGGTGAACGGGGCCAAGCTGCCTTATAACAACGGCTATGGTTTTACCGTGGCAACGCAGAATCCGCTCTACGTGCAGAATAATTACAACGTCACCATCAACAGTAACACCTATGCCATGACAGTGGGATCGACAACCAACGGTTCTTCCGTGCCTGCCGCGCTGCTGAGTGACTCGCTTACAATTCTTTCTCCCACCTGGCAGGACAGCCAGAGTGCCAGTGCTTATACCGTCCGTAACGCCTCGAGCATGACCCTTAATGCGGCCATCGTCACCGGTAACATGCCAAGCACTGATGTAACTGCCAGCACGTTCAGCGGCGGCGTGCACAACCTGACGCGGTTTCTGGAGGAATGGGACAGTTCGAGCGATACGCTGACGTTGAACACCTCCATTGTCTGCCTCTACTCCAGCCAGATGGCTACGAACCAGTTTCAAATGCCGGGCGCTTATTACACCCCGCCAAAACGCCTGTGGGGTTTTGACCAGACTTACTACAGTCCGAACAAGCAGCCGCCCGGTGTGCCCTGCGCGCTGGTACCGATCCGCTTCAACTGGTTCAAGCCCCCGCCCGGCGGAGTGGCCAGCAACTGAAGCGTGCCGGATTTTGTGGGGTCTCGCCTGACACGATAATTTGCCACACCGTAGTTTGCGGACACTTCCTGTCACGTTCATGGACGCGCCGGTAAATTTTTTGACGAATTCCACCGCCAGCCTGTCACGATTGATGTTTTGGTATGCCGGGTGCTGGCTTATAGTCATAATATGCGAGTGAAACTGGAACAATGCCGATCAAAATGCCCCCATCGGAAGGGCTGGCCGGCTGGCCAGACAGGCAGCGAGTCCGGCTTTGTATGTTCCTTCTGGGAGGTGTTGCTTTGCATCGTGATCGTGGCACTGGTGTTTGGGACAATTTTTAACGGCTATTTGATCGGTGCAAAACGGACGCAATGGTCCGGTTATTCGCTGGCGGCACAGTCACTGTGCGTCCAAGCGCTGGAGCAGACGCGATCGGCGGCATGGGACATCGCTTTTTCCAAGACGGAAGTCACCAACATGAACCTGGCTAACAAAACGCTCACGGTCAATGGAGTGAACTGGGTCATGACCGGGTTCACGACGAACGTAATGGATATTCCTTGGAAGGGAACAAACTATGTGATGGCGACGAATTACATCACCATCCAGACCGTTTTTGAGAACGGCACGTCCAATCCGTGGGTACAACTGCAATCCATCCGGGTGGACACGGTATGGTCTTTTGACGGATGGGGAAGTTTTGGCACACAGACTTATTCAAACAGCGTCTGTACATTCATGGCGCCAGACAACCGCGATCCGGCCAGCCTCGGGGGGACAGATTAATTCAGCACGACCGACATGAGCCTGCCCCCGACCCAATTTGAAGACAGCCGGCGCCGCCAGGCGGGCGGCCATACTTTGCTCGAGATGATGTTTGTGATGGGCATCTTGGTGACGGTGGTGATGGCGTTGATGGCGGCGCACCTGATGGGAATGCGAGAACAGCAATGGGTGGAGAGCAAATCCGGCGCGAGCGACACCTCCCGGCGTTTGCTGAACCAACTGCCGGTGGACATCCGTTCCTCCAAGATGTGGTTTGTAGGGAGCATGTCGGGCTCCACGTTCACGATCATCACAAACAGTTCGCAGGGAAGCGCACTGATGTTGTATGACACGACCAACGGCAGCGGTTATGTCGCATATTATTTTGACTTGAGCGGCGCAGGCAACAGCGACGGCCATCTGCTGCGGTTCACCAGTACGAGCACCAACCCGGTGATTGTGGCGTCGAACCTGGTGAACTGGCTGGGAGGCGGGTATACGTTCAACGTGGAAGATTACAACGGCTCGGCCGCGACCAATGATGCCAACAGCAAATCCTACAAGTGCATCATCCATATCAATCTGCAATTTTGCCAATTTGAATATCCACTTACCCAGGTGGGAACCAACGGGCTTTACGATTACTACAAGATTGAGTTCAAGGTCACGCCGCATCTGCCTGAATGATCCGCCATGAAAATCTATCCGTCATCCTTTCCCCACCGTGCCGGTTTTGCGCTGATCATGGTGCTGATCATGGTGGCTGTGAGCCTGGCGATCCTGGCCGCGGCCCTAAACCGTTCGCAGACGGTGACCATCCTGAACCAGCATAACGTCGATCTGAACGTGTGTCAGAACGCAGCCGAGGCGGCGGTTGAAAAAGTATATGCCCGCATAGCCTATGACTTCCAGGGTTACAGCGTGGCGGGCGTAAGCAACAACTGGCTTGCGAGCGTTTATCAAAACAACATCCCGAAGACGTCAGAAAATCCGTTCTGGGCCGGCTTTATTTTTTCCGACGCACAAGGGAACAGCGGCCAGACGTATGTGCGCCAAGTTTCCACCTACAGCGGTCCGCTGCCCTCGGCATACCAAGGGTTGTATGCGGCGCCGGGTTCGCCGATTTATCGCATCGTCTCCAACGTGATCCGGTCGAATTCCACGACGGCGGTGGTGGGTACCGCACAAGAGGATGTATTGCTGGCAATGGTGCCACTGAACACCTGGGCGATCTTTTACAACGGCCTGCTGGAGTTTTCCCAATGCGCGACCATGGTGGTGAATGGACGCGTGCAGGCAAACGGGGCGATCGAAGTCGGCACCTCGGCCTCGCTGACTTTCAACAGCGGTGTCAGTTGCACCGCCACGCTGACCGCGCCCTTGGTAGACGGTCTTTCCAGCGGGTGGACGCCGGGCACCGCCAGCACGTGGAACACGACTTTCAACTCCACGCCGGGTTACACCACGAACGTGGCGAGCGTGACCGTATCCTTGAACATGACGAACTCGCATTTTCTGATCGACATTCCGCCGGCAGGCGAGTCGGTCATGTCTTCGACAGGAATACAACGGCTTTATAACCAGGCGCAAATGGTGTTGATCGTGACCAATGATGTGAGCAATTCGGGCACGAACCCCACGGTCATGTTGAAGATCCAGACGAGCGTCAACGGGACGGTGCCGGGAAACGACTCGTTGCCGACGATTTTGACCTATACCAACGCCTCGCCCGCGTCTTTGCTGACGAATTTGCCCTTCCTGAGCCTGACGAACCTGAGCTATGACCAGCGCGAGACCAAAACCAATCTGTTCACGCAGATCGATATCGGCAGTTTTGCTACCTGGTCGGCTAACAATGCGGCCGTGCAAGCCAAATTGCCTTCCGTAAACGGCCTATATCCGACTATCTTATATGTGGCGGACCGGCGAAATGTGAACGCCAAACAACTGCCATCGGTCCGTTTGGTGAACGGGGCGCAACTGCCCGCCAACAACAACATCGGTTTCAGCGTGGTAACGCAAAATCCGCTTTACATATTTGGAAATTACAATGTCCAGACAGCCAGCAGCAGCGCCAACGCCTCGGCTGGCAGCACGAATACCACTTATACGGTACCGGCGGCTTTGATGTCTGACTCGCTGACGATCCTTTCGCCGAACTGGACGGATAACCAGGGCTATTTGACGTATGATAACAGCTCTTCCATGTTTGATGCGGCGACCATGACCATCAATGCCGCAATCGTCACCGGCACCATGCCTTCTACCGGCACGAGCGGCACGACGTTCAGCGGTGGGGTGCACAATCTGCCACGTTTGCTGGAAGATTGGAGCGGCCAGACCCTCTGGCTGAACACCTCGATCCTGCGGTTGTGGGACAGCAACATGGCGACCAACCAGTTTCGCAATCCCCAAGGCTTCAACCCTGCGCCGGTGAATCCCTACTATAATCCGCCCACGCGCAAATACAGTTTTGACCTGAATTTTCTGAACGCGGCCAAGGTGCCGCCGGGCATGCCGACGGCGCTAGTGCCAATCCGGTTTGGCTGGGGTGTGCCGCCGCCGGGCAGCGTGACTTACACGCCGACCCACAACTAGGACAATTTAAAAAATGTAGTGGCCCCGGAGCGAGTGCGGCTGGAATTATGCGGGGTCGCCCGGAGGTTGAAACTTCCACCGCCTGCATGACCCGGAAACGCGAACGACGGCAATACGAGTCGCAAGGCCGATGAAAAATCGGGTTATAATTTCTCATGGCTTGCCCCGCCCCGGCCCTGACCAAGCGGACGATCTTTGCCTTGAACGGTTTGAAAAATATCAGCTTGTCAGCAAACAGTGCCAAGGTTGGCAACGTGCGATCACATATGCGGCCAATTCAGGTAGCCGTCAAACTTTGCACCCGTTAACGCGGGGACTTTCGCTAATTAGAGACCAGTCTCAAGCGGAAGAAACGCTGCGTTGAAGCGCCAAAATCATAGTAAACGGTCATGGTTCCGCCGGTGCCGGTGACGGGATCGCCCAGCGATGTCCACGTTGAACCCGCGAGGTCGTCGATGTATTCAAGTTGATAAGTTTGTCCGCTCACGCCCAGCCAGTTTAGGAAAAGATTTGTGCCTGAGACCGTGACGGAGATCTGGTTCAGCGGCGGCGGCGCGATGTTGGCGGAGAAGCTTAAATTATCTATGCCCAAGCCTTGGGAGGTTCCCGTTGAACTCGTCATTTGCCATACCAACCACAAGGCGGCGCCAGGCGGCCAATTGGCAATGGTCTGGTTGGTCACGCTCAAATTGGTCTGGTTAAGCGGCAGGGTTCCGTTCACCGCGACTCCGCCTGAATCGGCTGATACAGTGGGGAAATTTACATTTAAGCCGGATAGAAAGGCGGTGGCATTCGTCGGAAAAACCGTGTTGTTGCCGGCAGGATCAATGAAATAATAAAATTGCAAGGTCTTGGATTTATTTGACTGGCGCCAGACTTCGCCGGTGAATTGAAGATTTATCTGGCTCAAAGTCGCGGGTGTTCCATTTATAAATTTGACGCCAAAGGCGGTTGCACCGGTTGAACTTGTCGCCAACAAGCCCAAGGCGCGGTTTGAACTGCCGGCCTGGCCAAAACTGATCTGGCCGCCGGTGGTCTGGTCGCCATCAGTCGCGCCGAATTTTGATGCCAAGGCGCCGGAACCATACCAGCCGGTCAGGCCGGAAAACCCCATGCCGCCGGCGGCGGTGACTGGAAAATCAAAACCAAAAGGATCAGACAGCGAATAGGTGATGCCGTTGATGATTACGGGATTGTCTGCATTGACCGAACCCAGCGCGGGCATGGGCAAGGAATCAAAATTTTGGGCATAAACAGAACCTTGTCGCGAGTAATTGACAAATCCCGGCGGCGACACATCGCTATTATAAATCGGGTTCACATTGTTGCTCTCATTCATTATCGCGTGGCCGTACCGGTCAAGCCCCACCACGCTCAAGCTGATCGTTATGTTGGTTGCCGGGAAAACGATGCTCCAGGCGGTCAGGCTCGTCCAGGTCAGCGGATATGCCTGTCCGTTGATCGCGATCGTGGCGGCATTTACCGGGGCGATGCCGGTCACGTAGGCCATGCCATTGCTCAAGGTCACACCGGAATCAACGGTAAAATTCGTGACATCCACCATTGCGAGCTGCGAAGCGATGCTGCTTTGCGCCGCCGTAAGCCACGGCTTGATATTTGTGTTCGGGTCTTCAACCGCGAGGCCGTTGGCGGTAAATGCGTTGTACTTGGCATCCAGCAACGGACCGCTGTTGGTGACATTGAGCGGCCCGTTGACCAGCTCTTCCAGCGCACGCCAGTACATCCGCTGAAAAGTTGGCTCGCCGTAAACCTGCGACAAGGGCGCATCGGACGGATCCACGTTGAACAGGTTGGCGCCGGGGGCCCAGCCATATTGACTCCCAAAAACAATGTTGAAATCCCACATCAACAGGGAATATTTGGTTCCCAAGACCCCCATGTATCCATATAGATTTTGACCGCTCTGGGCGCCGAAAGAATCGGGGTTGCCCGCCGCGTGGTTGGCGGCAAATACACGCATCCAGTTTTCCATGTCGGCCATGCTTTCCATGTTTGCCACGTAATCGGCGGTGCCGTAAGAATTCGCCGCGTCAACCAGCGAAAAAACATTGGTAAAATCATTGGCCGAATCAGGAGTGCGCCGGATCTCGAAATTATAGCGGTAGCGCGCCGCTTTTTTCACGCCGCCCGTCGTGGTGTAATCATTCAATGTGCACCACGAATCATTGTCCAGGTTCATGACGTAGCCGGAAAGCTGAGGGGCGAACTCAAACCATGGTTGCATTTTGTACAGGAAGCCGCCCGCGTCATTTGGATAATGCTCCTTTGCGAAATCGCCATCCGGCACTTGGGCATCTTCCATCAAGGTACCGCGCCGGTTGCCATTGACGTAGACGGCCACATAACGGCGGTTCAGCCACGGCACACCCAGCGCGCGCAAAAGCGTGTTTGCCAACTGTTCGCGCTGCAGGCTGGCGTCATCGCCCGGTGCGTTGCCCGGCTGATGGATCTTGTTGAACGAGGTGGCGCCCAAAAATTTATCATCGTCACCAAAAATCCATTTGTAATGACAAAGCGCGCCCGAAGGCGTGTCAAAGATTTGATGATAAGGGCTGCCGGCAAACCGGCCTTGCATGTTATAGATCACCCGTCCGCCATTCACAAAAGTGCAATCATTTCCTTCATTGCTCAAATCACCCAGCCCCGACCAGCGCGCAGCATTGGTTTGGGTGAGCCATAAATGGTAGGTGCCAAAACTGCCGGCGAGATCTGTTTCTCCGAACATCACCAGGCATTCGCGCACCGGCGAATTGTCGGCCAGCAACGCCGGAAAGCGGGTCGTGGCCAGGTTATTGTCCGTGGCGGAAACATAAAAAGCGGCAATGGTGCCACCCGTCTGCCCGGGAATGGTCGCGCTAAATATGCCGTCGCCGGCGATGGCGTCGCCGCCCGTGCCGTCATCCGTCATCGGCACGGCGGTGTAGTTCATGTCCGGATCAAGCCGGTAATACAGCGTGACTGCTTGCACGCCATCCGGGTCGCTGACATTCGCCGTCACCACCACCGGCTGCCACGTCACCGGCAGCGGTGGATTGTGCGTCACATTATAGACCGCCGGTCCGGCGTTGGTGAGATAGGCGCTGTTGGGCATGCCCGGGCTGCCGAGGTTGTTGGGCACCGGCAGCGGCCCGGTTGCCTCCAACCAGTTGCCGTTCAGCCGCAACAGGACTTCCGGCCAGCCATGCAGCCAGCGCCCCTTGAATCGCAGCGTGGCGGTCTGTCCGCCGGCCAGCGAGTTTGTGCCCAAAGCCATCTGGCAGGAATTGTCTCCCGTCCATATCCTGTCACTGGAACGGAGATGTAACGCGTAAGCGCTGCCATAACCCGGCGATTCCAGGCTCGAGCGGACATGGTCGCCCTGCAAACTCCAATTATCCAAAGCGCCATCTTCAAAATCGGGATTCAAAACGTAATTTACGCCGTTGGTATCATCGACCTCGAGGTTGTCCACCAGGCACTCACCCACATCAAGTATTCCAATCTGCGCATAATCAATCGAAGGATCGAAATTTGCCCCGTTGTCCAGCACGCCCGTCGTTTCAATATTGGTCCAGATTGATTTTTGCGATTCATCGCTGTCAGCCCAGTTCGCCGCGAGGCGGTGATTTGCGTGCGGATCAACCAGTTCCAGGCTGCTGCCCCCACCGCCGGACCATTCGCCCCAGCGTCCGCCCGTGCCGTAAGTCACCTCGTCTGCCTCCACAAAAATTGCATTAGTGCCGTTGAACACTTCGGGTTTTGCCAACGCAACCAGCTCGCCACTGTGCGATAGCTTGCCAGTATAATTTCCCACGGTGTTCGCGTTGTTCAGGTTGGGATATTTGGCGAACAGATTGGTTTGGTTGCGCGCCACAACCAGATAACCGCCGGGTGAAAGCGTGGTGTTGGTCGGAAAAGTAAAGGTGATGCCGGAAGTGAACTGCCAGCCCGACAGGTTGACCACATTCGTGCCCTGATTGTAGAGTTCAACGTATTGGTCGTCGTCGTTGCCGCTGATCGGATCATACATTAATTCATTGATCACAATGTCGCCGATGAAAATGGCACTGTTGTTGGTGCCCGGCGTGATGCTGCTGAACGCATAAAAATCGTTGGCGCCATCCGGCCAGCGGCCGTAGGAAACTCCGTCGGCTTGCGCGTTGAATTGAATGGCGTCCAGGATGCGGCTCCGGTCCGCCTGAAAAAAGTAAAGCGTCCCGCCCCCGCCATTGAGCGTGAAGCCCAATTGCGGTTGCGTGAATGAAACGAATCCCGCCGGTCCGATCACGGTGCCCGCAGGAATGATAAATTTATTCGTCGCCGGATCATCTGTCAGAATGCATCCGGAAATGTCCACGGTGTTCGTGCTATGATTGTAAAGCTCAATGAACTGCGGCACCGCCGGATTTTCCGAGTGCGACATGATTTCATTGATGACGATACTGCGCAGCGGACCCGGAGTGAGTACGTCAAACTGTCCGGGCGAACCGCCAATGACGTCGCTGATGTCCCAAGCGCGCGGATCGCCTTCCCCGTAAGTAGGATTGGCCAGAACGATGGAATGTCCCGTGCCCGTGGCGGCCACCGGCCAGGGGAAAACGTTGGAATACGGCACGGTTAGGAGCACGTTGTTCACTTCGTCCAGCAACTGCAAGGTCTCGGATTTTTTCAGGCTGCCGGAGTAGGGCCCGAGGACATTGGTGATGCCATAAACCGTTTGAACGTCCGCCGGGACCGCCGCTATCACCGTGTAGCTGTTGGAAGCGAGGAGGGTTCCCTTTGGAAACGTATAACTCATGTTCGCACAGGTGAGCGTGTAGCCGCTGATGTCCTGGAACCATGGATTGGAATTGTAGAGTTCGACAAACTCCACATTTTTCCCGTCCGGGCGCGACGCGGGCTTGTACATGATTTCGGAGATCGCCAACGGCGTCGTCCGGCTGCTGGGGCCGGGAACATCGCGAACTGAGGCGCCCTGGGTGAAGCTAGCAATGAACAAAAGCAGCGCGCAGCATCCAAAGTTGAACTTGGCGGGCGGCGGGCACAGGTTTTTCGAACAGCTCATACGACAATATGCTGAAAAGGATGCTTCCGATGTCCCCTTAACCGTCTTTAAACTTGTCCCGCCCACCCAGACAAAGCGGTACGATGACCAGCGTAAAAACCGTCGAGGTCAGGATGCCAAAAATAACGACAGTGACGAAGGGCTTTTGCAATTCGGCCCCCGGTTCTGTTGATACCGCCATCGGGATAAATCCGACGCCGGCCACGAGGGCGGTCATCAAGACCGGGCGCAGCCGTGTCTTGGCCGCATTCAACCCGGCCAGTGCCGGCTTCATTCCTTGGGCGCAAAGGTCGTTGAAACAAGTGACCAACACCATGCCGTTCAACAGGCTCAAGCCGGCCAAGGTGACAAAACCGACCGCCGCCGGCATGGTCACGGGCAAATGACGAAACCACAGCCCATAAATGCCGCCCATGACCGCGAAAGGCATCCCGCAGGCGATCAACCCGGTTTGACGCCAGCTTTTAAACGTGGCGTAGACCAGGGCCAGGCCAAGAATGATGAAAACCATGCCGGACAGGAACAGTCGCCGTCCGCCAGATTGCCAGTTTTTGTACGCGCCGCTGAATTCCAGGCGGCAGCCCGCCGGCAGTACGACCTGTTTTTGAACAGCGGCCCGCGCCCGTTCCACAAACCCGACCACATCGGAACTGTTCACGGTGACCATGACGGCCTCCCGGCGTTGCGCCTGTTCGCGTGTGATGGTGCTGACGGCAGTTTCGCGGTTCGTCCATTGCCCCACATCGGACAGCTTGGCCACATACGAACTGTCCGCGCTGCGCACGGGCAATAGCGCCAGCGTGGCGGGATTCGTGCGCGCGGATTCAGCGAGGCGCACGATGACGGGATAAAAACAATTGTTTTCGTCGATGCGCCCGACCTCGCGGCCGGCCAGGCCGATGGACACGGCGTTATTCATCACATCGCCCGCGATCATGAAGCGCACGGCGGGGACCGGGTCGGGGGTGAATTCCTGCATCGCGGTGCGGCCCGGCCGGTCCACGACCACCTCGCCGGCGTCCGGAACTTTTTTCACGGCTTCGGCAACTTTGCCGGCCAGTGAATCTAATTGGTCAAGGTCCGGTCCGAACACTTTTATCGCCAAGTCAGTCCGTACGCCTTCCAACAGTTCGTCAAACCGCACGGCGATGGGCTGGTTCAGTTCCAAATCCTGGCCGGGCACACCCTGTTGGATCGCCGACCTGATGGCTTCGGCCAATTGCCCTTTCGAAATGACGCGTCCGTTCACTTTGCGCCAGGCCGTCCGCGGGCGGAAACTGATATAGATGTCATTCTGATTCGCGCCTTGCGGATCGGTGGCGATTTCGGACATGCCGATGCGCGAAAAAAGGTCTTTTACTTCCGGCACCGCTGCCCGGATGGCGGCTTCCGTCCGGCATTCCATCTCCACGGATTTCATGAGGCTGATTTGCGGGTCGCGCTGGACTTCGACCACGAGCCAGCCTTCGTCCAAAGCCGGAAGAAAATTTGCGCCCAGCCGTGTGGCCAAAAAAACTCCGCCGGTCATGAGGATAAATGAGGCGGCAAAAAATATTTTCCAGCGCGCCCGGCATTTTTCGAGAAGGCGAACATAAGTTGCGCGCAAAGTTTTGATAAATTGTGGCTCGCGCAACCCGACGCCCGAGTCCAGCGCGACAGCACACAATGCCGGCACCAGTGTGACCGTAAGCAACAATGAACCGGACAAAACCAGTATCACCGCTTCGGCAAGCGGACGAAACATCCGGCCTTCCATTCCGCCCAGCGTCAGCACGGGAAGATAGGCGCCGATGATCACCAGCATTCCCGCCAGCATCGGTTTTCGCACCTGGCAGCACGCGTCAACGATGGCGGCGAAGCGCTCAGCTTTATGCGCGGACAGATTTTGGGTGGAAAGATTTCGCGAGACGTTTTCCACCATCACGATGGCATCGTCCACCACCACGCCAAAATCGATCGCACCCAGTGTCAGCAGGCTGCCCATGATGCCGAACGCAATCATGCCGCCGAGCCCAAGGGCGAAGGACAGCAGCAAAACCGTGGCGACCACCAACGACATCCGCCAGTTGCCCAGGAACGAAAACAGCACCGCCAATACCAGCGCGGCGGCGATGAGCAAATTGTGCCCGACAGTCTGGATCACGCCGTCCACAAGTTCGGCCCGGTCGTACAGCGGTTTCAATTCCATGTCCGCCGGCAACTGGCTTTGGGCTTCCGTGAGGGCTTTGCGAAATGACTTTGCCACGGCGCGCGCATTTTCGCCGGTCAACATCATCGCCGTGCCGAGCACGGTCTCCTCCCCGTTCAGAGTGGCGGCCCCCAGCCGGATGTTTGAGCCGATGCGGATATCCGCCACGGTGCTCAAAGGCTGCGCCCGCAAAACCCAGGGCAGTTTGATGGAAACATTCGCCAACTGGTTGCTCGTCTGCGCCCGTGACCGGGAACGGATGATGAACTGGTTCCCGTTCCGTTCTACCAGCGCGCCACCGCCCACCGCCACATCGCGTTCTACCAGTGTGGCGATGTCATCCAGATCCATGCCGATGGCCGGGAGTTTGAGCGGGTCGACCTCGACGATCATTTCCTGGTCATAGCCGCCGGTCGTGTTGATTTCTGTGACGCCTTTGACGGATTGCAGGCAGGGCTTGACGATGAATTTTTGCGCGAGTTTCAGGTGGCGAAGCCGCGATTCCGTGGAATTTTCAAGTTCCGGGCTGTTGGTTTTGAATGCCAGCGCGTATGTGAAGACTTCGCCCAAGCCCGAGCTGGGCGGGGCGAGTTGCGGGGAAAGCCCGCGAGGAATTTTATCCGTCAAGTGCGTCAACCGTTCGGCCACCGTTTGCCGCGCCTGAAACAGATCGGTACCGTCGGCAAAGACCAGGGAAACTTGCGAAATGCCAAAGCGCGTGAGCGAGCGCACCTGTTCCAAACCTGGCAACCCGAACATCTCCAGTTCGATCGGGCGTGTCACAGAGGACTCGATCTCTTCGGGCGACAGGTTCGGAACGGACGTCAGCACCTGCACTTGCAGATTGCTGATGTCTGGCGTGACATCCAGCCGCAGGCGCGTCGCCGACCAGGCGCCCAAGCAAAGGATTGCCGCCGCGATGAAAATGGCGGCGGCCCGATGCCTGACCGAGCGTTCGATCATGGCGCGGAGCAGGCGTTCCAGATCGCCGCGCGCGGCGGAATTTTTTGTTTCGGCGGGCTCGTCCATGAATGTTCGCGGCCAAGGTGTGACGTGACAAACAGCAGATTTAATTTTGGATCATGGCGAAACGACGCGATAGAACCGGTAGGTGTTCGTCAATGATCCGGGATCGGTGAAGATCACAGGATTATTCGTGACCGTCCCGCTGGTGACCACCGTCCAGTTCGTTATGGGTTTGGCCAGGTTGGTCGAGCCGATGATGCGGTAAGGCTGCCCATTCGTATAACTGAACGCCAATTGGAAGCTGCCGTCGGTCAAAATGGTTCCGTTGAAGTCGGCAAATGGTACCGGGGAGATCACCCGGACCAGGCGTGAGCTGGTGGCAACATTTCCGGCCGCATCGCTGGCGGTGTACAGGACGTTATAAGTGCCCGGAGTGTTCACATTGACATTGCCATTGGTCGTCACCGGCACGGCACCGGAAACGAGGTCATAGGCCGTTGCTC
The DNA here is from genome assembly GCA_035943555.1 of Verrucomicrobiia bacterium. Classification (GTDB taxonomy): domain Bacteria; phylum Verrucomicrobiota; class Verrucomicrobiia; order Limisphaerales; family UBA11358; genus UBA11358. Next base: position 22,025 of record DASZCA010000023.1, read on the forward strand.
CGGGATCAACGAACGCCACGCCGGGAGAATTGGTGAGCGGATTTGCCCCGTTAATGGTGATGACCGGCGGCGTGGTGTCGCGGACAATCACCTGAAACGTGTTCGTGGCACTGAAGCCGGGCGCGTTGGTGGCGGTCGCGGTGACGACGTTCGTACCAAGCGGGAAGACGCTTCCGCTGGCGGGGGAAACCGCCAGCGTCACCGGGCCGTTGTTGCTGCCGGTGTTGTCCGTGACTGTTACGTTGAAAGAAACAACGTTGCCGGCCACATTGGTGGCCTCGACCGTGATTGTGTTTGGAACATTGATCAGCAGCCCCGGCGCCCGGAAAAAATCACTCAGGTCGTTGATGCTGAGGCTGCGGCCGTCAACATAGTTGTAGCTGTTGCCAAACGCATTGACGTTGTTGGCGGGGATGGCGTTTGTCTGGAAGGCGAGGCCAAAAAGTTCATCCATGGTCTTGAGCACGGACGAATGGCTGTAGGCCGCCGTGCTGTTGTAGGCGTTGCCCTTGGCCAGCGGGGAAATGATGACGAACGGTAGCGTGCTGTTGGTGTCATCGGTGCTTTCGGTTTCATCCGTGCGGATGATGATGACGCCGTGATCCTGATACGCTGCCGACGCCATGATTTTTGGGACGATGATGGAAAGCGCATTGTCACCCTCCGCGATGGCCGCCTGGTCGCCGGTAAAAGTGGTGCCATGATAGGTGTAACCGCCCGGCAGCGCGCTGTGCATCTCGTTGCATTGATCCGGCGTGATCCAGTTGTAGCGGCCGATGTTGTTATTGGTCAGATCCGACCAAAAATTTGTCAACGGGTAGCAGAAATTGGTCTGCGTATCGGTGAAGAACACCATGGGATTATGTTTCGGGGCGTAGTCATATTGGGTTGTCCCGTTGTAGGCATTCACCCTGGCGGTCGAGCCGGAAGCGCTGACGAGGGGCGAGGAGCTGTATTCGACATCTTCCTGATAATTGCGCCAAGGGATGCCGGCCGTCGTCAATTGGGCGGAAAGGTGCATCACATTGGTGAACACATTGCCAGCCGCCGGGTTGGGATCGCTGCTCGTATGGCTGCCGAAATCCGTCCCGGCCTCGGCCCAGATGTAATTCGGCTCGGACGGATGCTCGCCATGGGCGACGTTGAAATAACGGGTGGCATAGGCGGTCTGCGCGGCGTTGGGATTCCCGGGCGTCGCCAGGCTGTTGATATAGGGCGCCGCCGGGTTGCCAAAAACCTGCTGCGGGTTGCTTTGCGGGCTGCTCTGCGTCCAGTCATGGTTTTCCAACGCGATGATGAAAACCGTTTTGATCTGCCGGATCGTTTTCAAGGCGTTGAGATTGGCGACGGTGATGTTCACCAGGCTGGAAACAGTGGAGACGCCGGTATTGTCGGTCGCCACCGCCGTCAGGATGAAATTATTCGGCAAGGCATTCGACCAGACGTAGTTGTAGGGGGCGGTGGCGACATTGGCGATCAAGATGGAATTCCGATAAAAGGCCACGTTCGTCACGCCGCCTGAACTGGAGGCCGCCGTGGCGGAAAACGTGATCACCGCCGGATAATCGTACGTTGCGCCATTGGTCGGGCTGGTCAGGCTGACGGTGGGCGCAGTTTGCGGCACGGCCACGGTCACCGATGAAACGTCAGATGTGTCCCGCAAACCATGGTCGTCATATGCCACGGCATAAATGGCGTAATTGCCCGCCGGCACATTTGCCCAGGTCCGCCCAAACGGAGCGCCGGTCGCATTGGTGATGACGTTGGTGCCATTGTAATAGATGATGTTGGTGACCGTCCCCACCGTGTCCGAGAAACGTTCCGTCAGCGAAATGGTGGCGGGTGGAACATAGGATGCATTGTTGGTCGGCGTCAGCAGGATGACGTTCAGCCCCGGCGGCGTGTAGGTGGAAATGCTGAGGTCATCGATCGCCAGCATCTGGTCCGGGTTGTTGGCCTGGTTGTTGTCATCCGCCCAGCGGAAATAAATGACGGCGTTCCGCAGCAAAGGTGTCGCGAATGTGATGTTCACATCACCGCTGTTGCTCACCGTTCCCTGCGTGTAATTGGCAAGGGAAAGCGCGTCTACCCGCGTCCAGTCCGCCGCGCTCGCGCTGCCGGTGAGGCTGTAAAAAAAGGAATAACCGGGCAGTTCATCGGCTTCCGTGCCGGCGCTGCCATTGCTCAGGCACAGGGCATTGTAGTTGATGGTGACGCCAAAAACGCTGCTGCCGGTACCGTTGGTCATCGAAAGCTCGATGACATTTGCTGCCGAGCTGCTGCCGGGATCGGTGCCGAGTGCGCGATTGCTCAAACTTTCAAAACGGCCGATGTTGAAAAGTGAAAAGGATGAGGCTGTAACCGCCGTCCCCGCATCCCAGACCAGCAAGGTCTGGGAACTGGACACCGTGGCGCCGGCGATATCATCAGGCCCGACGGGGTTGCTGGCGGTGAAAGTGCCGTTGCCACCCGGAAGAACCAGCGAGCGGAAACCGGGAATCATCGCCGCCGAGCCGTTGGTCAGCGCCTGATCAAAATTTTGTGAATAGGAGCCGGTGAAAACTACCGGCGTGGCTTGGGCCATTTTACCCGACAAAGCGGCCGCGGCCAGCGCAACGGTCAGGAAGATGTTTTTGAAGCCGGCTGATTTCACGGCGGTAAATGTGTCAAATGACCCTGCCATGGCAGGCCAGGGTTGGCAAATGGAAATCCAATGAAACCGCCCTTTTGAGCGCATCGGAGCCGGCTTGCTCCCGCCCGGAAACGTTCTTCATGCCAGGGCGGTTGCATAATGATTTGATCGTTTCTAAACCGTTCAGGGGGCGATAAATTTTTCCACGTCACCCTGCAATTTTTTGAGGTCGGGCAGGTTGATGTACATCATGTGGCCGGCGGCGAATTCCGCGAAGCTGATGTTCTTGCGGTACGCCGGCGCGAGCGACATGTGGTCAAGGCTGTACCTCACGGTGTCGATGGGGCAGACGAGGTCGCAGCGGCCGCCCAGCACGAGGATCTTCAGATAGGGGTTCTGGTTCATCACGGATGCGAGCTGTTCGCTGGCGTTGGCGTAATTATTTTGCGCGCTGTAATTCCAGGGCTGAACCCCGGCGATCAGCACATAGGGAAGGTCGTCTTCAAATTTCAATTCGCTGCGCGTATAAGAATTCATCGCGGCCGAGAACGGCCCGGTCACCGCCGTGCTGGAGGGGTCGAAGCCCGCGCCTTGCGCGGCGGCATCGCCATCGCGTCCGGTGAGGCGTGAATCATAGGCGCCGAGGATCAGGCCTTCGCTGTGCAGGAGCTGTTTGCGGAACACGCTTTCATCGATCCGCAGATTATTGTCCTTGATGATGTCCGAGGGCAGGCCGGTCAGGCGGGAGAGTTCCACGATGACCTTTTGTTTTTCATCATCGGCGAGCAGCGCGCCTTGATGCAGTGCCGTCGTGAATTCACCGCGCGCGAATTCGCGTGATTCCGCGAGCGCCTTGTCGAGGTCCGTCTGCAGATCCGGCGGCAATTTTTTGTGGTAGAACGCCGCCGCCGTATACGCGGGCAAGATCAGCGGATACGGGATGTCATTGCCGGGCACGTCGTAGATGGTCGCAAAATCCAGCACGCCGGAAACGAGGATCAGGCCGTTCAGGTACAGGCCGTAGCTGCCGCGCAGATGTTCGGCCAGGCCGGCGGCGCGGAACACGCCGTAGCTTTCGCCGCACAGATACTTGGGGGAGAGCCAGCGTTCATGGCGCGTGGTCCAGAGCCGGATGAATTCGCCCACGGAATCAAGGTCGCCATCCACGCCGAAAAACTGATCGGCCTTTTCATCCTTGGTCGCGCGGCTGAAGCCGGTGGCCACGGGGTCGATGAATACCAGGTCGCTGTTATCGAGGATGGAATATTCATTATCGACGAGCGAAAACGGCGGGGCAGGTTGCGAGCCGTCTTCGTTCATTTTGGCGCGGCGCGGTCCGAGTGCGCCCATGTGCAGCCAGACCGAGGCGGAGCCGGGACCGCCGTTGAAACAGAAGGTCACCGGGCGCGCGGCGGAACTGGTGACGCCCTGGCGCGTGTACGCCACATAAAAAATCGAGGCGCGCGACGTGCCATCCGGTTTCAGGATAGGCAGCATGCCGGTCTCGGCGGTGTAGGTCACGCTCGCGCCGGCGATCGTTACCGTGTTGGTGATGCGCACCGGTTCATGCCCGGCATCCGGAAGCTTGGCGAGGACAAACGCGCCGGCAGGAGGCGGATTTGTGGCCGGCGCGTTGGTGCCGGTGGTCTCGGCGGCATGCAGACTCAGGGCGACGGCGAGGACGAAGGCGCTAAAAAATATTTTTTTCATGTCAGCGATGTATGCGGAGGATGGTGGCGGAAAAACCTCCCGGCGGCAAATGGTTCATTATGGCTGGAATCAAAATTATGTTTATTTTTTTAAAAAAGCAGGTTGAAACGGGTTTAAATCAGTTGAAACGGGTTGAAATAATTGTTGGCAGATTTGCCATAAACGGAACAGATGCGGCTCGTCCCCGCAACCTCCCGGAGCGCCGAGCACGAGCTCGGCAAGTCGCAGGCAAACATTTTTATTTTTAAAAAAAACCATCGTAGACCATCGAAGTTCATCGTTGCCCCTTCGCCAGCAACCTGATCCTGTAGCAGCCGACGTAAGTCGGCTCCAATTTCTCCCCCGTTTGTGCCAATCCGCGTTTTCATATCTTTAGACTGAATAAGCCGCCAATCGGCGTGTCCATTCGCCCCTTCATAAATTTTTTTGGTCCAACAAAGCCCAACAAGGCCCAACGGACCTGCCGCCGACACCCGCAAAGACCGGAGCGCGGCTGCCCGTCCCGCTCGGAGCGGGATCAGCCGCAGCCCGTGGCCAGCCGCGAGATCGTGCGCCCACTTTGAACGTGGCTGAACCTTGGATGCACGGCAGCTTTGCCGCGGACCGCCGGGCACCAGCCCCGCAAGTTTAAAATTTTTCGTTGGGAAATCATGGGATATCACAGTTCTTTCTTGGTCATGACCCTGGGCCCACCGCCCGGTGTCCAGGAGCGCGGGCGGCCCGCCCGCGTGTTCCTTCGCTGGCAGTCCGGCCGTGTTTCGCCCTTTTCCCTCATCAAAAAACTCATTATGTTAGCTTTTATCATAAAACAATGTAATTTATACTAACTATTTTAGTATTTGTCAAGAAAATCAACGCCTCCATCCGGTCGGCGGTCGGCGTGAGCCTTGGATTTTCAACCAGCCGGCCCCTCCCTTCTCCGGCCCCGCAGATGCGCCCTATTTGTAAAAAAACGCCCCCCTAAAAATCTCCCGCCCCGTCCGGGGCGGCATCGGGGCGTAAGTGGGAGGCGTCGGTGGGCTAACTTTTGCGATCCTTGTCTTGCTCGTCCTTGAATGCCCGTTTTCTTCCTCCGGCCCGGCCGGTTGTGAAGAGATTGTTAATAATTTTCTGGGAATGTGCTTGCAGCTTTTTCGAGATTGTGAGAAAAATCCTTATTGGTTCGAAGGAATAAACAAAGGACGGGCCAATGATCCAAAGTTAATCGTCATGATGACAAGGTTGAACCGTATCTGCATCTTTATCCGGCATTGCCCGGGTTCATTGCTTTGCGCCGCCTCCTCTCCGCAAACGTTTCCAAAACGTCACGCGCAGATTTTCTGAATTTTGATACACTGAAAAGCCAAAAAAACCGGAGAAATCGAAAAAACCAAAGCCCAAGCCCAAATATGAAAAAAATAACCGCCCTCGTGCTGTTCACCATCCTCGCCGCCTTCGGCGCGCGGGCTGATGTGCTGATGCAGGACACTTTTAATTACACCAACGGAACCACGGCTGATATCAGCACGAATGTTGTGGGGGGGGTTTTGGTCACCAATTGGGCCGTCCATAGCGGCAGTGACGATTCTTTTATCAACAAACATCGCTTGGAAGTGAGCAGTTCATCGACCTATCTTGGGGTGACAGCCACTCGTTCAGGTGATATCCACCGCTTTATCACCAACAGTGTTCACGCCGGAACGTCACACGAGCAGCTTTATGCCAGTTTCATCGTCAATTTCACCAACCTGCCGACGGCGGCAGGCGCTTATTTCGCCCATTTCTATGTGAATAGTTCGACTTTCCCCTGTCGGTTTTGGGCTTTGACCAATGGCACCGTACTGCCGAACACCTTTCGGATGGGCATCCAAATGGGATCGGTTGCCGTGCCGAATCAAATCTTTCCCGTGGATCTCGCTTTGAACACGGATTATAAAGTGGTCATGGGCTATGACCCGGCTGGCCTGGACGCCGCGACCATCTGGATTAATCCGATCAATGCCTCTGATGTTAACTTGGTCACCAGCGATGCATATGCTCCTGGTACTAGCTATGTTGTTGGTTTTGCCTTCCGGCAAGCGTCGGGTTTTGGCGGGTTTTGCACGGTGTCCAATCTTGCTGTGGCCACCACGTTTGATGAAGCGGCCACCAACACCTTGGCGACCAACGCCGTTCCTCCGGTCATTGTCTACCAGCCCGTCGTCGGTCAGACCAATTTCCCGACCGCCGTTCTCACGATCTCTGCCGTGGCCAACGGCCAAGGCTTGGGCAGTATGACCTATCAATGGCAGGTGGCCAGTTCCACCAATGCCGGCCAGCTGGTTTCTCCCAGCAATGTCACGGATGGCGGCGATATCTCCGGTTCCGCCACCAGCATCCTCTCCTTCTCGAGCGCGGTGGTTGGTGATAGCGGTTACTATGCTTTGATTGCCACGACGCCTTATGGATTATCGGTCACCAGCTCCCCGTCTAAATTCGCCATCGTAGATGGTCCTTATCCGCCGGTGATCACCGCCCAGCCGGCTGCCACGGTCTCGGGTTACCAAGGCTATCCGGTCTCGGTCACGGTGAGTGCGGCGAGCCCGCCCAGCGGTGGCCCGGTTGCCAGCGGTGGCCCGGTTGAGTTCATCTGGTATTCCAATAACGTGATCATTTCCTCCAGTGCCAACAACAACGGGGCGCAGACGGATAGCGGACTCACTTCCACCTATGGTTTTAGCAGTTCCTTGATCAGCGAATCGGCCAGTTATAAAGTGGCCGTGACCAATCTCAATGGTGCCATCACCAGCAGCGTCTCCGTGGTATCCATCATTGTGCCGCCGACCGTGACGGTCGCTTTCCTGCGGACGTTGGTGGATCCGAATAATAACTATCAGGCGACCAACTCCAAAATTGCGTATCAGGTGACGGGCACGATCACCACCGCCACCAATATCACCTCCGGCAACACGGCCTCCTATTACTTGCAGGATGCCACTGCGGGCATTGACATCTTTGCCACGTTCGGCAGCACGTTCCGGCCGGCACAGGGGGACGTTGTGACCTTTGTCGGTGTGATGTCCAGCTTCAGCAGCGGTTTGGAGCTGGTTGCTGATCCGGTGGCGGGCGATTCAAGTTCGAGCATTCCGTATACGTCTTACACGGACACCGGGGTGAACGTTCCTTTGCCGGCTCCGCAGGTGATTCCGTTCAATGTCACTAACAGCGTGGGTTATGCCGCCATGAACACCACCATCGCCGGTCGGTATGTGCAATTGACCAACGTGTTTTTCGGCACCAACGCCGGCACGCCCATCCTGACCGGTTTTTACACGGTCACCAACAAGTCCGGTCAGCCGATCAACCTCTGGTTTTCCGCCCAGGACCTCGATACTTATAGCAACGTCTTTCCGGCGTTCGCCTATTCTGTCACGGGTGTGATGTTCGGCAGCATGAATCCGAGTGTGCCGGTGAACGGCACGCCGAATCCTAACTTCGCCGTGGCTGTGACGAAGTTTGCGGACATCAACACCAACGTGGGCGTCACCCCGGCCAGCTCAAGCCTTTGCATCGGCAGCGGTACGACCCTGACGGCCACGACGGCTATCACCGACCCGGTGAATTATTCTTGGAGCCCGGGCGGCGCGACCACGGCTTCGATTGTCGTGGCTCCCAGCACAACGACGACTTACACGGTGTCCGTGTCCAATTCTGACAACAGCATCCTCTTGGGCAGTGCACTGGCCACGGTGACAATCAATCCGTTGCCGGTCACGCAGACGATCCGGGCCACCGCCGCCAGCATCTGCTCCAATTCACCGACGATCATCAGCCTCGCCGGTTCCGTGACGGGCACGACCTACTTCCTGCAAACCAATGCCACGTTTGGCACCGGCACGCAATTCGGACGCACCAATGGTACCGGCTCGGCCGTCACCTTCACCAACGTGTTCCCGAAAGTCTCGGTGACTTATTATGTGGTGGCCACAAACGGGCCCGGCTGCCCGCTGACGTTAGGTTCCACCAACATCACCGTCATTCCGTTGCCGTTGACCTCCGTGATCACGGGTGCGGCCACGGCCAGCACCAACCAATCCGGCGTGGCTTACTCCGTCAGTTCCACGGCGGGATCGACGTACGGCTGGACGGTGCCGGCCGGTGCCACCTTCACCGGCGGTCCGGGTAGTGCCATCACGGTGACCTTCGGCACGGCGAGCGGCAACGTGACCGTGACGGAAACGAACACCACGGGTTGCATCGGCGTCGCCATCACCAAACCGGTGACGGTCGTCATCCCGTTGAGCACCGGCGTCAGCACGTTCTCCGGTTCGAGCCTCACCTACACCGGCGGTGTCGGATCGCGGTTTATCCTGCTGTCTTCGCCTGATCTGCGGGTGCTGCCGAACTTGTGGGCCCGGGTGTTGACCAACACCACCACGCCCGGCTCGTTCGCCATCCCGGCGGTACCGGGTGCGACCAACCTGTTCTTCCGCGTAAAGAGCGAATAACAGTTCGACGGGATTTAATCACCAAGGCCGGGTCGCAAGACCCGGCCTTTTTGTTTTTGTGGGAAGGGCCGGAAATAAAACCGCTCGCAAGGGAATAAAAACTTTCCGATCAGCGGCTGGCTTTCTTATGGGCGACTTTGATTGTTCCTGGCGGTCACTGCGATTTTAAAAATCGCACCCCTGCCGGCGGGGCGCGGCGTTTACGCCGCTTAAACTTTCGATCGCCGGCGACGCGCCTTTATTTAACAGTGAGGCAAATATTTTTCCATCTTTCAACCGGCTTATCACGGGGGAATAATTTATTCACCTGTGTCAGCGCCGAGATTCTGCCGGGGATGGCGCGCCTGCTTTTAGCCGGCGGGCAATCTCCAGATTGGCTTTGGCATCGGCATAATCAGGGTTCAACCGGACGGCCTCTTGCAATTGGGCGATCCCTTCATCCGCGCGGCCGCTCTGGCAGAACGAGACACCCAAATAACAATGTGCTTCTGCTGAATTGGAATCCAATTGGACGGCCATCTGCAACTGGCTGATGGCCTCGTCAAAATGTTCCAACTTTAAAAGCGCGGTTCCCAGGCCGGTCCGGGCTTCGGACAGATTTGGGGCGAGCCGGATGGCTTCGCGGAAATGGACGATGGCGTCACTGAACTGGCCGGTGCTGCTGAGCAGCCGGGCCAGTTTGATGTGGGTGTCCGGGTCTTCCGGTTTTAGTTTGAGGGCGGTCTGATATTCTTTGCTGGCTTCATCTCCCCGTCCGGTGATGAAGAGGGCGTCGGCCAAATTGCCATGCGGATCCGCCTCGCCGGGCCGGAGTTTGATCGCCGTCTGCAGATGCAGGATGGCTTCATCATACCGCCCCTGCTTGCCGAGGATGGCGCCCAGAATGTTTTCTGCCGCCGGAAAATGGGGCGAGATCTGCAAGGCTTTTTCCAGGTGGGCGGTCGCCTCGTCATACCGGCCTTGTTTGCCCAACGTTTCGCCGAGAAGGCTTTCGGCCATGGCATTGTCTTTGGTGACGTTCAGAATGTGCGCGGAAAAAATCTCGGGGTCATGCCAGTAACCGGTTTGTCGCCGGGCGAGCGCGCCGCAGGCGACCAGGGCCAGTGCTGCCAATGCCGATAGAATAAACGCCCGCTGCCGCCAGTGTCTGGAAAGATCGTGCAGGCCCCAGACGAGCAGCAAAAAAATTCCGATCAACGGGACGTAGGTATAGCGGTCAGCCCGTGAATGGCCGCCGATTTGGATCAGCCCGATCGCCGGCAGGAGGGTCAGCACATACCAGATCCAGCCGACCGTGAGGTACGGTCTTTCGCGGCCGGCCCGCAATACGATGATCGTGAACGCAAGTCCTGCCAAGGCGAACACCGCTACCAGCGCGAGGGAGAATGTTCGCGGATAGGGGTAATATCCGGCCAGGTTCACGGGCCAAAAAGTCTGTGATAAATAATAACCATAAGAGAGGACGGCGTTTTGTACCCGGTCGGCCATGGGAAACTGGTTCATGTCCGGCACGGCGCCGATGGCAGCCTGCCCGGCCACGCCGATCAGGCTGATTGCCAGCGCGACAGCCAGAAAAGGAATTTTTTCCAGAATCAAAGGCCGCAAAATTGTCCATTGAAGATGTTGGCGATCCCATTTCCAGCGCGCCAGCGGCCACCAGTCGATGAGCAAAAAAATCAGCGGCAAGGTGGCGACGGTGGCCTTGCTCATCAGGCCGCAGGTGAACAGGCCGAGTGTCAGAAAATAATATTTCAAACGTCTGGCCGCTTCCTTGGGTTTTTCAGAATAACGTGCATACGCCAGTAACGCCCCCAGCCAGAAAAATGCCGCCAGCGAATCTTTGCGATCGGCCACCCACGCCACGGTTTCTACATGCAGCGGGTGCAAGGCAAACAGCGCGGCGACCGCCGCGCTGCGCCACTTGGCGCCGGTCAGCCGTTGCAGGACCAGAAATAACAGGATCGTGTTGGCGGCGTGAAGGAGCAAGCCGGTGAGGTGATGGCCCGCGGGATTCAGGCCGAACAGCTGGCAATCAAGCTGGTAAGAAAGCCATACGGGCGGCTGCCAGAAGCCGCCCTCGAGCGTGGTGAAAGACCAGCGGATACTTTCCCAAGTCAGCCCATTCTGCACCGGCCAGTTGGCGGTCACATAGAGCGGATCATCGAAATTGACGAAGCCGTTTTGCAACGATGGATAAAACACCAGGCCGACCGCTCCGGCAAGCAGCAGGCAGATCCAAATTGAGCCGGCGTCGGCTGGCGTTGCGTTTTTTTTGGCCGGTGATTTGGGTCCGGCCTTGGCGGTGGATTTTGGCCGGGCCATCTTATCTCCAAGGTTTCTGCGCTTTGAATTGTTCGAGCATCGACTGGCACAGGTCGGCCAGCGGTTTTTGGCTGGCGTTGTTGGCGATGGCCTGCGCTTCTTGCGCGGCGGCGATGGCCTCGGCAAACCGGCCCGCCTCGGCATAGGCGGCGGCGAGCGTTTTTAGTTTCTCCGCATCTTTTCTGCCGGTCAGTTCGCAGGCGCTTTCGGCCATCGGCACGGCCTGGACTCCGTTGCGATAAGCCGCCTCGGCGGCGGTGGAAAGAATCCAGGCAAGGCCGTCGAGCGCGTCCGGATAATTCGGTTGGATCAGCAACGCGGCGGCATATTCAGCCATGGCTTCGCGGGTTTTTTGCGTGTGCGCGAGGGCCGTGGCATACGCGAAATGTGCTTTCGGGTCGGTTGAACCGGGCACGACGGTTTTGGCAAACAGTTCCGCCGCTTCCGGCCACTGTTGCTGTTGGTTGAGGGCGAGGGCGAGATTGAATTGCGTTTCGGAATTCGTCGGGTTCAGGCGCAAGGCTTCGCGGAGTTGGAACGAGCCCTCCGCCAGGTTGCCGCGTTGCAGGAGCAAAATGCCGAGATTGTTGTGCGCGATGGCCAGTTTCGGGTCAATCTGCAATGCGTCGTTGTAATGCGTGATGGCATCATCGAAACGCCCTTGGGTGTGGTAGATGCGGGCGAGGTTGTTGTGTGACACGGCGGAGTCCGGATCGATCCGGATCGCCGCCTCGTAGTTGGTGATGGCGGCGTCATATTTTTTTTGTTTGCCGAGCACGATGCCCAGGAAGATGTGCGTCTGCTCCTGCATGGGTTTGAACCAGAGCGCTTTTTCGTATTCCGCCACCGCGTCATCCGGCCGGCCCAATTGGTCAAAGGCGTTGCCGAGGAAAAAATGCGTTTCGGGGAAAGTTGGTTTGTAGCGCAGCGCGGTATGGTACAGGTCCATCGCCTCATCCAGTTTGCCTTGCTTGGCGAGTTGGCTGGCCAGCACGGTGACAGCCATATAATTCTCATGCGTCACCTTGTTGGCATGGTCAAAGAGGCTCCATGTATTTTTCCAATAACTCAACTGGAGCGATGTCGCCACCAGCATGGCCACGCCGGCCACCACGGCGAGGGAACACAATGCCGTTTTATTTTTCACCACCTCGATGACCAGCCACACCAGCGGAATGAACAAGCCGATCAAAGGCAGATAGGTATAACGATCCGCCCAGGCCTGGTCACCAACCTGCACCAGGCCGATGACCGGCACCAGCGTTCCCAAGAACCACAGCCAGCCGACGATCAGCCAGGGCCGCGCGCGAAAATGTTTCAATGCCAGCGCAGTGACGAGCAGCAGCACGATGCCGGAAAAAATGATCGTTCCCGTATCGAGGTCGAGAACATAGGGATAATAAACGGCCAGGTCGCGGGGAAAGAACATCGCCCAAAAGTAATGGTTGTAGGCCACCAGGGTATGGACGAGACGTTGCGACAAAGTCAGCCCGGCGGTGGAGACGATGGCGATCTGCTGGGCCTGCAACGTCAGGGCGCAGCCGGCGACGGCTAAAATCAGGAAGGGAACTTTTTCCCACAACAGCGCTCTTAAGGTGGAAGCGTTAAGCCAACCGGTGCGGATTCCTTCGCCCCCTGGGGGGAGAAGGTTAGGATGAGGAGGTTGGCCCCCGCCGGTTTTTGGCTCGGTGCCGATCATCCGGCCAAGCGGCCAATAATCCAGCAGCAATAAAACGAAGGGCAGGGTCACCGCCATCGGCTTGGCCATGAGACAGAGGGCGAACGAAGCCAGTGTGAGGACGTAGCGGACGGCCGATTTTTTTTGGGCGTAGCCGGTGTAGAGCCACAACGTGGCCATCCAAAAAAAAGCGCAGAGCACATCCTTGCGTTCCGCCACCCACGCGACCGATTCGACATGCAGCGGATGCCAGGCGAACAGCGCGGCCACCGCGGCGCTCGGCCATAGGCGGCCGGTCATCCGCCGCAAAGCGGCGAACAGCAGCAGGGTCGTGCCGGTATGCAGCAGGATGCTGGTGAGGTGATGGCCCCAGGCGCGCGCGCCAAAAAACTGGCAATCCAGCATGTGCGAGAGCCACGCCAGCGGATGCCAGTTGCCGGCGTGAAAGCCGAACGCCCAGACGAATCCGGCCCGGGTCAGGCCGGCCTGCACATGCGGATTATCGGTGACGTACTGTTGGTCATCATATTCCACGAAACCGTTGTGCAGGGCGGGGAGATACAGGGCCAGCGTGACCAAAGCCAGCCCGCTATAGATCAGGGCGCGGCTGCGACGTTGTGGGGGCGGTTGGTCAAACACCTGCATGGCAGCGGTATGATGCGGGGGCGGGCGACTTTTTCAATGGCAAAACAACGTCCGACGTCGCGAAAAATGATGTAAAAAGGCGCCCAAAAGGACGCTGAAATGTGACATGAATATGCCAAAAAACTTGTTCACAACCCTTGATTTAACCGGCCCATTATCTTAATGTTGGCGAAAGGAATAAAAGAAGACGTCCGTGTGGATTAATTCGAATCCAAAATTATGAAGACAACCCAAAATGCCAGCGCACCGCGCCGGGCTTTTACCCTCATCGAACTGCTGGTAGTCATAGCCATTATTGCCATTCTCGCGGCCATGTTGCTGCCGGCGTTGGCCAAAGCCAAAGAAAAGGCCAGACAGACCTCTTGCTTGTCAAATCAGCGGCAGTGGGGATTGGCTCTGCAGATTTATTCGGCTGATAACAATGATCTCATACCCCGGGATGGAACTGATGCCACCGGAAGCTATGCGGTTTACACGGGTGTATCCTCCGGGCCTGGCAGCCCGTTGGATGATCAGGCGTGGTTCAACGCCTTGCCGCCGGCGGTGGCCGAAAAACCATTGTCGTACTATCCCGGCCAGCCCGGTGGACAGACAACCAAAAAATTTCCGTTTCCCAACAACGGAATCGGAAAAATTTGGATGTGCCCTTCAATCGCTCTTGCCCCGGGTGACGAAGATGGCTCAAGTTTTCTGGGTGGCGGCGGTGATGGTTTCTTCAGTTATGTTTTCAATCTGGATATGAAGCTGTATGCGGATATCGGGGCGCATTCGGTGCTCGGCAACAGCTTTCCCTATCCGAAAATGCCCAAGCTTAGCTCCATGCGTAATGCTTCGGCGGTGGTTCTGCTGACTGAATTCAGTTTCAGCCCCACTTTGGAAAACTGGACTGGTGCCAGCGGTCCGCAAATGGGGGCTTTCCCGGCCGCCCGGTGGACTTATTTTCCGAAGCGGCATAGCGGTAGCGGCATCCTTTCATTTATCGATGGCCATTCGCAGTCTTATAAATTCAATTATGTGGTGAAAACCACCGCGTCAGGCGCACCCGACACTTCCACCCGTGTGGAAAAACTCAATCCCGACATCTGGTGGAATCCGAACCGGGATAAGCCTTGATGCTTGCAGGGGACGAACCGGCTGCGTGTGTAAAATGACAGCTTCTCCCGCCTGATTTGGTTGTCTGTCTGAAGCCGGAATTTTTCCAGATCGCATAGCGCGGAAGAGATCATCATCTTCTTCTCTTTTCTGCTAAAGGCGATGATAATTAATTTTCAGAAGAAAAATCCAAAAGCAGAAGCATTATAATGAGACAAAAGCACCAAGCGACTTATCCTAAAAACGCTTTTACATTGATTGAATTGTTGGTAGTCATCGCCATCATCGCCATTTTGGCGGCCATGTTGCTGCCGGCGCTGGCCAAGGCCAAGCAAAAGGCCAAGCAGGCGAGTTGTCTTTCTAGCCAGCGGCAGTGGTCGCTCAGCATCCAGATGTACATTGGTGACAGCATCGACCGCATTCCGCGTGATGGCATGGATAGCGGCGGTTCTTATCCGGGCGCCAACGGAGCAGAAGCGGACATGAATGCATGGTTTAACACCCTGCCGACTTATCTGGGAGAAAAAAACCTCAAGGATTATTTTGCGACGGTTACCGGCAACCCCGTGACTGACATGGGAATCATCCCGTTTCCGGGCGACAAGGGGAAGATTTGGGAATGCCCTGGTGCCTTCATGGCTGCGAGCACCGTCGCCAGCCCCACCCTCTTGTCCGGCCAAGGAAAACATGGTTTTTTCAGTTATGACATGAATATTGACCTGAAAACGGATCCGGGGGTTGCAGGTTTTACGACGAGAATGACCTATCCCAATATGCCGAAGGTGACAAGCTTCCGGCATCCCAGCGCAACCGTATTTCTTTTTGACTGTGTTTTTGACCCGATTAGCGAAATCGTCAATGGCTCACCCTCGTTCAATTCTGCGAACCCGGCCAACCGGCAGAACAGTTTTGCCTCGCGGCACAACAAGGGCGGCATCATCAATTTTTTTGACGGTCACGCCTCCTATTTCAAGACCGCTACGATCCAGAGCAATCCTTCCAGCGGCGGTCACAGTGAACCGTTGTTGGCCGATGTCATTTGGGATCCACCATACCGGCAATAGGCGATGACCATTTTCGGGCGGCCAGCGATGGCCGCCCTTTTTATTTCAGTCGGGTCAAAAGCGTGGTTTTGACCCACAATTTTACTGGTTTTCCCTTGAAAAAAATCATGGTTGGAGCTAGTGTAAACAAACTAAAGTAAAGTCATAAGGAGACGATGCAGCAGACGAAATAAACCTGGCACGGCTTGTTGTACCCTTTTCCCGATGGCGGCAAGGCTGACGATTTAAAAAACACGAAAGACCAAAAAAACATGAAAAAACAGTCGATGAAAGCGTTCCGAAAAATAACAAGCCTCGTGGGCGGCCTCCTCGCAGTCTGCGCCGTTTTTCACGTGACGTCAGCCGGCGCCCAAGCGCTCATTCTGAATACCAACCAAGGCTCGACAGTTTACAGCCAGAACTTTGACGGATTGGGCACGGCTTTTCCGACCGAGTGGTCGTATTACAAGTCCGCCACGGCCACCAGCTTGGGAACGGCGGTGACGCCCAGCGCGGCGCAGCTCGCCTGGTCGCAAACCTCCTTTCTCTTCGGCAATTTTGCCTCAACCACGAACAACAGCGGCACGCCTTTTGTCGGTACTGAAGTCGCGGCGACTCAAAATGCGGCATCCAACCGTTCATTGGCGGTTCGCACCACCTCTGCCACCGGCAGTGACCCGGGCACCGCTTTTGTGCTGGAAATCGATAATACGACGAACTTGGTGAACTTCAAACTAGATCTGGATTTCAACCTTCTGAGTCCGCAAGGACGGACCACCATTTGGACGGTGGATTATGGTTTCGGCAGCAGCCCGACGAGCTTCACCGTGGCGGATGCGACCAAAAACTTTACGGCGGCAGCCTCGCCCACGGGCGTTTTTGGCACGACGCACAAGACCATTTCTTTTGGCAGCGCGCTGGATAATAACACCGGCCCGATCTGGATCCGCGTGGTGACCTTGGCGGCTTCCACCGGCAGCGGCAGCCGGCCGACGGTCGGTATCGACAATGTTTTGCTGAGCTATACGAATGCGCCGACCGTGGCGAACCCGGTGGTGATCATCAGCCAGCCGCACGGGGCGACGAACAATGCCGGCACGGGCGCCAGCTTCACGGTAGGCGTGACCGGCACGGCCCCGATCTATTCATGGTATGAAATTTTGGCCGGCGTCACGAACCAGCTTTCCGATGGGGCCAACCCCAGCGGCGACGGCAGCACCATCAGCGGTTCCACGAGCGCCACGTTGAGTTTGGCCGGCATTTACGGCGGCGAGTCGGCCAGCTATTTCGCGGTGATCACCAACAGCTCGAACGCCACGAACAGCGCGGTGGTGAAATTGCAGGTGGTGGACCCGGGCTTCAGCTTCCAGCCCGTGAACATCACGAACGTGGTGAATGACCTGGACGTATTCAGCGGTACTGTGGTCGGCACCGTGCCCACGACCCTGAGCTGGTATTATAACGGCGTGTTGATCACCAATACCACTACTGCCACGTTGACCAACACCTTGAGCACCACGGTGACCAACACCACTACGTCGACCAATCTGCCGGGTTATTATCTCGTGGCCGCCAACCAGTTTGGCACGGTGACCAGCACCGTCGTCACGGCGAGCATCATCGGGGTGGGCCAGACGGAACTCGCGCGCTGGGATTTCAACGACACCAATGCCTATGCGCCGACGAACCCGCTGCCTTCGCTGGGCACCGCCACGGCCAACGCGGTCCAAAATCCCGCCGTGACCAATTTTGCATTCGCCCCGGGCGACCTGTCGGATCCCGTGGTGGAAGCCGGGGCGCAAAACCTCGGTTGGACGCTTAGCGGTTTCCCGGCCACGATCGATAACAAAACGGCCGGCTTCCAGTTCAATGTGAGCACGGTGGGTTACACCAACATCGTGATCGCCTGGCACGAACGTCACAGCGCCACTGGCTCGAAATACATGCGGGTGCAATATACCACGAACGGGACGGACTACATCGACGGTGACGTGATCACGCAGACGGCGGTGGCCTATCAATTCTATTCGAGCAACCTCTCGGCCAAGCCGAATGTGAATAACAACCCGAACTTCGGTTTCCGGATCGTGGCGGAGTGGGAAAGCACGGCCATCGGCAGCGCCAATGCGGCGTATGACGGGGTCTCCGGAGCCTTCGGATCGGGCGGTACCATCCGGCTGGACTTGATGACTGTCCTGGCCAATCCGGGTACCAGCGGCCCGGTTTCGTCGATCCCGCTGCACTATACCTTCACGTCGGGAAACACGCTGACCTTTACCTGGTCTGACCCGAGTTTTAGCCTGCAAGTGGCGCCCAACGTGGCCGGGCCGTATAACACGATTGGCGTGGCGGCGAGCGGATTCGTCACCAACACAACGACGGCCAACCAGATGTTCTTCCGGTTGTCCCATCCCTAAGCGGATCGCATAGCTCCGTCTTAGTTCCAGGGCGGCCAGCGATGGCCGCCCTTTTTATTTTCTGAAATGAAAAACAAGGCGGCCAGGCTGGCAAACCGGCCGGTTCCGGCGCGCGTTTTTGATTGAAATCAAACCAAACACATTTAGTGTTCATCCCACATGAAAACCCCGGTCAAGGTCCGTATTTTTTATGTCCCCACGCTGCTGTTGTGCCTGGCGACACCTTTATTTTTGCACGCGGAAGATTTTGGAGCGACGGCCGAGACGGTGGGGCGTCATGCAGACGGATTGGCCACGCCGGTGAACCAGATCGTAACACCCGCCGGCACATTGGTTGAACTGCCGGGCATGCGACCGCAAGCGCTGGCGCTGAGTCCTTCAGGCAAATTGTTGGTGACCGCAGGGTTAACCCATGAACTGGTCGTCCTCAATCCAAAGACCGGGGAGATTGTGCAACGGGTGGCATTGCCTTCGGACGAGGTGGCGGAGCCATCCCCGGTGGCCAGCGAAATATTAAATCCGGATACCAAGGCGCAGTTAAGTTTCACCGGGCTGATATTTTCGCCGGACGGTTCGCGGATTTACATGGCAAACGTGAACGGGGACGTCAAAGTTTTTGGCGTGGGCGCGGACCGGAAAGTTTCACCGCTGTTCTCCATGGCGTTGCCGCCGGCCAATGCACCGGGGCGGACGAATGAAATCCCCGCCGGCATCGCCGTTTCACGCGACGGCAGAAAACTGTATGTGGCGTTCAACCTGTCCAACCGGCTGGCGGAACTGGACGCGTTGACGGGCAAAATATTGCGGACATGGGATGTGGGCGTGGCGCCGTATGACGTGGTGCTGGCGGGCAAAAAAATCTATGTGAGCAACTGGGGCGGCCGGCGGCCGGCGGCGGACAGCCTGACAGCCACGGCTGGGCATGAGACGTTGGTGCGCGTGGATGACAGATCAATCGCCAATGAAGGTTCGGTGACGGTGATCAATCCGGATGGCACCAACAGCGTGGACATTCTCACCGGCCTGCATGCGTGCGCGCTGGCGCTTTCGCCGGATGGAAAATTTGTGGTGGTGGCGAATGCGGCGAGCGATTCCCTGAGCGTGATCGATACGCGCACGGACAAGATCGTGGAGACCATCTGCGCGCGGCAGAACGCGGCCGATCTGTTCGGGGCGCAGCCGGACGCGCTGACCTTTGACAAAGCCGGCAAAAAACTTTTTGTCTGCAACGGGACGCAAAATGCCGTGGCGGTGTTCCAGTTCAAGCCGGGTGAATCCAAATTGCTCGGACTGATCCCGGCGGGCTGGTTTCCGGGCGCGGTGGTGTTCGATGCTGCCGCGAAGAAAATCTACGTCGCCAACATCAAGAACATCGGCGACAAGAAGGACAAGCCGCGCGTGGGTTTTGGTTTGGGCCTGGGCTACAACTCGAAACTTTACACCGGATCGGTCTCGCTGGTGCCGCTGCCCTCGGACAAAGAATTGGCGGCGTACACGCACACGGCGCTGATGGATCTGCGTTATCCCTTGCTGGCAGCGGCGAAATTACCGCCGCGTGAGAATCAGCCGGCGCAACCGGTGCCGGAACGGGTAGGGGAACCGAGCACCATCCAGCATGTCATCTATATCATCAAAGAAAACCGGACGTATGATCAGGTGTTTGGCGATGTGGAAACCGGAAACGGCGACCTCGGGCTGTGCGCCTTCGGTGAACGCGTGACGCCGAACTTGCACCGGGTGGTGCGTGACTTTGTGTTGCTGGACAACACCTATTGTTGCAGCGCGTTGAGCGCGGACGGCCATGAATGGGCGGATACGGGCATTGCGACCGACTATATGGAACGCGAGTTTGCAGGATTCCCGCGTAGCTACCCCTCGGGCGGCGACGGCGATTCGGCCAAGGATGCGCTGGCCTATTCGCCGGCGGGATTCATCTGGAACGACGCGCTCGCGCACGGCAAGACGGTGCGCGATTACGGTGAGTTCGCGACTTCGACGGCGCATTGGAAAGATGCCAAGCACAAGGGCAAGCCGCACTGGAAAGACTATTATCATCAGTTCCTTGACGGGACGGATGACTTGGTGATCAGCAGCGAACCGGACTTGGAAGCGCTACGACCTTATCTGGTAACAAACACGGTGGGCTGGGACTTGGACATTCCGGACCAGTTCCGCGCCCGCAAATTTATCGACGACCTGAAAGCGGACGAGCAGACGGGAGCTTTTCCGAACCTGACGATCATCTGGTTGCCGAACGATCATACGAGCGCGACCAAGGCGGGTTCACCCACGCCGGCCGCGCAGGTGGCGGACAATGACTATGCCTTCGGCCAGATCGTGGAGGCGGTGAGCC
>DASZCA010000024.1:0-8643 GCA_035943555.1 Verrucomicrobiia bacterium
CGGTAACATTCCCCGCCCATTTTCGTCTGATGAATCACAAGATGCGCTTGAACTTGCGGCAAAAAAATTGTGCCCGCCGGCTGACCACCATCCTCGCCGGCTGGCTCGTCATATTGCTTGCTCACAACTCCCGCGCCCAAACCTTGCAATTAGTGCAGCCCAGTCAGACCGATACCAACATCACCCAGTTCAACAACTACCACTACGCCTACCTGAACTCCGGCGTCCCCGCGCGCCACCAGTTGTTCGTCTTCCTGCCCGGCACCGGCGGTGCCCCCGCCGGCTATACGGATATCCTGAAAACGGCGGCGAACCTCGGCTTTCACACTCTCGGCCTGATGTACGAAGATCCCAACACAATGAACAGTCTTTGCGGCGATCTGCCGGACCCCAACGGTTACCGCGATACGCGCCTGGCGGTCATCAACGGCGGCACCAACGCTCAGATCGCCATCGCCCGGGCGGATTCCATCACCAACCGGCTCGTGAAAGCGCTCCTCTATCTGGCGGCGAAAAATCCGTCACAAAACTGGGGCCAATATCTGGATGCGCAATCCAACGTGAACTGGCCGCTGATCGTGATCGCCGGGCATTCCCAAGGCGCGGGCCATTCCGGCCTGATTGCGAAAACTTATCCCGTCGCCCGCTCGCTCATGTTTTCGGATACGGATTGGTGGACGCCCGACGGACAGTTGCCCGGCCAGCCGGCCAGTTGGATTTCCACACCGGGTGTCACCGCTGCTGAATATTACTTTGGCTTTGTGCATGTACAGGATCCGTTGATCCCGTACATCGAAGAAATTCCCACCTGGAACGGCTATGGTCTCGCTCAATTCGGCGGACCGCTGCTCGTAGAAAGCAACGCCGCCCCGTTTTTCGGTTCGCACATGCTCACCACGGACGTCGCGCCGTTCGATGGAAATTATCATGGCGCCACCGTCGCCGATTCCGCCACCCCGCTCGCCGCCGATGGTGTCACCCCGCTCTACCAGCCCGTGTGGCAGTTCCTGCTCACCGGCCCGCCAGAACCGCCGGCGCTGCAGATCACCCGGCAAAGTGCAAGCCAATTTCAGATCAGCTGCCTCACCTTCAGCAACTACACATACCAGATGCAGACCGCCACCAATCTTCGAACCGCTTGGAACAATATCGGCTCATCCGCCAGTGGCAACGGAGCCGCCGCGATTTTTAATTGCACCAACACCACCCCCGCCCAGTTCTTCCGCGTGACTGTTCAATATTGAATTCCAAACAAACCAGCTCGGGTGTGACTAAATTAAAAACCTGTTCTAATTCGTGTCAAAAGCACCCTCCTCCGCCAACGTGGTTTGATTGTCCACCAATGGGCGGCGGCTGTGTAGGGCGTGAGGGACCGGCCGCAGCGGTTGACCTGCAACCGACGCATCCAACCGCACCACCTCGTTCCGTCTTTTCTGCCTTTGTTTTTTCGCCATTAAAATTAGCGCAATTCGCGTCAAACTTTTCCCCCTATCCGTGTTGATCCGTGGTAAAAAATTGTGCGTATTCCCCGCAATTCGCGGCCTTTTCCGCTTTCCCCCTTCCGTTTTTCACCCTAACGCCTTCGCCGCCAAATCCCTTGCCTGCCGTATCAGGTTCAAATCCTCCGCCAGGTCCCCAAACCGCAACCGCATCGCCCCGCTCTGTTCCTGCCCCAGTAACTCACCGGGCCCGCGCAATTTCAGATCCGCCTCCGCGATCTTAAACCCGTCATTCGTCTCCTCCAAAATCTTCAACCGCGCCAGCGCCTCCGGATGCAACGCATCCGAGATCAAAATGCAAAAACTCTCATGCGCCCCGCGCCCGATGCGCCCGCGCAACTGATGCAACTGCGCCAGCCCGAAATGCTCCGCGTTCTCGATCAACATCACTGTCGCGTTCGGCACATCCACCCCTACCTCGATGAGCGACGTCGCCACCAGCGCCTGGATTTTGTTTGTACGGAACTGCGCCATCACTGCCTCCTTGTCCGCCGCCTTGATGCGACCGTGCAACAACCCAGCCTTGAACGGCCCCAGCGCCTTCTGCACGTTGGCAAACTCCTTCGTCACCGCCTTGATATCCTTGTCCGTATCCGCCACCTCCACGCGCGGATAGACGATATACGCCTGCCGCCCGCCCGTGAGCTTTTCGCGGATAAAATCAAAAACCTTCGGCAACTTGGTGGTCGGGCGCACAAACGTCTTGATCGCCCCGCGCCCGCCCGGCAATTCATCAATCACTGAGACATCCAGGTCACCATACAACGTCAAACCGAGCGTCCGTGGAATCGGCGTCGCCGTCATCACCAGCAGATGCGGATAATTCCCTTTGCGCACCAGTGCCTCCCGCTGCGTCACTCCAAACTTGTGCTGCTCATCAATGATCACCAACCCCAGCCGCGCCAGCTCAAACCCGCCCGTCAGCAACGCATGCGTGCCAATGAACACCGTGCGCACCCCTTCCCCCTTGAACGTTGAATGTTGAATGTTGAATGCTGAATGTTTCCCCACTCTTTCCCCATTCCCGCCATCCTCCCCCGTCTTCCGGCTCCCCGTTTGCATCTCCACCTTCACCCCCAGCGGTTCAAACCACTTGGAAAAATTCCGAAAATGCTGCTCCGCCAAAATCTCCGTCGGTGCCATCAGCGCCACGTTGAATCCGCCTTCCAACGCCATCAACGCGCTGCACGCCGCCACCGCCGTCTTGCCTGACCCGACATCGCCCTGCAACAACCGCCGCATCGGATGCACTCCGCCCATGTCCGCGCGGATTTCCCGCAACACCTTCGTCTGCGCCTCCGTGAGCTTGAATCCCAGTTGCGCCAGAAACGGCTTCATCAACTGGTTATCCCCACCGCACGGCAACGCCTTGGATTGCGCCTCAAATTTTTTCCGGCGCGACTGGATCTGCACCTGCAACCCCACAAATTCATCCAGCGCCAGCCGTTGCCGCGCGATCTCCACATCCATGAGTTCCTGCGGAAAATGGATCATCCGCACCGCATTGCCGCGCGCCGGATATCGTTTCAGGTCCAGCGCGATGGCCGGCTCCTTGATTTCCCCCTCAAACTTCTCCAACGCCCGCCAGATCAGCGACCGCATCACCCGCGCCGTCAGCCCTTCCGTTAGCGGATGCACCGGCACGATCCGGTTCACATGGATAAATTCATCATCCCCCGGCTCGCAATACTCCGTTTCCGGATGCGTGAACGTGCGCGGCTTCTTGTCGTCGTCCATTTTGCCGTAGATCAGAAACTCGCGACCCACCGCATACCAGTCCGGCATCCACGCCTGCGCCTGCCACCACCGGCAATGCAACCGCGCCGTGCCGTCTTCAAACACGCATTCAAACATCGACCGCGTGCCTTTTCGGAAACGCTTGATGCCCGAAGCCACGATCGTCCCCCGCACCGTCGCCGCCTCTTTGGGTTTCAGATCACGGATCGATAAAAATTTCCGGCGATCCTCGTACCGCCTTGGCTTGTGCAGCAACAAATCCTCGACCGTAAAAATTTCCAGCCGCGCCAGCAACCGCGCCCGCTCCTCGCCCACGCCCCACACCGAGGCGACCGGCGCCGCCAGCGGCAAGACATTCGTTTCCAGAGACGACATTCGCCGCACAATACAAGCCACCCCGCCGGAATTCAAACCGAACCCTCTGCCAACCTCAGCCCGTCCTCCTCGTCCTCCTTCTCGTCCTCGTCCTCGAATATTTGCCCTTCGCCCCTTTATCCGCCTGCAGCGTCTTGGATTGCGGTGGCAAAGCGGTAGCGGTGACACCCTGTCGCGGCGCAGCCTTTGGCTAAGGCGGACGCTTTCGCCTGCCACCAAAGCTTTCTACGCCAAGTGATCACCGCCTGCAAACGTACATGGTAGGGCGCGTCGCGCCGCGCGCGCCGCGATTGCCAACCAAATCGTTTTCAAATCCACACCACCTGTTTCCAAAAAAAATTATTTTACCCGCTCTCTATCTTGCGCTGACACCCATCCGACGCGAGTTCCCTCGCCCCTCCGAGGGGAGAAGGCCAGGGTGAGGGGTGAAATTAAACCCGATGCTCACAACTTGCTAAAAAGCTGTCATCATTAAATCCCAATATCCAATAACTTAAATAATTCAATTGACACATTAAATAAATCAATTTATAACTTGATAAACCGATGGCAAAACCCGGAAACAACGCGAAAAAGCTCATCACGCGCTGCCCTTTTTGCGGTGATCAACTCGGCATCACCCGCCTTTCCTGCCACGGATGCAACACCCAGATCGATTCCCAATTGGAGATACCCCTGTTCTTCCGCCTGCCGCCGGACTTGCAGGAATTCGTCATGATCTTCCTCCGTTGCCAGGGAAAAATCCGCGACGTCGAAAAAGAACTGGGCATCTCCTATCCCACCGTCTGCAAGCGCCTCGACCTTGTGAACGAACTGCTGGGCAACACCAGCACGCCCGTCCGCCGCTCGCAGATTTTGGAACAGCTTGAACGCGGCGAAATCAATGTCTCCGAAGCCACGCAACTATTGAAAGGAACCTCATCATGATGCCGGAGTATGAACGTCTGATTGTGGCCGTGCTGATGGCCACGGCGGCGGTGTCGGCCATCTGGGCTGGCGCTCTCGCCTGCCATAACTATACCGGTCTTAACCGCTGGCGGTCTTCTTTGCTCTGGCTGCTGGCCGTCGGACTGGGCGTGTTTGCGCTTTATGTGGAGGATCAGCAACGTGGACGGACTGGCGGCCAGCGGTTGACGCCGGTTGAATGTATTTCACTTGTCTTGCTGCCGCTGCTCGCGGTCCCCTTTGTGACCCGGCTCTATCGTAAATGGATTGGCGGTCAGTTGACTGCGGTGGAAAAATCACCGGACATGGATGGCGTCCGCGCCTGGCTCGGCGTCGGCAACATCCTCTGCGCCGGCTTGATTCCGCTGTGTATCTGGCAGGCGTATGGCATTTCACCCGTGGGCATTTATGCGCTTACCTTCGGATTGTTGCTCGCCTATCCGCTCTTAAGCCTCGCCTCGTCCCAATCCCAACCCGCCTCCGTCGCTCCGGCGGAAGACCTGTCCCATGAACGCGAGAAAGTGTTGCAACTGCTTGAAGCCGGAAAAATCACCGCCCCGGAAAGCGCCGAACTGTTGAACGCCTTGGCCAGCAGCGTTCCATCCCCGCCCAAGCCCGCCGCCGAGATGAATGTTCAACGCAAAATGGTCCTGCTGGGCGCCGCCGTGCTGCTGGTCGGATTTTTCCTGCCCTGGTTTGCCATCAATCCCGGCGCGATCGCCAATGACATGGCCGCGCAATTGCAGCAAAACATGGGGCAAATGACACCGGGAATTTCGCTGCCGCATATGAATCTCTCCCTCTCGACCGGCACCTATCAGGTTCATGCCGGCGACGTCGCGCACGGATTGGGCTGGTGGATTCTCGCGCTGGGCCTCGCCGCCGCCGTCCTGCCGTTTTTCGCGACCACCCTGGAATCATCCATGCAGAAAAAAATCATCCTCGCGGCCTTGGGCGTGGGTGCGATTCTTTTGATCTACCTCCTGTCGGACACCATCAAATACGTCAGCGCCGGCATTCTCTTGGTTCTCGCCGGTTACGCGTTGGAAGTGATCGGCACCCTGAAAGAACGCCCCGCCGCAATCCGCTGATCAGATCATAATCACCGTTTTTCGTTTCGCGTATTGGGTGTGTTTCGTGGCGGATAGTGTTTGCTCCGGCCTCAATTCGCGCTGATTCGTGAAATTCGCGTCAAGCCCCCGTCCTTATCCGTGTCCATCCGTGGTTAAAAAATTCAAACCTCGATCACTGTGATCTCCGGCCGGCAGTTGAACCTGAAATTATAATTGTAGATATACCCGATGCCCGCGTTCACATACAGCGGCCCCGCCTTCGTCTGGTACAACCCCAGGTCATATTCATCCACGCCGAACGGCACCATCACCGGCCCATAAAACGGTATTCTGACCTGCCCGCCATGCGAATGCCCCGCCAGCATCAGGTCAAATTTCTGGTCACCCAGCTTCTTCACCCACGCCGGATAATGCATCAGTAAAATATTCTTGGCCGCCGGATCCGCCGTCACCAGCGCCTGGCTCGCATGGATGCACGTGGCCCCGATGAGGTTGATCTTGCCATTCGCGATGCGGCGCTGCTCATCGATCAGCCACGCTCCGCCCGTCGCCGCAAAACATTGATGCACCGGCTCAAAATTGATGCTGCTCCAATAATCATGATTCCCCGGCACGCCAAACATGGGCGACTTGATCCCCGCCATCAGTTCCAACGCTTCCTTCAAGAATCGGAACTCCTCAATGATGTCCCCCGTGAAACAGACAAAATCCGGCGAAAGTGAATTGATTGTTTTGACCACCGTCTCCAGATAGGCCCGATCCCCTTTATGATGAATATCCGTGAAGTGAACCAGCCGGTGCGATGCTGTCCCGGACCCGATCCGCACCCGCCGGATCTTCAACCACGTCGGCTCCGCGAGCTTCGCCTCCGCCACCACCGCCAGCGGCGCTAACACCGCCGCTCCCACCGCGCTCGCGATGAACTTCCTCCGGCTGAGACGCGGAAATTTCATGGTCGCAGGCGTCCAGCGTCATTCTTCAGCGCCTCCGCCTTGGCCGCGTGGATGGCGGCCCGCTGCGGATTGTTGTTCGCCTGGAAATATCCCACCAACTGCGTCTGTAAGCTGTATTCCATCGTCCGCCGCGTATTCACGCTGCGCGACCACACAAATCCGAGCGCGGCCAGCAACGCCAGCAGGGCGATGAAAGCCGGAAGATTTTCCCAAGCCAGCCCCGCCGGACTGCGGACAAGCTGACGGCCCACCAAGGCAAGAAACAGCACCAGTCCGCCGTAAAGCAGGGTCGTGGCATTGTTCAGCAACCAGTTTGAGACAAAACTGAAACGCCCCGCCACCTGCGGCGTGGCCGGCGGCAGGCAGCAGGCCGGCAAAATGACTTGCAGGCTGGCATTGGTCAGCACCTCCAGCGCCACCTTGGGCTCCGGTCGCACCGTGGGTTTTTCAAACAGTTCACTTTGGTTGCCCG
This sequence comes from Verrucomicrobiia bacterium, assembly GCA_035943555.1. Classification (GTDB taxonomy): domain Bacteria; phylum Verrucomicrobiota; class Verrucomicrobiia; order Limisphaerales; family UBA11358; genus UBA11358. The sequence continues at coordinate 7,055 of DASZCA010000024.1, forward strand.
TGCTCAAAAACCGTTCCACCCGTTCCTCGGCCACCAAATTCATCGTGCGGGTCGGTTGCAACAGCCCGTCCACCACCGTTTCCGAGATGCGGGCCAGGGCGCAGAAGATCACGGCGGAAAAAATCACCGGCGCCAGCAACGTGAACCGGGTGAAAAACGGCCCGCGCAACCAGAACCGCGCCAGCAACAGCACGGCGAACAGCGCGGCGATCACCGCAATGTTCAAGATATCCAGATAACGGCTCGTCGGATAACCGTCGCCATAATTCGCCCGTCCATACCCCAGGGCGGCGGCTTGCAAAATTCCCCAGAGCCCCATCGTCAACAGCAGTTCCGCCGCCCGCGACTCCGCAAAATTTCGCCGGAAATAGACGATCAACAGCAGGAGCAACGGCAGCAGCAGCACAAAAAACCCTGCCACCGGCGAGTCATAAAAAACCCAGGTCAGGTTGCGGAAAAAAGCCGGCAGGAACTCCTTCAACGCATGTGCCTGCAGGCTTTTGTCCTCGGTCACGGAATTCAGGCTCGCGCCCAGCACCGTGATCCCCGCGCAGACGCCCAGCGTGATCAGGTTCCACTTATTTTTTTTCAACCGCCATTCTTTGATCAGGCGCAGCACGGTCAGTCCGGCGACCGTCATCGGCGCCAGCAACCCGGTGGCCATCGTGAACAGGCCCAGCACCGCCACCGCCACCCCCGCCCACCACCACCGGCTGCCGGGCCGGGCAAAGCCGAGCAAAACGAGCGTCGCCAGGGAAAAGGCATCGAGAAAATATTCCAGGGTGATCGCCCAGATCGCATTCTCCCCCGCATACGGCAACGCGTAAAACGGCGCCACGAGGACGCAGAAAAGCCCTCCATTTTTTCGCCCCAGAAAATGCCACAGGCAAAAAGCCAGGCCGCCGGCGAACGTCGCGTGGATGCATACGTTGGCCGTCATCTGCATCAGCGGTTCCCAACGCCCGTTCAATTCGATGAGCGTCACATCCAGCACGCGGTTGGCCAGGATCCGGTGCCCGTTGTCCGGCTCAAAAAAAGCCTGCCAGGGCAGATGACCTTCCGCCCAGGCCCGGAAAAACCCCTTCGCTTCGTACCACTGGTCCCACAACGGCAGCGGCGAGCCGTACAATTGCACGATCCACAGCTTCGCCCCCAGCACGGTCAAAAATAGCGCGGCCAGCCACATGGCGAAAACCTTGGGCGGATCAGTTTTTTGAAGTGGCGGCGTCATGGAACTTTTTCCGGCAACGTTTCATTTAGGCGGCGTTCCTGCAGCAAGCCAAGTTCTTTTTTCGTCTCGGCGTCATCCGGCCGCAGCCACAAAGCTTCCCGCAGATGCAACCCCGCCCGCCCCGGATGGCCGATGCCGAGATAGTCCACCGCCCATTTTTTATGCAGCGCAAACGTGTATTCAGCCGAATCAAAATTCCGCCAGCAATACGTCCCGCCCAACGCCGTCAAAGTGACCAGCAACGCCATCAGCCACGCCAACCCTTCATTCTTCAAAGAAATTCCCGGTCGCGTCAATCCGGCCACAGTGAAGCCCAGGCACAGACATAGGCCTAGGGATAAAACCAATACAGCGTGAT
>DASZCA010000025.1:0-3082 GCA_035943555.1 Verrucomicrobiia bacterium
TGACGGATTCTGTATGCTGAGGTCCATGGAGGTGATCACGCTCGAGTTCCACACAAACGTGCCGCGCAAGAGCAAGGACTCGGTGACCGAATTGAAGCTTTCCGGATTGATGAACGGCCCATAAATATTGACCCCTAAAACGTCGGCGGTCTGGCCATTGTTGCTGGAGGAGGCATCCAACGTGATGGTGCCGCCGAAGCCGTCAGAATTGAAGTCGTTCGCGTCCGGTACGAAAGTGTAGGTGTAGGTGAGCGGGCTGGCTTCCGTGTGCAGAAAGCCCAAGGTCAAGATCAGCGCCAAAACAAACGTGAGTTTTTTGTATGCCATATGAATCAAGGTTATAAAACAATCCGAATCAACAGATTAGAGCAAAAGCCGTGCCCGGATAAGGACTTGTTTTGTCGCACATAAAAAACCGGCAATGTTTAAAGCGGAGGCGGGGATAAAATAAATTTTTAGCGGTTTACCCAGACGGTTTTAAAAGCGCAAAAGTGTAATATTGGCCGACGTTTTAAATCACATTAGAGGGCTTGGCAGAAGATGGATTCGGCGGTGGCTGCCAGCGCCGGCAGGCTGGGAAGCTGCTTTGTAGAAACCTTGAACCTAAAAAAAGATTGGATCAGGCAACGGCACATAAATGCGGGTGCAGCGGTTGTAGGCCACGCGCTGCGGCTGGTCCCTTTCTCCCCAACACAGCCGCCGCCCATTGAGTCAGCGGGTTTGAGAAAGGTTTCTGCCGAGCAGTTGGAAATCGGCGCTCTGCCGAGGCGCCGCTACGGGGTGGTTTATGCGCCGGGTAAAACGCTTGCTTGGTTGGTGTTCAGCCAGCCGGATTTTCCGGCGCCATTGACGACTTGAAACCAGTTATCGTGCCGGTCCAGGACGCGCAATTCGGCGCCGTCGTGGGCGGTGAAGGAGCTTTGCGCGTCATCGAACGGGCCGCTGCGAGCCGCCGTTTCGGCGCTGGTCACGACGGCGACGGCCGCCTGAAAATGATTCGCCGCCTGCAACGCCAGCACGACACCGGAGAAAATGGCCAGCACCAAGATCCATTGGGTCGCACTGCGCAGCTTGGGGGCGAGCGCCGGACGAATCTGCCGGAGCGTGAGCAGACCGAGGAGCGCCCAGAAAAAGACGGCGGTAAGGACGGCGCCTTCGTTCAGCGTGAGGGAGCCCACCCAGTTTTGCCAGCGGCTTTCGCGCCCGGCGGCACCTTGCACCTGGTTGCGGACAAAGGCGAGATTGGCGCGCAACTCGGCATCGCGCGGCTCCAGTTGCTCCGCCTGGCGGTAAGCGGCGATGGCTTTGCCAAGATGGCCGGCCTTGAATTCCGCGTTGCCGGCATTGAACAACAGCGCGGGCGACTGCGCGCCGGTCTTTAAAATGGTTTCGTAGGCGGCGGCAGAATCGGCAAATTTTCCCTCGGCGTAGAGCTTGTTGGCGGCGGCAAAATCGGCGGCGGTATCTGCGGCCAGAATTTTTGTGGCGCAGACCAGCAGAAGCAACATCAAGCAAGCGAGACGGGCGAAAATGGATTTCACGCTTTCACCTCCTGCAACTGGCCGATGGCTTTTTCAAATTGGGCGGCGACGGAATTCAGTTCGCTGGTGCCGCGCACGGGCGCGTAGCGGGCCTGATTGCAAAGCTGGAAGAGGTCGCGCAAACCATCGAGGGTGGCCTTGGGCGCGGTGCGCAGCACCGGATGTTCCTCGATCACATTTTCGGTGATGGCGGTGGCGGGGCAATCCAGCCGTTCGCCCAACTGTTCCTGCAACAAGCGGAACAGCGTGGCAAAAAATTCGTCAGGCTGGTTCGCCGCCGCGTATTTTTTCAGATCCATGATGCCGGCGGACATGAGCTGGGCAACGGCCAAGCGACGGCGCAAGCGCGGATTGTTTGCGAGGCTATCGGTGCGCCGGCGCCAGACAAAAGCGGCCACGAAGGCCAACACCGGAACCGCCTGGGCGGCGAGAAATCCCGGGCGAGCGATGAGCGGCGGGGCGGACGGGACCAACGTGCCAAGCTGGTCTTTGGCGGGCAGGATGTCCTGCGGCGACTGGCTTTCGGCGGGGGAAGTTTTGGTGGCCGCGATCACCGGCATGGGTGTGGCGCCGGCCGCCTTGATGGTCAGCGGGGTGGCGGTCGATTGGAGCGAATGATATTTGCCATCTTCCGGATTGAAAAAGCTGAAATCCAGCGGCGGCAAAGCGTGAATGTCAGTATTCAGGGGGGAGATGATCTGCTCGAATGTTTTTGTTCCTTGCAGCCCAATCTGGTCGCTGGTTTCCAGCTTGGAAGTCGGCGGATAGGCTTTGAAGTCATGCCAAGAATCTTGGGCCGGCAACGTGACGGAATCAAACGAGCCATGGCCGGAAATTTTTACGTGGACGGTGATCGGATCGCCGACGGTGACGGTGGCCGGCCCGGCGGTCGCGGCCAGGGTGAAGTTACCGACGGCGCCGCTGAAATTTGCGGGCTTATTTTCCGAGGGCAGGGGTGCGGTCGAGACATTGGTCGAATCAGAAGTGGCGGTGAACTGCCTTTGTTCCAAAAACCAATTGTTGGCGACATCCACAATGATGGTGGCGGTGAAAGGGCCGAGGGTGGAAGTGCCAGTCTTCACGGCCGTCAGCGGGACGGAAACCGGAACGATGGTGTAAGCGCGGTTGCCGACCTGCAACCGGCGCGATGAGTTGCTGGCGGCGGCCTTGCCCGTGCTGAAGGCGTCCCCGGAGGAAATGGCCACGGAAACATCGTGAAGGTTCCGGATGTCATCGCGCAGATACAGATCGAAATGCAGGGCGGCGGATTCGCCGGCGTAATATTTTACCGGGGGCGAACTCAACCGGAGGACGGCGATCTCATTGCCGGAGATGCCGGCGCCGTTGAGCGACGCATTGGGTTTTTGAACGGTAAGCGTTACCGGCTGGGAAGCGAGGAGCTGGCCGTTGAGACTGGCCTGCATACCCGGGATGGTGAACACGCCTTCATGCTGCGCGCTGACGCCGTATTTGAAAACGGTGGTGTTGACGGCCGTCGGCTGGCCGCCGCTGAATTCATAGGACTGGCTGCTGGCCTGTTC